>CAZLMY010000157.1:0-11122 GCA_964560845.1 uncultured Occallatibacter sp. | reverse complement strand
CGCCGCCGCCCAGCCAATCCATGCCGTCCTGGTTGGCGTTGCCGGGATTGCCGCCGATCACCCGCAAGTCGTCGTAAGTAAATCCGCTGGTGTCTTTCATCTGGATCGACCAGGTGCGGGCGCGGACAATGCAGGTGAGGCCGTCGATCTCGACGTTATGAGCCTCAAGAGCTCCGATGCAGTGCCAGTCGGGTTTTTGCATCCAGCCTTCGTCGGTGTTGGGGTCCTGACTGCCCTCGTAGACAATCGTGCCCCGGCCCAGGATGCGCACGTCGTGCACCTTCCACAGGTTCAGACTTCCGTAGAAATAGGATCCCGGCGCCAGATAATACGTCTCGCCGCTCTTGGGATTCAGGCTGCCGTGGTAAACCCCCGGCTGATAGGCGTGGATGGATGGGTCGCGGGGCAGCGGCGGCACCGGAGCGCCGGCAAAAAGGTAAAGCATCTTGGCGTAATTCAGAAAATCGCCCGGGCGCGAAATGGAGAGCTTGGCTGGCCCGGCAAGCCGGAAGCGGATCGTCTGGCCCTGGCGAACAGGTCGAATGCCCAGCCTCCAGGGTTGAATGTCGACCCCGTGATCCCAGAACCCAGGCTCGGCGGCAGTGATAGCGACGTCCGCCGGCCCGTTGAGATCGAAACTGACAAACTCGTAGCTGGCGGCGGCGTGAGCCACATCCACAGGTTTCCCGTTTACAGTGACGGTGAAGGCGGAGGAGCGCATCTCCGCTGGAACCGGCGCTGCGTCGACCAGGGTTGCGGCCTGGACCGTGACGGGAAAAATGAGAATGGCGAAAGCCAGCAAACGAAAACCCAGCAAGAAGATGAACCCCGTAAGAAAAGTGGAACCGAATCCACTTTAGCACCGGGCCGGTAACGAACACCTGTGATGGCCGATTGCCCTCAGGGCACTCGCGGAAGCTGTTTTGAAAGGGCACGGCTTAAGGCGTGCCGCTAAGTAGGCGTAAGAACGCCGGGCTTCAGCCCCTGAGGGAAGGATTGAAATCGCCCAAGAGCATCCCTCAGCGGCTAAAGCCGGGACCTTTAGGACCATGCCAACGGCACGGCTAAAGCCGTGCCCCTTCAAAGCGCCTAGTCCGAGACCTCAATGCGTTCATGGGATCGCCCTCGATTGCCCTGGCACCGCGCGGAGAGGCCCAGAGCTCACCGGGTACGTGTTACAGTTTGGCCTGCCAACGCTGCGAGACGCGCAGTGAGGTGCGGATCGCCCAAGTTGTCAGCAGCAGCGTCAGGCTGCCCAGAACCAATCCCAGGGGTATGATACCCATCCCGAGCACTTCATGCGCTTTCGGTGGCACTCCGTATACGAACGCTCCCGCTGCCACCAGTTGCCCATCCTGAACCCAGGCGCCGGCGTGGGAAGGGACGATTGTCTTGGCCAGTGCCACCACCACAAAACCCGCCCCGAACGAGTATCCGAAGATCGCACAAACCGAAACGAAGATCCCAAACAGTCCTTTGGTCGCAAGCCGGAGCGTGGCGCGCAGCAGCACGAACGGGGAAAAACTGCGACTTGCCCTGGTAATTAGGAGTCCATCGCGATACTGCGCGGCCAGCACCTGGGGCGGGCTCAGCAGGGCGATAACCGATGCAATCGAGGCGCCGGGCTCTTCCGCCGAGTCCCGGATGTGCGCGCCGATTTCGCGAACGATCTCTTCCCGTTCGGCAATGGTGAGAGGTCCAAGATGAAGACGAAGTGCGGTCAGATAGTTGTCGATCTCAAGTTCTGCTGTCATTTTGGTTCCTCCTGCTGTTCGAACACGGGTTGAAGAAGACGGCCGAGACCGTCGGAGAAGCTAAGCCAGGCTCCTGCCATCTGGCGAAGGCGCTGCCGTCCGGCGTCGGTCAGGGCATAGTATTTGCGCGGATGTCCGGCCTCGGCTTCAACCCACTCCGATGTGAGCAGGTTCTCGGCTTTGAGGCGGTTCAAAATCGGATAGATGGTGCCCTCCGCCAGCGCCAGCCCGGAGTGGCTCTCAAGAAAACGGATGATCTCAAGGCCGTAAAGGGACTTCTTCCACAAACTCGCCAGAGCCGCCATCTCCAGCGCACCCTTGCGCATTTGAGCTTCCCAGCGATCGGGAGCGTCGCTTTCCGCAGGGTTCGCTCTGAGCTTCGCCATAGCTTCATACCTCGTATAGCTATGTATAGTGCCATAACGAACCGATGTCAAGGAAATTAGCAAGATTGTCAGTGGGTTTCTGCTGCGAGTGGCAGCTTCAGATGCCTTCGCCCATGGAGACAAAGTCGCTCGCGCGATCCAACTCCTCGCGATAGGCGGTGCGTTCCGCGGCTTCTGCCGTGAAGGGGTCCAGTGGTTGGCGCGCGCCGCCGAGTCTCTCTTCAAGCTCCTCGACACGGGCCGCAAGTGCGATGAGAGCGTCTGAAAGCGGGTCTTTCACATCGTGCGGATCGGTGATGAGAACCCGCTCGCCGTTGCGATAGATGATGTGCGCGGGAACCCCCACCACGGTGGAGTTGGGCGGCACATCGGACAGCACCACCGACCCCGCGCCTACCCGCGAGTTTTCGCCGATGGTGATGTTGCCCAAGACGTTGGCGTTGTTGCCGATGAAGACCCGGTCGCAAACGGTTGGGTGGCGCTTGCCGTGTCCCTTGCCGGTTCCTCCCAGGGTCACGCCCTGGTAAATGGTTACGTCGCTGCCCACAATGGCGGTTTCGCCAATCACTACGCCGGTGGCGTGATCGATAAAGAAGCGCCGGCCAAGCAGCGCGCCGGGATGTATGTCGACCCCGGTCAGAAATCTGGCAAGCTGGGAGAGGCACCGCGCCGCCAGGCGCATTTTGGCGTTCCAAAGCATGTGCGAGACGCGATGGAACCACACCGCCCACAGGCCTGGATAGCAGAGCAGGATCTCGAGCCGCGAACGTGCAGCCGGGTCGCGCTCCAGCACGGAGTCGATGTCTTCCCGAATTCGTTCGAACATGAGCATGGCGACCGGTCTTGCAATTGCTGGATTTGAGTCTCGTTGAATAAATCCTGCAATCGAAGGGTACGGACCTGAACCCGTACCCTTCAGATTCCCAGGAAGTGAACTACACCGCGACCGGCGCAATCTGCTCGGTGGGCAGCGCCAAAGCCTGCTGGCGCAGCGACTCGAACAGCACGCTCGATAGATAACGCTCGCCGAAATCGGGCAGCACCACCACGATCACCTTCCCGGCGTTCTCGGGCCGGGCAGCCACCTTCAACGCCGCAGCCAGCGCTGCACCCGAACTGATGCCTACGAACAGGCCCTCTTCCCGGGGCAATTGCCGCGCCGCTGCGATGGACTCGTCGTTGGTCACCTGGATCACTTCGTCCACCAGGTTCATGTCCAGCACGGCGGGAACAAAACCCGCGCCGATGCCCTGGATCTTGTGCGGCCCTGGCTTGCCGCCGGAGAGCACGGGACTGTCGACAGGCTCGACCGCGATGGACTTGAATTCCGGCTTGCGCTCCTTGATGTACTTGGTCACGCCGGTGATGGTGCCGCCGGTGCCCACGCCGGAGATGAGGATGTCCACCTTGCCATCGGTGTCTTCCCAGATCTCGGGGCCGGTGGTGGCGTAGTGGATGGCCGGGTTGGCCGGATTGTTGAACTGCTGCAGGATGTAGCCGTTGGGCGTGTTGGCCAGGATCTCGTCGGCCTTGGCTATAGCGCCCTTCATGCCGTTGGGGCCGGGGGTCAGCACCAGTTCCGCGCCGTAGGCCAGCAGCAGCACCCGGCGTTCAAGGCTCATGGTCTCGGGCAGGGTGAGAATCAGCTTGTATCCCTTGACGGCGGCCACAAAGGCCAGCGCGATGCCGGTATTGCCGCTGGTGGGCTCAATCAGCACAGTCTCGCCCGGCGAAATCTTGCCGGCCTTTTCGGCGGCGTCGATCATGGCAAAGCCGATGCGGTCCTTGACGCTGGAGACGGGGTTCTGGCTCTCCAGCTTGGCAAGCACCGTGGCGTGCAGCCCGGCGGCGATGCGGTTGAGGCGAACTAGGGGTGTATGACCAATCAATTCAGTGACATCTGCGGCGATACGCGCCATAATGATCTCCTTTCCGGGACAAAGCGCCCGGACACTTCGTTTCGCGATTCTTGGGGTGAGAGTCGAACTGTCAGGCGGAGAAAAACGCGCGGGATAGGGGCGCACGTTTGCATCGCGGTTGACACCAGGGCGGTGTTAGCGACATCGACGCATGACAACAGCGTAGACCCGATGGGGCGAATCGCGCAAGGGAGAGGCTGCAAATTCATGGACTTGATGAAATGACGGCGGGCGCAGTCACAATTGGATGCCCCTGCAACTCCCCCAACCGCTCCGAGGCTCTGAATTGCTGCACCCGGCTTGAACTCAACCATGTATCGTCCTCGGCTTCGTTTGGTTCGCTGCGATTTCTCAACAAGGCAGATCGCTTTTTGAATCACCGAGCTGTATCGGACCAGATACAAATTTCAAACAGATGGAATTCCCACAAGACATAGGTATAGAATCGTGCCACTTTCCCGTGGGCCAGTTCGCTGTAGCGAGCATCTTCTAGCGTTCGCAATCTGTGAGCTTTCGAGGTGATGTATGCGTGAAAGACTTGCCTGCCTCAAATACGCTGCCCTGGCTTCAGTTCTCATCGTTACGATTCCTGGCGTGGTTACTAGCGCTCAAGAGCTGGATAAGGCAGCGGTCGACTTCCACTTTACAGACGTTGATAACCAGGTATTTCAGGATTCAAGAGCCATCGACCAGCAGTACCTGAAAAAAGGTCTTGTTCTGCAGGACCCGCAGCTCCAGACCTATCTCGACTCAATCGGCAAACGCATCATCGCCAATCGCCCCATACCCGCTCAGGTCGAATTCAAATTCATGGTCTTGCGCGATCCAATGGTACAGGCGTTTGCCTTGCCCAACGGTTCTGTTTACGTAACGACCGGCCTGCTTTCGCTGCTTGAACATGAATCGCAACTGGCGGCGGTGCTCGGTCATGAAACCGCCCATGTGTTTGAGCGCCACGGGTACCTTCAGAATCGCAGCGTGCGAAAAAAGGCCCTCACTCTCAATATTTTGCAGATAGTGGCTTCCGCTGCCCCGACCGGCGGCAACTTTTCGCAAGGCGTGCAGCTTTTCGGAGCGGCTCTGCAACTGGGCACAGCGGTGGGAGGCGAAATCATCGTTGCGTCGATTTTCGGCTACTCCCGCGAAATGGAACATCAAGCTGACAGCGACGGTTTGATCGCCTTGTCGAATGCAGCCTACGATCCCACGGCGATGGCACGCTCCTTTGAACTGCTCGACGAAGACAGCAGTCTGGAGTACGAGCCAATTCAAGGGTTTTACCGAGACCATCCCAAGCTCACCGATCGCCGCGCCTTTGCCTTGCAGTACGCGTCAACCCACAGCGCCGAGAAACCGCTGCCAGACGACCAGAAGACCTACACCGAGAACGTTTCTGCCGCCATCTCCGCCGAGATTCAACTGGATCTGAGCAGCCGCCGGGAGCGGACCGCGGTCGATCGATCCTTCAAGTTGGTCGGCATGTTCCCCGACAATCCGAAGTACAAAGTGCTCCTCGCAGACTCGTATCGCTCCCTCGGTGCAAAGGCAAAGCTGCCTTCGCCCGACGAACGTTCGAAGCACGGACAGGCAGAGCACCGCAAGGAGTATTTTTCGATGACACCGGAGGAGGAGCAGAAGAGGCTCCTTCAAAAGCCGGAAGGCCTGGCATCTCTTCGCGATAACGAAGCAACGGCAGAACAGCTCTACAAGAGTGTTCTGCAGAGCAACCCCGATTACGCAGACGCCCACCGTGGACTTGGATTTCTGTACGAGCAGGAAAGCAAATACAGTGAAGCAGCTACAGAGTACCGAAGCTACCTAAGCACGGTAGCCGGAACCAGCATGGATCACCTCCGCATCGAGCGCCGCCTGGCAGCCGTTCAGAAGCTGTCGGGCGCATCCTTGCAATCCCATTAATCCGGGCGCATCCGGGCGTAATCAGGCCCTCTCCGCAAATTGAAAAATGTGAGGAACGAATGAAGACTTTAAGACTTCGCCTACTTGCCATCTTGGGAGCGGCCGGGCTTTTGACTGTGCATGCCCTCGCCACCACCCCATCGTGGTCATTCGAGAATCCCAAAATCACCTCCGGCGAATTCCAAATTCGCAATGCCTGCATGATGCCCGCTGAGGGCAAGTTGTCAAGAGTGACAATGAAGGGTGGGCAGGGCATGTCCACAGAGTCCGATAACTGGACTACGACGCTCCAAAACATGGTTGAAGCGCATTTGAAGACCGCCGGAGTGCAGATTCAAGGTGCAAATGACCCCGCGGCCAACGGGGCTTCGGACGAGGAGATTCGTCAGGTTATTCTGCAACTGAACCAGAAATACATGGACATTGCCAACCAGCTCAACAGGCACCCCAAAGACATAAAAAAATCCAGATTTACGCTGGGCGACTCCGCGGCTTTGCTGCCTTGCTCTGCCAAAGCCGATGTATTGGTCTTCGTAGAGGGGGAAGGCCAGGTGACGTCGGGGGGAAAGAAAGCAATGGGCATGCTCGTGGGAGGAAAGAGCAACGTCTCAGAGGCTACCCTCATTCTCACCATGGCCGATGCCAAAACGGGCGAAATTCTGGCTTTCGCAAGGCTCACGAATGCCGAGAGCTTCGGCGAGAAGTTTGTGAATCAGACCGAGGGCGTCTACGGAAAGGCCCTCGACCGGCAATTCTCACGATTGAGGATTGGCACGTACCTCGACAAGAAGAAGCACTAAACGGCGCCACTATCTCCGCTACGCAGTGCAAGGTAGAGATGTTGCGCGAAGTGCCCCGTCGTTGCCCCGATGAAATAGGTGCTCCATCCTTGTGGCGGCGTTGGTTTTGCCGCAAGGGTGGAGCACAAAGCCACTCGGCGCCTCTCACCCTGTATTTCTCAACCCCGCCGAAATGCCGCTGATCGTCGCCGCAATGGCCCGGTTCACCTCCGGCGTGTCTTCCCCGCCCCGCTTCCGCCGCAGCATATCCACCTGAATCAAATGCATGGGGTCAACATACGGATTCCGCAGGCGGATCGACCGGGCAAGGACCTGGTTGGATTCCAGCAATTCCTTCTGCTCGGTGACCGCCAGAACCGCGCGCACGGTGCGATGGAATTCGGCCTCGAACTGGTCGTAGATGCGCTCGCGCAGGGCAGGATCGTCAACCAGCGTTGAGTAGAGGCGCGCCGTGGCGAGATCGACCTTGCCCAGCGCCAGTTCCACGTTGCGCAGCAGGTCGATAAAAAGAGGAAACTCCCGCGCCATCTGCTGCAATAGCTCCAATGCGCCGGGCTTGAGCAAGAATTCTTCCAGAGCAAAGCCTACGCCAAACCAGGCCGGAACCAGCAGCCTCGACTGCGTCCAACCAAACACCCAAGGGATGGCGCGCAGATCGGTCAGCTTCGGAGACTTGTTGCGCCGCGACGGCCGCGAGCCGATCTTGGCCTGCTCCAGCTCGTTCATCGGCGTCGACTGCTCGAAGTAAGTCAGCACCCCCGGGTCTTCCAGAATGTGGGTGCGATAGTAGTCGAAAGAAAGCGCGGAAAGCTCGTCGAGCGAGGTCTCCCACTCCGGCTTCAGCACCCCGGTAAAATGTCCCTCGGGGTCGCGCGCATTGGGCCGCGCCAGGGCGTCCAGCGAGGCCGCAATCATCAGCTCCAGATTGCGCTCGGCCAGAATCTCGTCGGCATATTTGAAGTTCAGCACTTCGCCCTGCTCGGTGAGGCGCAACTGTCCTTCGAACGAGTCCATGGGCTGGGCGAAGATGGCGCGATGCGTCGGCCCGCCGCCCCGGCCCACTGTCCCGCCGCGGCCATGAAACAGCCTGAGCTTGACCCCGGCTTCGCGCGCCACTACGTGCAGGTCGCGATGGGCGCGGAAGATCTCCCAGGTCGAGGTGAGCATGCCTCCGTCCTTGTTGGAGTCGGAATACCCCAGCATGACCTCCTGCCAGTTGTCCCAGGTAACCATCAGCTTGCGATAGTCGGGCCGGCCCCACAGCTCGCGGCAAACCGCCGGGGCCTGGCGCAGATCGTCGATCGATTCGAACAGCGGCACCGGCATCAACCCCGGATCCCGCCCGCCGCCTTCCACCTGAACGCCGCCCAGCCGCGCCAGCCGCACGACGGCCAGCACATCCTCTACCGTCGAGGCGCCGCTGATCACGTATTGGCGAATAGCCTCCGGCGAGCAGCCGCTCTTGATCTCGGCCACCACCCGGAAGGTCTCGAGCACGCCGGCTGTCTCCGCCGAAAGCGCGCCCGGAAGCGTCGACGAAGCGGTGTCGGCAATCGCCTCCTGCAACGCCTTCGCGTGCACCTTCGCATGTTGCCGGATATCCAGCGTATGCAGATGCAGTCCAAAGGTGCGCACCTGCAGAATCAGCGGATCGACGAGCGTCCGGGCGATGCGCAGGCCGCGGTGCTGGGCCAGCGATGCGCGCAGCACTTCCAGATCCTCGATAAAATCCAGTACCGAGCAGTAGGGAGGCAGCGCACGGGCAATGCTGTCCAGCTTGTCCTGGCCCTGCATCAGCGTGTAAGGCATCACCGGCAGTGCCGTACCGGCGTGGCTGGCCGGCGCCATGGAATCGAGCGTCCGCTGCACCCGCGCCTTGAGGCAAATCACGAAACGTCGATAGTACTCGAACTCGTACTGCTCGCCGAACACCTGCGCTTCCGGCGTGTGGACCTCGGCCACATAGGCGTTCAGCCGCTCCAGCAGCGCATCGGTCACCGGAATCTGCTGCGCGCTGGAGGTAATTAGCACCACGATCTCGTCGAGCTGGCGCTGATAGTAGAGCAGCAGGTGCCCGCGCGCCAGCGCGATGGCGTCCCGGGTCACGTCCGGAGTCACGAAGGGATTGCCGTCCCGGTCGCCGCCGATCCAGGAGCCGAAGCTTAATACCTGGGGCAGTTCGAGCGGCTCGATTTCCAACCCGTACGCCGCGCGCAGGGCCTCGGCAATTTCGCTGTAGAGACTGGGCAGGGTGGCGAAAATGGAGACGTCGTAATAATCCAGGCCCATCTTGATCTCGTCGTAGACCGTTGGCCTTCGCGAACGCACCTCGTCGGTCTGCCACAAGCTGGTGATCTCCGACAAGATCAGCTCCTCCAGTCGCGCCATATCCTGCACCGGCACGGGAACTCGATCGAGAGCGGCCAGATACTCGCCGATGCGCCGCCGTTTGGTCATCACCGAGCGCCGCGCCACCTCGGTGGGATGCGCCGTGAACACCGGCACGATCATCACCCGCTTGAGCCAGTCCAGGGCTTCGCCGGCCGAAATGCCCACCCGCCGCATCTCGCACAATGTCCCCACAAGCGACCCGCGCTGGCGACCGGCTTCGCCGCTCAATTGCAGAGCGTGGCGTCGCCGCTTGCGGTGGTTGGTCTCAGCTAGATTAATCAGCTCGAAGTAGAACGCGAAGGCGCGGGTCAGCAGCACCGCTCGCTTCACCGGCAGCGAATGCACCAAGTCGAGCGCCGTTGCAGCTTGCCGCTCCGCCTCGTCATGAAGGCCTTTGGCCTCCGCATCGCGCCGGCGAATGGTGCCCTGGCGCAGCGCTTCGACCTGGGCAAACAGGTCTTCGCCGGCCTGCTCGCGCAACACTTCGCCAAGCAGTATACCCAGGGAGCGCACATCGCGCCGCAGGGGGGCTTCTTTCAAGTCGCCGGACTGCGCTTCCAACTCCGCCAACCGCTGCGACCAGCTTTCAGGGTTCCACAAAAGGGCCATCGTGCCTTTCATTATGCACGACCAGCGATAAAGCCCACCTCAGGAGACGAAGCGCGATTGTTCGGTGCAGCGGGCACTCATATTGGAGTGACTGCTCGTGGGAATGCCTGAACGACCGATTCGCTATCGATTTTGGGTTTCGGGTCTGCCGTCAGCAAATGGAAGGGCTCGTTCATAGGCTTGGCGATTGGAGGCAGTCGCAAGGCTCCGGGTGCGCCAGGGGCCGGGTACTTGCCCTCTTCGAAGCTCTTTCACCGGGCAGGTGCGGGGCGCAGCCAAAAAAGATGCCGATTGCGATGACCTCAAAGGGTGAAGTCGCAATCAGCATCCATATCAACGCGCTTTGTTGAGAAGGTTCACAGTCGTGCTGCAAAGCTACGAACAGAACTCGAAAATCATCCAATGCTTGCTCGGTCTTGGCCTCCCGTTCCCTGCTGGCTATGCCAGTCGGCCGTTGTAGCCGAACCGCTATCCCGGTTGAACTTTGGTGAATCTTTGCATTTGCAGGGGCATTCCCCATCGACAGATAGACAATAACCCGGAATTTCGGGGCCAGCCATTCCCCGACCGAGTAGTGAGGGGGAGCCATTCGGGGCAGGTCCTGATGCCCGTTTTGGGGCATCGGCGCTTTTCAAATTGAAGCGCCTTCAACATCGAAACGCTGTCCCGGCTCGACTTGGCACCCATGATGCTTCTATCCTCATAGTGTTGGCCGCGCCTCGTTTAGCACGCGGCCCCATTGGACTCAAACCTTATGAGCACCGAGATCATTGCCGTACACCTGCCCGATGGGGCGATTCGTGAAGTGCCTGCAGGCACCACGCCCCTTGAGATTGCCAAAGCCATCTCGCCGCGATTGGCCGCGGCCTCTGTCGTAGCGCGGCTGACGCCCCTCGCCGGCACCGTCAAGGAAGCTGCGGACTCCGCCGGTCTTTCGGCGGAAGCAAGCATGTATGCCGCCGAAGACGCAGCCAAGCCACGCCTGGTGGACCTGAATACCCCTTTGACCGCGGATACTTTTCTGGAGCTGATCAAGGAGAACGATCCGGAAGCGCTGAAGGTGGTTCGCCATTCGGCCGCGCACGTGCTGGCGACCGCGGTTCTGGAGCTGTTCCCGGAGACCAAGCTGGGCCATGGTCCGGCCACCGACCAGGGCTTCTTTTACGACTTTTATCGCGGGACTCCGTTTACCACCGAAGACCTGGCCGCGATCCAGGCCAAGATGGCCGAGGTGGTGGCGCGCGACGAGCCGTTCGCCCGGGAGGCCGCGCCGAGAGAAAAGGCCCTGGAAGAGTTCGAGCGCGATGGCGACTTCATGAAGACTCACTTCGTGACCAAGTTCACCG
>CAZLMY010000156.1:0-11371 GCA_964560845.1 uncultured Occallatibacter sp. | reverse complement strand
ACGAAACCTTATGGCAGTCTCGATCATGGCCGGAATTCCGGCGCTCAAAGAACTCTCCAACGACCTCAGGCGGCGCATGGACGGGGCAGTCGCAACCTTTCAGGCAAATCTGGCCTCCACGCGGACAGGCCGCGCCAGCGTGCACATGCTCGACCAGATCAAGGTGGACTACTACGGCACCAACACCCCCATCAGCCAGCTCGCACAGGTCTCTACGCCTGAGGCGCAGCTCATTCTGATCTCGCCCTGGGACCCAACCGTCTTGAAGGAGATCGAAAAGGCTCTTCGCCTTTCCGACCTCGGCTTCAATCCGCAGACCGATGGCAAGGTCATCCGCGTGCCCGTTCCGCCCATGACCGAGGAGCGCCGCCGCGACGTCTGCAAGCACCTCAACAAGGTGCTCGAAGAGCATCGCACCGCCATCCGCAACGTTCGCCGCGACGGCAACGACGCCATGAAGAAGCTGGCCAAGGAAAAGAAGATCAGCGAAGACGAGGAGAAGCGCGCTCTGGAAGAGGTGCAGAAGATGACCGACGAGGAGATTCGCCGCATGGAGGAGCTCTCGCGCAAGAAGGAAATCGAAGTCATGCAAATCTGAGCGAACGGGGGAGTGGGTGCCTCGATCCGGCAAGATTGACTCCGGGGATGGGTGCCCACCTTCAGCATTCGAAACGGATCTTGGCCGAAAAGGAAACAAGATTGGGGCATGGATAGCCGTTTGTTGAAATGAATTCAGCAAGTTAGCGACCGCTTCGCGGTCATCGCAAGTTCGCAGGTTAGCGGGACCTTGGTCGGGGCGGGATTCGATCCTCGTGGGTCGACGAGGTCGGTGGGTGACTGTTATGAACAACCCCCACGGCGGCCGCGAGAAATTTCACAACAGGCTCTAGGGCTTTGAATTCGAGTAGTTGGGCAGCCTGGGGGTCAGCTTGCGAACGACGAACTCCTGGAAGAAATCCTCCATGGTGCCGACGCCGATTCCGATGAAGGCATTTTCGAAGGTGAGCGACAAACCGCTGCGGTCGGCGGCGGGATAGTAGAGGTTGGAAATGCCTCCGGCTGCAATGCCACCCAGGATCCCCGAATAATTCCCCTGCCAGTGACCGTTGTCGCCTTTGCAGACAACGCTGTTTGCAAGAACATAGAGTAGCCGCGCGCGAACGGTGCCCGTGCCCTTGTAGAAGTAGCGAGGGTCCTGTTTCATCAACGCCGGCAGGATGGCGCCCCCGATCATCGAGCCAATAAATCCGTCGGCATAATTCGCTGCAAAGCGCTTTCCGTATCCTTGTGCGCCTTGCCCATACCCGCTGAAACTGTTGGTTGCCTGCTGCACTCCCGCGAAGCTGGCCGTGGCCAGAATTGTCATGGGATCGATCGAGGACCTCCACGCGAGGGCGAACTTCTGGTGAGCGGTTAGAGGCGCAGCGTTGGGTACATAGCTGACATAGAAATTGGGAATCACACCCAACACGCGCTGCTGTTCCTCTTCGTGAACCTGCTCCTCGGCGATCTCGTCCGGCGATGCCGTCACGCGGACTTCGCTAGCCGCCTCGCTGACCGGCAAAACGATCGGCAGCGGCTCGAAGCTTTCACCAGGCATGAGAGAACCGGAGACAACCTGAGATGCAAAGCCCTTCGAGGAGACGGTCAGCTTGAAGTGCCCTGCCGGAACGCTAGTGAAATTGAAGCGCCCGACGCTATCAGAGACCGCGTTTTTTACCGAAGGTGGGACGGCGCCAGGCTGTTCGAGTTGAATCTGTGCCCCTTCATAGACTGACCCGTCCGGATCGACCACGACGCCATGAATACTGCCCGAGGCCGACAACTCTGAATTTGGCAGGGCCGCGGAAAGCTGGGACTGGAGCGCTTCGGGCGAGGTTACGGCGACAGTCAGCGACGGGTTTGGTGGGACGGGGCTCTGACACCAACTCTGTACGCTGAATGTACACAGCAGAAAGCAGGTCATCTTGCCGCATTGCAGGATCCTGAAGGACGGGTTATTCGACCTCGCCAGACGCCTTCTTCGAATGCCAACCAGACTCAACCTCAATTCCGGAGAACAATCCCAATAGGCCATTTGGGCCATGAACGGTGCTATTCAACGATTAGACGGGAATGCGCTAACGAGATCATACCGCTTGAACCGAAATGGCGATTTTGGCCCTGCTGGGGAGAATGTGTCCAGCGATTAGCGATTTCACCATTTTGGTTTGGTGCGGAGCGGTTCGAAACGTCGTGTCGAGGAGGATTCGGGCTCTCGACCGCCGTTTCCAGGTTCAAAGAGAGGCTTCGAACTTCCTGAACCGCCTTTCCAACTCCCATTGCGCCGAGGCCTTTTGGTTGGCGTCGAGGAATGTCTTGCAAGGGGGCGTCGGCTTGTTTGCACCGAGCACCAGAGCCTTGCAGGGCGCCACGGGGGTGGTGAAGGCATCGGGCTGGGCCCAAAGGCTCTTACCGGGAAGGAAGTCATGTTCCATGCCGGTGCGGGCTAGTTGCTTCAGGTCGGCATAGGTGAGGTGATAATCGAGGGCGGCGCGGACGTATTCATGGGTGATGTCGATGCGGCTTACCCCCTCATCGTCGGTGGAGAGCGCAACCGGGACATGGGCAGCGCGATAAAGGGGGAAGGGATGCTCGGCGCCCTTGATGCCCAGAATACCCTCATTCGAACTCAAGTTGATCTCGACCATGACATGTTTCTGCGCCAACTCCTTGAGGAGGGCGGGGGCATTATCTTCGTAGAGCACATCGACGCCGTGGCCGATGCGCTCTGCATGGCCGAGGTCGACGGCCTGCCGGATGTGGAATCGGAGGCCCTCGGGCGGAACCTGGCCCGGTGCCAGTTCGCCGGCGTGCAGACTGATGTGCACCTCGGGATAGACGGAATGAAGATAGTCGAGCATCTGCATCTGGAGGGTGTAATCGCGCATGGAGACAAAGCCGTCTTCCGGCTGGACAAAGTTGATGCCGACAAAGCCACCGTCGTTGGTTTTCATGCTGGCTTGAATGGTCTCGAAGCCCAGGAGCGTTTGCGCAAAAACCTGTTGCGGGGGAAATGCGCGCAAGACCTGGTAGATGTAACGGATCTCGACCCGGCATGCCGGAGTTGCCTGAGGTGTACCGCACTGTTCGATTCGAAGGCGCTCGATCTCCGCCGTGCGGACATCGTCCTGATCGGCAGCCACTTCGTCTCGCAGGCCACGATCGAGCAGAGTCTGGCGGAGTTTGGCAAAGTCCGGAGGGCCGGGACTCTGGTCCCAGCCAATCTGCTGCACGATTTGTGCAGCGTGGGCAAATGGCGGGGTTTGCATGAGTTCCAGGTATTGCTGGTTCTGGGCGGCGGCGCGGCTGGCGGCCTCGTCAACCCACTCCGGGGTGTGGCTCTTGCTCAAGCCCCCGAAGCGGGCGAACGTTGCAAAGAACTGGTCGTGGCCGCTGAACCCGGAGGTGGGTACAAAGCTGCGCATGGAGAAGGAATTGATGAGTCGGTCGTAGAGGTCCTGGTTAGCCGATGTGAGGTTGCCCGAGAGCTGTGTTGCCGGCACCAAGGGCGCTGCACAAGGCGGCTTGGCGAAACTGAGGGCTGCGGGGTCGACGCACAAACCGTCTTCGCCGGCTGCACGGATGAAGCTCTCCGCATACACTGCGCCGGATAGATGCACATGCAGATCGGCACCCTTGGGGAAATCGACGAGGAAGGCATGGAGAGCGAGCGGCCCTTCCAGGACTGCAGATTGATATGCCCGGGCAGCGCGGGACTCGGCGAGGGGAGTCTGAGCAGGCAGCACGAGGGCGACGAAGACGGGGAGGCAGAGTAGAAGGGGGGCACGCATGATGCTTTCCAGTGTAAGTGTATTTCAGGATTGAGGTGCATGAGTTTGCGCAGCTGCCGTTTGACTTCCCTTGTGTGGTTTGCTCAGATAGGTTTTGGGATTTTGGCAGGACAGGAAGAGCGGGAACATATCATGAAAGTCTTGATTTTGGGTTCGGGGGGCCGCGAGCATGCGCTGGCCTGGGCAGTGAAGCGCAGCACACGGGTAACGGAAGTGGTTTGCGCTCCCGGCAATGGCGGCATATCGCGCGAGGCGCGCTGCGTTCCCGTCAACCTGAAGGACGTGGGCTCGATGATCCAGTTGGCCGAAGCGGAGCGTCCCGATTTAACCATCGTGGGTCCGGAGCTCCCGCTTTCGCTGGGCATTGTGGATGAGTTGCAGGAGCGTGGTTTCCGCGTCTTTGGCCCCAGCCGGGCCGCCGCCATGTTGGAAAGCAGCAAGAGTTTCGCGAAGCGTTTCTTGCAGCGCCACAAGATTCCCACCGGCAACTATGCCGTTTGCAGCACGGCGGCGGAGTTGGAAAGGGCCGTGGAGATGTTTCATGCTCCCATCGTGGTGAAGGCCGACGGGCTGGCCGCGGGCAAGGGCGTGATCATCTGCCAATCGCGCCGTACTGCCATTGAAGCGGCCCAAGGGCTTTTCAGCGGCAAACTGCTGGGCGAGCCAGAACAGCAGGTGGTGATCGAAGAATTTCTGCAAGGCGACGAGATCAGTTTCCTCTGCCTGAGCGACGGCAAGAATGTGGTCCCGCTGGCGCCGGCCCAGGACCACAAGTGCATCGGCGAGGGCGACACGGGCCCCAACACGGGTGGAATGGGTGTTTACTCGACCGATGAGATGCTGGCTCCGTCAATGAAGGAATGGGTCTTGCGGCACATCGCCGAGCCGACCGTGCGTGGAATGGCCGAAGAAGACGCGCCGTTTGTCGGGGTGCTATACGTTGGGTTGATGATGACGGCTCGCGGTCCGCAAGTGCTGGAATTCAACGCCCGTTTCGGGGATCCGGAAACGCAGGCCATCCTGCTGCGCCTGGAGAGCGATCTGGTGGACGCGCTGGAAGCCTGCATCGACGGCCGGCTAGCGGAAACCGAATTGCGCTGGAGCCCAGGCGCTTCCGCTTGTGTGGTGGCCAGTTCGGCCGGCTATCCCGGCAGCTATGAGACCGGATTTCCTATCTCCGGACTGGGCATAGCGGGCGAGGTTCCCCGAGTGCAGGTCTTCCACTCCGGCTCGGTTCAGGTCGGCAGCCAGCTGCTGACGGCAGGAGGCCGGGTTCTGGGCGTATCGGCATCCGCGCCCTCGCTAGAAGAGGCGCTTTCGCGCGCCTATCAGGCGATGGCGGAAATTGACTTCGAAGGGATGTATTATCGACACGATATCGGGCATCGCGCCCTGAAGAAGGCACTATGACTTCTGCGATCGGACTCGACGAACTGCTTGCTTGGAGCCAGGAATGCTCCGGCTTCTGGAAGGGTCATTTCGACGCCAACCCGGCGCTGCTGGAGTTGCCATGCAGCATAGACGGTGCGGGGACGGTGCAAGGGCTGGTGCGGCATATTTGGGTGGCGGATTTGCGCTGGGCGCAGCGAATCGGGGGTCTTCCCCTTCAGGCCCGGGAGGATCTTCCGGCCGGTCCGCTGGAGGCGCTTTTCGGGCTCCACCAGCAGGCGGCCGTAGTTTTCAAGAGGCTGTTGGACGACCCGGCGCAGGACTGGGAGACAGTCTTGGCGCTGGATTACGCGTGGCTCCCGCCGCAGCTGCGAAGCGCGTCTCGGCGCAAGCTGATGGCGCATGCCCTGTTGCACAGCCAGCGTCACTGGGCGCAATTGGCCACACTGCTGCGAGCTGCAGGCTTTCCAACCGGATTCAGGGGGGACATGATTTTCAGTGCAGCGCTAGACTAGCTCCGGCTCTGGATTGGCCGGTTGCGCCGGTTGCGGCTGTCCCTGGTGCTTTTGGAAGCACCCGCGGCACAGCACCGGACGACCCTGCGTTGGCTTGAAGGGGACGGTAGTTTCCTCTCCACACTCCGAGCAGACCGTGCGCGTTTCCTGGCGGACGCGAGGTCCTCCGCTTCCATTGGCGCGCCGGGCCTTGCACTGTTTGCAGTGCTTGGGATCGTTCTTGAATTGCTTGTCGTGGAAAAACAGCTGCTCGCCTGCTGTAAAAACAAACTCGGCGCCGCAATCGATGCACTTCAACACTTTGTCGGTAAAGTCCATGGCCGGCTTCCCCGAAGAAGGGAGGTGCGCTGAAATCGGCCACTGCTCTACAACCTTGCCGTTCCCCGTTTCCCTGTCTTCGAACTTACTGCCACAACAAGGGCCCGGACCGCGAAAAGGAAGCGGATATCGTCCGTCTTTCTGGAAGCCCAGAAAGACTAACCAAAGGAACACGCCCGAAAGGCGCTGCGTGATGCTAAAGCGATTTACAACTGCTCACCCGGGCCGATCTGCTTTACAAACCGGCCCGGTAGCGAGATGCAACCAGAAAGATACAACTAGTCTTGCTCTTTACGAGCCTTTTTGCGATTCCGCTTCCGCGCGAGAGCTGCTTTCACGCGGCGCTTTTCACCGGGCTTCAGATAGTAGGAGTGACGTTTTACTTCTTTGATGATGTCCTCCTGCTGTACCTTCCGCTTAAACCGGCGCAGCGCATTTTCGAGCGGCTCGCCTTCTTGAACACGAACCTCTGCCAAAAAAATCCACCTCCAAACATGCCAACGGGCATCTACAGCATACTGTATTTCTCGGATTCTGGTCACGTTTTCAGTACCCCTCCAACGATGTTTGCACTGCTTCGGGTTCGTTTTTGGTTGCGAGGGAAACAGATTCCCTTTTGCGGCCAGACCTGCCTTCTCTTTTACACTCTCCATGGGGATCCCTTCCCCGGAGTGAGGTCGCCGAGTCATGATCCGCAGCTACCAGGGGCAAGGGCCCCGCATTTCTCAAGGATGCTATGTCGATGTTTCTGCGCAGGTTATCGGAGATGTGGCGCTGGGCGAACGCTCTTCGGTGTGGATGAACGCCGTGTTGCGCGGCGATGTCAACTCGATCCGGGTTGGAGCCAACTCCAACGTACAGGACTGCGCGGTGTTGCACGGGCAACGGAATCTCTACCCTGTGGTGGTGGGCGATTGGGTCACGATCGGCCACAACGCCACGGTGCACGGCTGCGTGGTGGAGGACGCAGTTCTGATCGGCATGGGTGTGGTGATCTTGAACGATTGCCGCATCGGCGAGGGGTCGATTATTGCAGCCGGGGCCGTGGTTCCCGAGCACACGGTGGTGCCGCCGCGCACGCTGTGGGCCGGGGTGCCAGCCAAACTGCGCCGTGAACTGGGCGACAAGGACCGCTCGCTGATCCTGGAATATGCCCAGAACTACCTGGATTACACTGAGATCTATCTCAAGGAGACGGCGGGCTAAGCGTGTCGACCCTGGGCGCCCTTTTTAAGGTAGCGCTCCGTGCATTCCTGAAGAGGCAAAAAGCCGGTGAAAGGCGCGGAAAAGATCCAAAGCAGCCGAGCTGGAACGTAATTACGACAGAATACAGCGAGTTAGCCTCCGCTTTGCGGAGGTAGCGAGTTAGCGGGTTAGCTGGGCCGTGCGGCGGGTCATACCGGAAGCGGATTTCTCTCTTGGAAAAGACGCTGGTGCCAGTAGGGATAAGCGGGCTGCTGAGCGCTGGCCTTGTCCAATTGGGCAACTTGCGCGGCGGTGAGGTTCCAGCCCTCCGCGGCCAGATTCTGACGCAACTGCTCCTCATTGCGGGCGCCGACGATCACCGACGAGACGGTGGGGCGCTGCAGAAGCCAGTTCAAGGCCACCTGGGGAACGGATTTGCCGGTTTCGGCCCCGACCGCGTCGAGCGCATCCACGACCTTGTAGACATGCTCGTCGGAGACCTGCGGGCCGGTCGCGGCGGTTTTGTGCAGGCGGCTCACTTCAGGCAGCGGCTGGCCGCGGCGGATTTTACCGGTGAGACGGCCCCAGCCGAGCGGACTCCACACCAGCGCGCCGACCTTCTGATCGAGACCGAGCGGCATAAGCTCCCACTCGTAGTCGCGTCCGATGAGCGAGTAATAGACCTGGTGGGCGACAAAGCGGGTCCAGCCGTAGCGCTCGGCCGCGGCCAGGGACTTCATCAGGTGCCAGCCGGAGAAGTTGGAACAGGCGATGTAGCGAACCTTGCCCTCGCGAACGAATTTGTTGAGCGTGTCCTGCACTTCTTCAATGGGAGTGAGGGCGTCGAAGCCGTGCAGGTGATAGATGTCGATGTAGTCGGTGCCCAGACGGCGCAGGCTGTCTTCGAGCGCGCGGCGGAGATGATAGCGCGAGGAGCCGCTGTCGTTTGGTCCCCCGCCGGTGGGGAAGAAGGCCTTGGTGGAGATGAGCGCCCGGTCGCGCTTGCCTTCGAGGGCCTTACCCAGAATCTCTTCCGAGCGGCCGTCGGAGTAGCCGTTGGCGGTGTCGAAGAGGTTGACTCCGGCTTCGAAGCAGATGTCGATGAGACGGCTGGCTTCGGCGACGTCGGTTTCTCCCCAGGCCTTGAAAAACTCGTTGGCGCCACCAAAGGTGCCGGTGCCGAAACTGAGAGCGGAGACTTTGAGGCCGGAGCCTCCAAGAAGGCGATATTCCATGGGCATTGGATGCGGGACTGGGCGGCAGGATGCAGGGGGATTGCTAGCAGGTTCGCTCGACGCCGGAGCGGTCGGAGACGGCGTCGATGGTGATGAGAGGGTCACCCCATTCAGGGAGGCTAACAATTCGCGCCAAAGTGGTTGACTTAAAGTAGCTCTAGAAATTCCTCCACGGTAAGGCAAGCGGTACGAATCAGCGCCCGTAGCGTACCAGGAGCGAGTTCGGGATGGAGCGGAACTGTGAGATTTGCCCGAATACCCGCTTTGGTAAGCACCAAGTGGCTTCCGGTTTGACCGCGGGCAAACCAACCTGCCCTTTCAAAGCCCTCACAGCTTCTCTGCCGGAGATGTTGCTGAGCTTCCCCATACCTGAACCTCGCTCTCTCTATGTTTGAGAAAACGAAAGCACAGTAATTGGTGCAAACTTCGGAAATGGTGGAAAAAAGGGCGGGAACGAGGAAATAGTTAGAAACAATAGCTAAACCGTGACGAGCACGGGCATCTGGCCTGCCGGCAGGGCATTGGCGGCTTTCTGGTCTTCTGCCCAGAGCCAGCCACCGATGGCCTCGCGGATATTGGCTAACGCTTCCTTCTCGTCCCGGCCCTGACTCACACAGCCGGGCAGCGCGGGGCACTCGGCCACAATCCAGCCGTCCTCTTCGGGATGAATAACCACATGGAACATCATGGCCAGGCTCCTTGGCATTCCGCACGACCTGCCTTGGAATCGGCCGGTGCATGCAAGACGATTGTACGAGCACTTTGTGCGCTGTACCAGCGGATCGGCGGCAAACATTTAAACTAAAGAGGCTATGAGCACATTGAAAGCTGTTCGCGGGACCCGCGACTTGTTGCCGCCAGAAACGGCGCTTTGGAACCGCATCGAGGCGACCGCCCGGTCGGTGTTTGGCCGCTACAACTTCGGCGAGATCCGGACCCCGCTGTTTGAAGACACGGGGCTGTTTGCCCGCGGCGTGGGCGAGGAGACCGATATTGTCTCCAAAGAGATGTACACCTGGGAGGATCGGGCGCGGGCGCAGTCGGAGAAGACGCAGTCGCTGACGCTGCGGCCGGAGAACACGGCCGGGGTGGTGCGCGCCTATATCGAGCACGGACTGGGCGAGAGCGGGCAGTTGCAGAAGCTCTATTACATCGGGCCGCAGTTCAGGCGGGAACGGCCGCAGAAGGGTCGCTATCGGCAGTTTTCGCAGATCGGCGCCGAGGTGATTGGTCCGGTCTCAGCGGGGAGCGAAAGCCCCTTGCGAGATGCGGAAGTGCTGGAGATGTTGGCTACGCTGCTGGACGAGTTGGGCATTAGCGGGTGGACTTTGAATTTGAACTCAGTGGGGTCTTCGGCGGATCGGGCGCGGTATAACGAAGCGCTTCGGGCAGCCCTCGTTCCCATTGCTGCTCAGATGTGTCCGGATTGCCAGCGGCGCGCGGAGACCAATCCGCTGCGGGTGCTGGACTGCAAGGTTCCGGCCGACCAGCCGCTGATTGAGACGCTGCCGGTGATTGCCGACTCGCTGGACGAGGCTTCGAAGGCGCACTTTGCCGCGGTGACGGCGGCGCTGAATGCGGCGGGGGTGCCGTACACGCTGAATCCGCGCCTGGTGCGCGGACTCGACTACTACACGCGCACCACCTTCGAGTTCACGCACGGAGGCCTCGGTGCGCAAAATGCTCTGCTGGGCGGCGGCCGCTACGACGGGCTGAGCGAGATGCTGGGCGGACCGAGGGCGCCGGGGATCGGGTTTGCCATGGGCGAGGATCGGCTTGTCCTGACTTTAAAGGCTTTGGAATTCTCTCAACAGGTCCCGGAATCCGCTATGCTGAACGAGAGGGCAGCCGCATTCATAGCCCCGTTAGGCGAGGGAATGAACCCCGCCGCTTTGGCTCTGGCTCGTGAACTCCGATGCGCTGGTCTCCGCATAGAGCTCGGAGAGGGCAGCTTTCGCCTCAAGAAATCCTTTGACGCTGCCGACAAGTCCGCGCGCGCCATCGTGATCCTCGGCGAGGACGAGCTTCAATCCGGTATTCTGACGGTGAAGGACTTCGCCAGCGGGATACAGAGCAAGGTTGCGCGCGCGGAGTTGGCGGCGTTTCTTTCGGCGTGACCGATGGCGTTGGGGTTCGAGGTTTCCCAGGTCCCCAAAAGCGAGGGACCTCGGGCACCCAGCGTGGATGGCCATCACGCCTAGTGTTTTTTTTGAGACCAGAAGCGAATAAAGGACAAGGGCATTGCTTGATTTTCTAGGAAGCCTCGAACGGACACATCTCTGCGGCGAATTGCGCGCCGCTCACGCCGGCCAACAGGTTGTTCTGATGGGCTGGGTCAACCGCCGCCGCGACCACGGCAACCTGATCTTTCTGGATCTGCGCGACCGCACGGGCATTGCCCAGGTGGTGCTAGACAAGGAACTGACCCCTGAAGGGCACGAGAAGGGCGAACAGGTCCGGTCGGAGTACGTGGTCGCCGCGGTGGGCAAGGTGCGGCTGCGCGACGCGGACGCCATCAATCCCAAGATGGTGACCGGCGAGATCGAGATCGAGACGACCCAGCTTCTGGTGTTGAACGACGCGCGGCTGGCGCCGTTTTCGCCGTCGGAAGACGCGATTCAGAACGAGGAAGTGCGGCTGAAATACCGGTATGTGGATCTGCGCCGGCAGGAGATGCAGCGCAACTTCAAGCTGCGCCACGACATTACGCTGGCCATCCGCGACAACCTCAGCCAGCAGGGCTTTCTGGAGATCGAGACGCCCATCCTGACCAAGAGCACGCCCGAGGGCGCGCGCGATTTTCTCGTTCCCAGCCGCGTGCATCCCGGCGAGTTCTACGCGCTGCCGCAGTCGCCGCAGATCTTCAAGCAGATCCTCATGATCTCCGGCTTCGACA
>CAZLMY010000155.1:0-11501 GCA_964560845.1 uncultured Occallatibacter sp. | reverse complement strand
AAGCGATATCTGCAACCAATTGAATCTGTTCGACTTGTAGCCGGACAACAGTGATCTTCTCTATCAGGTCGCTGGCATGGCGCCGATGATTCCGCTCGACGATCAACTGCGCCCCACTTGGTTATTCGGAAACACGGTTCACGAAGGATGCGATCGTGCGGGTTACTACGAGCAAGGCGATTTTGCCACTTCCTACAGTTCCCCCAAGTGCATTGTGAAGCTCGGTTGCTGGGGGCCTGTGGTCAATTGCAACGTGCCCAAGCGAGGCTGGATGGCCGGCATCGGAGGCTGTCCCAACGTTGGCGGCATCTGCATCGGCTGCACGATGCCGGGCTTCCCCGACAAGTTCATGCCCTTCATGGACGAACCACCGGGAGCGAGAGTCTCGAGCGCCGCGGTCGGCGCGTACGGCAAGGCGATACGCGCGCTGCGCAGCCTTACCAACAGCACCGTGAACAAGGAGCCGAAGTGGCGTCATGCGCGTCCCGAGCTAACTACCGGCTATCACCGCACTTCCTACTAACTCATACAGGCAAAGGAGCCGTCGATATGGGCACCAGCGTTGCAGAACAACACCAGACTTCCGGCAAGCCCGGCCAATTAGTAGAAATGAACTGGGATCCGATTACCAGAATCGTGGGCAGCCTCGGCATCTTCACCAAGATCGACTTTGGCAAACGCAAAGTGGCCGAGTGCCACAGCACCTCGTCGATCTTTCGCGGGTACAGCATCTTCATGAAAGGCAAGGACCCGCGCGATGCCCACTTTATCACCAGCCGCATCTGTGGCATCTGCGGCGATAATCACGCCACCTGCGCAACCTATGCGCAGAACATGGCCTTCGGCGTCAAGCCTCCGGCCATGGCCGAGTGGATCGTCAACCTGGGCGAAGCAGCCGAGTACATGTTCGACCACAACATCTTTCAAGATAACCTTGTCGGAGTCGACTTCTGCGAGCAAATGGTGAAGGAGACAAACCCGGGCGTCTTTGAAAAGGCGGAGAAGACCGAGTCGCCCCACGCAAACCTGCACGGATATAAAACCATCGCCGATATCATGCGGGCGTTGAATCCATTCACCGGCGCCTTCTATCGCGAGGCATTGCAAATGAGCCGCATGACCCGCGAGATGTTCTGCCTGATGGAAGGCCGCCACGTGCATCCCTCCACGCTCTACCCGGGAGGCGTCGGCACTGTTCCAACAGTTCAACTCTTCACCGATTACATTGTTCGACTTATGAAGTATGTTGAGTTCATGAAGAAGGTTGTGCCGCTTCACAACGACCTCTTCGACTTCTTCTACGAGGCATTGCCCGGCTATGAAGAAGTGGGAAAGCGCCGCATCCTGCTCGGATGCTGGGGCTCGTTCAACAATCCCGATGTCTGCGACTACACTTACGAGAAGATGACCGACTGGGGCCGCGCCATGTATGTCACTCCGGGCGTCGTCGTTGATGGCCAACTGGTTACAACCGACCTGGTCGACATCAATCTCAATATCCGCATCCTGCTCGGCAGTTCCTATTACGACGATTGGCAGAGTGCGGAAACGTTTGTGAAGAAAGACCCGTTGGGCAATCCGGTCGACCAACGGCATCCATGGAATCAGAGCACGTTGCCCAAGCCGCAGAAGCGCGACTTCACGGGCAAGTACACATGGGTCATGTCGCCGCGCTGGTACGACAAGCGCACCGGCGACTATCTTGCGCTCGACACCGGCGGCGGTCCCATCGCGCGCTTCTGGTCCACGGCGCTGGCCGGCATCGTCGATATCGGCTACATCAAAGCCACCGGCCACAGTGTCAAGATCTATTTGCCCAAGACCGTCTCATTGCCAGAGATTGAACTGGAGTGGAAGATTCCCAAGTGGAGCAATGCCATTGAACGCGATCGCGCGCGCACCTACTTCCAGGCCTATGCGGCTGCTGCGGCGCTGCATTTTGCCGAGCAGGCGCTCAGCGAGTTACATGCAGGACGCACCAGGACGTGGAACGACTTCAAGGTGCCTGAAGAGGCCATTGGATGCGGCTTCCACGAGGCCGTGCGCGGCGTGCTTTCGCATCATGTGGTCATCAAGAACCACAAGATCGCCAACTATCACCCCTATCCACCGACTCCGTGGAACGCCAATCCCCGCGATAGTTTCGGGACGCCGGGCCCATATGAGGATGCAGTGCAGAATACGCCCATCTTTGAAGAGAACGGCCCGGAGAACTTCAAGGGAATCGACATCATGAGAGCTGTTAGAAGCTTCGATCCATGCTTGCCCTGCGGTGTCCACATGTACCTCGGAAACGGCAAAGTTCTTGAGAGGCACCACTCGCAGATGTTTGGCGTTCACGCCCCCACCGATCGCGAGATTGAGATTGTTCGCAGGAAGCGAACGGGCGAATGATCTCGATGCGGATGGTGAGGAAGTTCCCTGTTGAGTGAACATCGGATTGAGGTGATGCTTGTCGACTAGAGAAGCGTTCCACGAAAAAATCAGGCGGCTCGGTGCGATGGTGAGTGAACTCGATGCACCGAACGGAGAGAAGAGCAATGGACTCGCACGCGACCTCGTCCAGTTGCTGATGGAGGTCCACGGAACCGGTCTCGAACGCTTGATGGAGATTATCGCGGAGAGTGGCGCGTCTGGCGAGGCCGTCATCTCCCTTGCCGGTCAAGACCCAATCGTGCGCAGCCTGCTGCTGCTCTATTCACTCCATCCCGATGACTTGGAAACAAGGGTGATGAGTGCTCTCGACGCGGCAGGCGGGCGTCTAAGGAAATTCAACAGCCAGGTGGAATTGCTGGGCATTTCCGAAGGTGCCGTTCGCGTGCGGATCAGCACTCCTGGGCATGCCTGTGGTTCCACTACCAAAACCGTGCAATCGATCGTGGAAGAAAGCCTCTACGATCTCGCGCCCGATTTGGCCTCGCTAGAAGTTCTAGGACCGGCAGAGGAAAACTCTTCCGGCTTTGTTCCTTTGGAAAGCCTACTCAAACATTCCGAGTCGAAGGATGCCGCGGAGGTTCAAGGTCTTGAGGCCTGTGCAGCCGATTGATTCAAAAATGGTCCAGGTTACGGGAGAGTGAAGATGCCGGCGGTTGCGAATTCAAGAGACCAATCGTTCGCGGCGTTGCGCAGATTCGCAGCGCCGCGCTCGCCGTTGGAGCGTTGTGAGCTGTGCGCGGCGGCGTTGGCCCATGAACATTCTCATCTGCTTGAACTTGCCTCCCGACAGATCGTCTGCGCGTGCGAAGCCTGCTCGACTTTGTTTGACGCAAGAACCGGCGGAAAATACAAGCGCGTGTCGAGGCGAGCCTTGTGTCTTGCGGGCGTACGGATTTCCGATGCTCAATGGGAGGGCCTGTTGATCCCCATCAACATGGCGTTCTTCTCCTATTCGAGCTCGCAAGGGCGCACGATCGCGCTCTATCCGAGTCCGGCTGGAGCGGTAGAGTCCCTGTTGTCGCTCGATATGTGGAGCGGAATCGTCAAGGAGAATCCGATTCTCAACAGCCTCGAAGCGGATACCGAAGCTCTGCTTGTGAATCGAGTTCGCCTGGCGCACGAAACTGGTGAGGCGGAATACTATCTCGCTCCCATTGACGAGTGTTACAAGCTGGTGGGGTTGATTCGAACCCATTGGAAGGGCCTTTCCGGAGGGAACGAGGTCTGGATCGAGATTGCGAAGTTTTTTGCCGCCTTGAAGACACGCGCTGAGATTGTGAACGGTGGGTCCAATGCCTGATTTGAGCATGAAGGTCGAGGCCGCGTCACCCGTCCTCTACGCGGCAGCGCCAACCATCGCGTTCAGACTTCTGATTGAAAACGACATACCGGACCAACCGATTCATACTATCGTGCTTCGCTGCCAAATTCAGATTGACGCGTCGCGCCGCCGCTATGCGGTGGAGGAGCAGGCAAAGATGATCGATCTTTTCGGCGAGCCGGAGCGTTGGAGCCAGACGCTGAAGAGCCTGCTATGGACGATTGTCAGCGTCACTGTGTCAGGGTTCAAACGCAGCACTACGGTTGAGCTCCATGTCCCCTGCACTTTCGATTTCAACGTGGCATCCACCAAGTATTTCGCAGGCCTCAGCGGCGGTGAGATTCCGCTGCGCATGATGTTCAGCGGCACGGTATTTTATGCCGACGAGGAAGGATCGCTTCAGGTGGCTCCAATTTCTTGGGAGAAGGAAACAACGTACAACCTCCCGCAGAGGGTCTGGAGAGACATGATGGACTCGTACTATCCAAACACGGCGTGGTTGACAATTCGAAGAGATGTATTCGACCGCTTGAACCAGTTCAAGATGCAACATGGAATGACTTCTTGGGATCAGGCGCTGGAACGCGTCTTGAGTATCGAGGAGACGGTGAAATCATGAACTTCAATCGCGTGGAAGAGATCGCAGCGGCCGTGCTCTACGAGGGCTACATGCTCTACCCCTATCGTGCCTCCGCCATCAAGAACCAGCAGCGTTGGAACTTCGGCGTGCTCTGTCCGCGTAGCTGGAGCGAACTGCAGGAAGGGTCGGATGCATGGAAGATGCAGACCGAATGTTTGCTACAGGCCGATGCATCGACCCTGATTGGTGTCGAGGTAAGATTTCTGCAGATTGTAAATCGCACAGTCGGAAAACCCGCAGAACCACTGGAGAAATGCGATCTGTGGACAAAGTCGCAATGGAATGTTGTGGACAAGCTTACAGTGGGAAGTCGATCGTTGATTCCCTGGCAGGAAGCACAAGAGAGAAAAGTAACTGTGCCTTCGCTGAAGGCAGCGGCCTTCTCGTTCCACTGGCACTCGCAGTTCGACTTCAAGCCGCAGAGAGAGATTGAACCCGTTTACGATACAGACGGAATGATTGCGGGTGTTGTGATCCGTGAATGGGAGGCGCTTGCGGGATCCATCGACATTCACTTGAGAGGCTGTCGAGAGGGTCTGGTGAAAGTCTCCGTTGTCATCCGAAACACCACGGAAGTGAAACCCGAAAGTCTGCAGACTCGCGCTGAAGCGTTGCTGCATTCCCTTGTATCCGTCCACACCATTCTCGGCGCCGATGACGGTGCATTTGTCTCGCTCCTCGATCCCCCGCGGGAATTCGAAGACGCGGCAGCAAAATGCTCGAACCTGGGGACATGGCCCGTGTTGGTTGGAGAAGATGGGGCGAAGGACGCGATGCTTTCATCGCCGATCATTCTTTACGATTATCCGCAAATCGCACCGGAAAGTCCGGGCGCTCTCTTCGACGGGACCGAGATTGACGAGATTCTGTCGTTGCGCATTCTGACCATGACCGACGAGGAGAAAGAGGAAATGAGGCTATCGGACGACCGCGCACGCAGGGTCCTGGAGCGAACCGAGAACATGCCTCCTGAACAATTCATCAAACTGCATGGCGCCATGCGAGGTGTGCACCCAGCAGTGAAGGAGGCGCGATGAATGAGTGGGAGTGGCAGTTGCTCGAAGACAAGGAACGCGTCGAGTGCGTAACAATCGCGGGGGTTGAAGTGAAGACCGGCGATCGGGTCCGGCTCTGTCCTCACAAGCGCGGCGACATTCTTGACATTGCATTACGCGGCCAGATCGCAACGATCGAAAGCATCGAGCAGGACTATGAAGGCAGGTATCATGTGTGTGTTGTCGTGGATGACGACCCGGGCAGGGACCTAGGAATGCTGCGGCAACCTGGACATCGCTTTTTCTTCGAAACGGACGAAGTGGAACCACTTCAAAACGACGACGCAAAGCATCGAAACGTGGTTCAATACCCACGCATTCTTGTGGCTGGAATTGGAAACGTCTTTCTGGGCGACGACGGCTTCGGTGTGGAGGTGGCGCAGCATTTGGCAACTGCGGATCTGCCGGCAGGCGTTCGTGTCGTCGACTTCGGATTGCGCGGATTCGATCTCGCATATGCGCTGCAGGATGGATACGAGACCACCATCCTGATCGATGCCTTTCCACATGGGCAAGAGGCGGGGACTGTGTCGGTGATCGAACCGGACCTGATCGACTTATCTGCGGCAGTGGGAGATGAAGGGTTCGTTCAAACCCATGCAATGAACCCGATGAACGTGTTACGGATGGCAGTGGCCATGAACGGCCAGTTGAAGCGCGTGCTGCTGGTGGGATGCGAGCCGGCAACATTCGGGCCTGAGGAAGGAGAGATGGGTCTGAGCTACTCTGTAAGAGCCGCTGTGCCTGAAGCAGTAAACATTGTGACGAGGCTTGTGCGAAACATCTTGAATGAGACTCAATCGGAAGCGGCAGAGTCATAACTGGAAAAGGAGACTCGCAATGGCAATGGATCTGATGGAAGCTACCTCGAATGGAACAGCCGTGGACAAGAACACGCTCTATCTGCTCAGCGGCGTGGCGATGGTCGTCTTCGGCGCGGGATTGATTGTGTCCAATCCTGTAATCCGGCGCTACCTTTCGCAACTCGGCGGAGGAAACCTGGCCGCTGCCGCAATTCCCGACATTGAAAGATACTTCAGGTTACGCGCTATGTAAGTGGGAAGCCATTTCCTGGAACCCACTTGTTCAAGCATGTCGCACGAGCATATGCTGGCGCGACGAACGGAGGTTGCATGGCCAAGGCTGAGACGGCTGCCGGAGAAGCGGCCAAGTCCACCATGGAACATTTTGTCATCGATAGCAGGGCGAGCCGATTCACTGTGCGCGCCACTGCGACGGGTATCTTGTCTGCAATGGGCCACAATCCCACCATTGGCGTTCGCGAGTTCACCGGCAACGTGGACTTCGACCCGCATCAGGCGCTCGCCGAACATTTCACCATCGCAATCAACGCCCGTTCGCTTGCGGTTACCGATGACATTAGTTCGAAGGACCGCAAGGAGATGGAGCGTGTGATGAACCAGGACCTGCTGGAGTCAGAACGCTTCCCGGAGATTCTTTATGAGGCGTCCAGCATTTTTGTTACCAGGCTTGGGGACTCACTTTACTCCGTGGCGATGAAAGGGAGCCTAACGCTCCATGGGGTGACCCTGAGCGAGCCGATCCCAGCCAGAGTGGTGTGGATGGAAAGCATGGTGCGGGCGTCGGGTGAGTTTACCGTAAGCCAGTCCAGATACCAGATGAAGCCGGTTTCGGTTGCGGGTGGCGCGCTCAAACTGAAAGATGAATTGAAATGCCAATTCGAGATTGTCGCCAGACGCCAGGAATAAAGGTGTAGCGTCCTGTTCAATTCATATGGCGCGCCGGCGATACTTGAACACACGTAGTGGATGCCCAGTTTATTGAATAGTGGCCTTCGTTGCGCCAGTGGACATGCCGCCATCCACCAAGAGCGTCTGGCCGGTAATGTAGCGGCTGGACTCGGAGGCCAGAAAGACAACAGCTCCGTCCAGGTCGTCGGGCAGCCCGGGCCGCTTCATCGGAATGCGATCGCAGATATACTCCACCCACGCGGCATTTTCATACAAGACGCGATTCTGCTCGGTCTTGAACCAACCGGGCGCCAGGCAGTTCACCGTGATTCCGTAGATACCCCAATCGTCGGCAAGGCTCATCGTGAGTTGGCGAATGCCGCCGCGGCTGGCGCCGTAAGGCCCGAGTCCCGCATAGCCTTGAACGCTGGTGACAGACCCGATGTTGATAATCCGGCCGTAACTGCGTTGAACCATGCCGCGCGCAACTGCCTGGGCAACAAAGAAGGAACCGCGCAGGTTGGTATCGAGGATGGTGTTCCAATCGTCCCAAGTCACTTCAAGAGCGGGCTTGCGAATGTTGCATCCGGCATTGTTGACGAGGATATCGATCTTGCCGAAGTGCGCTTCGATGGCGGCGATTGCTTTTTGAATGCTGGTGTGGTCGCGCACGTCGAGGTCTGCCAAAAAAACGCGTCGGCCGATCGCTTCAATTTCGCTTGCGAAGTCTGTGAGTACGGTCTTGTCGCGGCTGGTAATTGCCAAGTCCGCACCGGCGCTTGCCAAAGCGCGCGCAAAGTATTGGCCGAGCCCTCGGCTGGCGCCGGTTATCAGAGCAACTTTGCCGGATAAGTCAAACAACGATTGAGTCATTGATATCGTCCTCAGAGAGAGAATTGTTTCTCACGGTTCAAGCACAACTTTCAGCAGGCCAGGTTCGCGCTCGTATAAACGATGAAACCACGCGGGGCCATCTTGGAGAGGGGCCACGGCTGAGATCAACGGCTCCACGCGGATGGCCTTGCGTGCCATCATCGAGATACAGGCAGGATATTCACCTGACGAGGCGCAGGAGCCTTGCAGGCGGATCTGTCTCGTGACCGCCGATTGAAGGCCGAGTTCAATGGTGGGCGCGACGTTGCCAATCAGCGTCACAGTGCCGCCTTTTCTCACGCTGTCCAAAGCGAGCTTCACCGGCGCTGTGCTGCCCACGCACTCCAATGCTGCGTCGGCGCCGCGCCCAGATGTTAGATCCATAATCCGCGCCTGCAGGTCAACACTGCGGGAATTCAGAGTGTGTGTTGCGCCCAGGCTTCGTGCCAAATCGAGCCGCGTTTCATCCACGTCCAACACGATGATTGCTCCCGCGCCCGCAAGTCGCGCCGCCTGCATTGTGAGCAGTCCGATCATGCCGGCGCCCACCACTACCACCGTGTCATCGAGAGCGATGGGCGTGAGTGAAACTGCATGGACGGCTACTGAGACTGCTTCAATGAGAGCGGCGTGCGTAAAGCTCATGCTTTCCGGCAAAGGGTATGCAATGCGTGCGGGTACGGTGACGAATTCGGCAAATGCTCCCATGCGCCGAAAGGCTGAAGTGGAAACTCCAACCACTTCGCGATGGTCGCAAAGATTGATGTGGCCGCGCAGGCAATAAAAGCACTTGCCGCAGGAAACTGTCGAGTCGAATGTGACGCGGTCGCCGGCACGAAAGTTTGTGACCGCACTGCCCACTGCTTCGACAACGCCCGCTGCCTCGTGGCCCATCACGATAGGGGGCAGCCTTCTGCCCGTGCTGCCGTCGTAACCATGCACATCGCTGCCGCAAATCCCACATGCGCAGATGCGAATCAACAGCTCATCGTCGCCGGGCACTGGTGCGGGAATTTCCACAAAATCGAGTTGTTTGTAAGCAGATAGTAACAGTGCTTTCATGGTACCTCCCTATTGGGCGTCCCAGCTATTCCCGATGCTTGACATAGCTTGCCTCGAAGCTGAAACGCAGTGGCTCCGGGCACCGATAAGGATAGATCATCCAGATGCCTGGTGGATGGCCGGTTGCTCAATCTTTCCCAGCAGCACGACGTAAGCCGCGATGCCAACCGCCAGATAGATTGCCGCGACGCCAAAGACCCACACGAAAGATCGCTGGCCCGCCACCAGGTATCCGGTGACGATGGGCGCGGCAATTCCTGACAACTGATTGGAGAAATTGACGATGCCGCCGACTTTGCCGACGTTGGCCTTGGCGGCAATCAGCGATGGAACAGACCAGCCAACGGACGAAGCTGCCGAGAGCCCGCCGATGGATAGACTGATCCAAAGCAGAGCCTGTTGTGCATTGCGCGCGTGTGCGGCTCCCGCAATGCAAAGTCCGCAAGTCATGCCGCCGACCAGGATAGTCTTGCGCACCCGGCTAGGATTCCATCCGTGGCGAATCAAGGCATCCACAAGCCAGCCGCCCGGCCCCAGGTCGGCACAGGTCGCCACGAGCCACGGGACACTGGTGTAAAGAAACGAATGCAGAAGGTCGATGCCGAGCGCAATGGCAAGGTAACTTGGTAACCAGGTAAGAAGCAAATAGAACACGTAGTTATACGAGCCCATGCCAAGTGCAAGACCTATCACCTTCTTCTGCTTGAGCAAGCAAATCAGCGGATCGGGGATTTCATGCGATTGTCGAGCTTCATAAGTGCCGCCTTCCGTCTCGATATGCTCTTGCTCCTGCTTGCTCAATGCGAGATCTTCGTGTGGATCGCGATAGACTCGGCAAAAGAGCAGGAAGTAGAAGAAGCTGACGATGCCGGTGATGGCGAAGCTCCAGCGCCATCCGACCAAAAGCAGGATAGCTCCGATCAGCGGTACACCGATGGCCGAAGCGAACTTTGCTGCTGCATCGAAGATGGCGGTTGCGAAACTGCGTTCCTCTGCGGGAAACCAACCGCCGATAGCCTTGGCATTGGCTGGAAAGGTCGGCGCTTCTCCCACGCCTAGCGCCAACCGGGCCGCAAACAATGCACCAAACGAGGGTGCAGCGGCCGCCGCGAACGAGGCCACACTCCACAGAAATGTGCTGATGCGTCCCACGCGCCGCACGCCGAATCGATCCAGGACAACGCCGATGGGCAGTTGACACACAGCGTACGTCCAGTTGTAGGCGCCACTCAGATAGCCGAAGGCAATATCGGAGATGCCGAAGGCGGTAAACAGCGAGGCGTGAGAGACGGAGAGGTTGACGCGGTCGAAGTAGTTGACCAGCACGCCCAAGCCGAGCAGCCAGGCAATGCGCCAACGTCGTTTGGACAACGCTCCCTGCCTGTTCGAGTGGGTCACTATCCTCTCCTTGAGGTGTGGAGTCATGGGGCCACGGCGCCGGTATCGAATCCGCGTGCTTCGAATTGCAATGAAAGACGTTGCAAGCTTGGCCCAGGGTTAACTTATCAAGCAATGCGGAGTTACCACACAGCAGGGGAGAGCTGCCCATTGCTTGCCGCCCATGGTATACCACGAAGTTCGAAAGCGGGCGAATTCAATCGGCTGGGCATCCTCATGTTTGTGAGAGGGATAGATGGCAGCACCAGCAGGTCGCAAAGAGTTCAAGCCTGGCGAAAATCTCTTGACACCGCGGCGCACACTGTGGTCTTGTTCCTTTACACCAGTTTCTTCCTCAACTTCCCAACTTCCCTGAACCAAACGAAACAGCAATTGCGGCAAGCGAGGCAATCATGGCGGACGACGTCTACGACTTTGTCGTGGTCGGTTCCGGTGCGGGCGGAGGCCCCGTAGCGGCAAATCTTGCACGCGCCGGGTATAGCGTGCTCGTGTTGGAAGCAGGCGGCGACTTCGATGGCGATAACTATCGGGTGCCCTGTTTTCATCCCATAGCCAGTGAAGATCCTGACATGAGCTGGGACTTCTTTGTCCGGCATTACGACAACGAAGCCATGCAGCAGAAGGACTCGAAGTTCTGTGCGCCGCAGAACGGCATCCTGTATCCAAGGGCCGGTACGCTTGGCGGCTGCACTGCGCATAACGCCATGATCACCGTGTATCCGCAAAATAGCGACTGGGATCATCTGCAGGCATTGACGGGCGATGCGTCGTGGTCCGCGGAGAAGATGCGCGGTTTCTTTCAGCGGCTCGAGCATTGCGATTATGTGGGTAACTTCGAGCGCTTGACCGACGCCATAGCCGGCGAACTTCATGGCGAGGGAGCGAACCCCAGCAGGCACGGGTTCAGTGGCTGGCTACATACCGAGACGGCCAATCCGGAGTTGATTTTCAAAGATACGGAACTGCTGAAACTGGTGACGCTGGCCGCGATCACCGGGCTGGCT
>CAZLMY010000154.1:0-11539 GCA_964560845.1 uncultured Occallatibacter sp. | reverse complement strand
CCGGTGGTCATCATCCTGATGCTGATGCTGATCAACCGCCAGGACCTGATGGGCGAGCACAAGAACTCGCGCATCTGGAACATCATCGCCTGGGGCACCAGCCTGATCGTCATCGGCATGACGCTGGTCATGCTGTGGGGCATGATGCCCGGCCACTGAATATGAGAACCCTGGTTTGAAAGGACGGTAGTAAGCAAATGCGCGCTCGAAAGGTGGTCCATTTCCTGTTTCTCTTAGCGGCTCTCCGAGGGATCTCGCAGTCTCCTAACGATGGCAGAGTCACGGGAAGCTCCTACGAGAATTCCTATTTCAAGTTCTCCTATGCATGGCCAGCAATGCTCAAGCCCTACGACACAAATTCACTTAATCTTCCGCAAAGCTCGCCTTACGCAAACGAATTCATGCTCCTCGCCGTCAGACAAGGAGACGAACCTTTCGGCATCGTCGTCGTCGCGGAAAGGCTAAACGCCATTACTCCCCATTCTCGTGGGATTAGAGACGGGGAGGACTTTCTTGATCGTGTCGCGAGGTTCCCACCAGAACAGCACGCGGTGATCCAAGAGAGGAAGCATTTTAAGAACCCGGCTGGCCTCACCATCGATCAGCTCATCTATACCGAGAAGGGCGGCTACTCATCTGCCACCGCCGTGCAAATCGGCAACTTCCTTATCGTTTTCAAGTGCAATGCGAAAACATCAAGCGATCTTGCGGAGATGAATAAATCAGTGGTCGCGTTGAGACCAATTCAGTGAGATAGGTGACTGCGCTGGGAGCCCCATCCGTTGAGCTGATCCGATCCAGCGCATGCAGTTCACGCCACGGCCAGCCGCTTGAGCTGAATTCGCCCGGCGGGGATTTGCGCCAGGTCGTAATGTGCCTGCTGCGTGATCCAGCTTTCCGCGCTGCCGCCAAAGACCTGGGAAAGCCGGATGGCCATCTCCGGCGAGATGCCGCGTTTGCCGTTCACCAGCTCGGAGAGCGTGGTGCGGGTCACGCCGAGAGCCTTTGCAGCATTGGTAATGGTGAGTCCGAGCGGTTCAATGCACTCGCTGAGAACAACGCTGCCGGGATGCGGGGGATTTTTCATCGGCATGGGGAAACCTCCTCAGTGATAATCCAGGTAATCGACTTCAAACGCGTGCCCCTCCACAAACCGGAAGATTACGCGCCAGTTGGCTCGAACCCTAACCGCCCACAAGCCTTGCAATGAACCTTTCAGCGGATGGAGGTTGAATCCAGGAAGATCCATGTCTTCCGGGGCGCCCGCCGCATCCAGGCGTGCCAGGATACTGCGCAGTTTGCTCAGATGCTCCGGCATGACGCCTCGCGGGTTGTCGTCCTCATAGAGCCGTTTCAGCCCCTTGTGCCGGAAGGACCTGATCATGAGCAATCGTAATGCGTAACGCAACAGAGGTCAAAGGTATTCTCCGCCAGAGCAAGCGCGCCGCGAGCCTTGCGTAGGCACGCCGAAGGCAGATGGCCGCACCGCAGGTGCTTTACAATTCGCAATGACCGGAGAAACCGCCCAGCCGATGACCAGCAAGAAAAAGGAACAAAGACCTCCCGCGCCTAAGTTGCCCGAACCGCCTGTCTTTTCGCTCATTTCGAATCAGAAGCTCTTTGAGCTCTATGCCGGGATGCTGAAGTGCCGGCTCTTGAAGAGCGCGCTTTTGGAGCGGCAGCCGCAGTGGAGCGGCCTGAAGGAAATCGCTCCGGGCCAGGAGGCTGCCGCTGTGGGCGTGGCCACAGATCTAGTGGCCGACGATACGGTCGCTGTGTCGGACAGTGACGCCGCCGTCCGGTTTCTGACCGGCTCTGCCCTGGGGACAATTTTGTCTGGCTTCACGGCAAGCGATGAAACAGTAGCTCTTTGGCTGGGACGCCTGAACGCCGCATTGGGCGCAGCTTTAACAGGCAAGACCAAAAAGAACGAGAAAATCGCAGTCGTGTTTTTCAGCCGGACGATCGGCACGCCGGACGCCTGGCCGGCTTGCTGGGTGGACGCGGTGCGGGTGGCAGCCAGCAACGATTTGCCCATGGTTCTTGTAAGCCATACCGATCCGGTTCTGGAGCCGGCGGCGCAGAGGCATGCGAAGAAAGTCTCGAGGAAGCAGGTTCAGGCGAGTGTCCTCGATCGCTACGAGTTTGGGCTTCCCGTCATTCCGGTGGATGGCGACGATGCGGTGGCTGTCTATCGCGTCGCATCCGAATCCATCGCGCGTGCCCGGGCAGGGCGCGGCCCCACGCTGATCGACTGCAACCGGTCGGCGGACGGGGACTCCATATTGACCATGGAGACGTATTTGACTCGCAAGGGACTGTTCCGCGAGGAATTGAAGATGGAAATTGCTGCGGAGTTTGGCAGGGAGTTGGAAGAGGCATTCTCCAAGGGAAAGTGATCTTCGCTATTCAGCGAAAATCTCGCTGAGAGCCGCCAGGCTGGCGCTAAGGGTTGCAGGCGGAATAGTTCCCATCCGCTTTGCCAAACGGGCCTTGTCGACTGTGCGAATCTGGTCGAGCAGTATTAGTCCATCCTTGCTCGCGTGCCGAACTGGGATCCGGAAAGACGCCGGGCGATTCGCTGTAGTCATCGGGGCGACAATAGCTGTGCGCAAATGGTCGTTCATCTCTTGCGGCGACAGGACGACGCAAGGCCGAGTTTTCTGTATCTCACTGCCGACGGTGGGATCGAGATTGACAAGCCAAACTTCGCCGCGTCTCACCACGTCAGTTCCGCATCCGCTTCATTCGCAAATTCGGGTAAGGCCAGCCGGTCCTCGCCTCGCTCCGCAATCTCCTTGCACTCCTCGGCCCAACCCGAGCGGGGAGCTGTTTTGGGTTTTCGCAACACCAGCGCATCGCCTTCCACACGCATTTCGGCCTGATCCACAAGGCCAACTTGCTGAAGCAGCGGCTTTGGAATCAGGATTCCCTGTGAATTTCCCAGTCGGCGAATGGTTGTGAGCATGTCCCCTCCAAGTAATAACAATGTTACCACGCAATTCGAATCGTGGGCTCGATGGCGTCTCTGGCCTAACGCGCCCGCGGATGGGTCTTGTCATAGACCTGGGTGAGTTGCGCCGTGGTGAGTTGGGTATAACGCTGCGTGGTGGAGAGGCGTTCGTGGCCAAGCAGCTCCTGAATGGCGCGGAGGTCGGCGCCCTCTTCCAGCAGGTGGGTGCCGAAGGCGTGGCGCAGCGTGTGGGGATGTACGTCGGCGGAAAGCCCGCGCAGAATGGCGAGGCGCTTGACGATGCGGCCTACGCTGCGCACCGTCAGGCGGGCCTGGCCGCCAGCCATGTTCAAGCCGCGGAGATACCGATTCAGGAACAGCGCCGGTGTGGACGCGTCTTTTTTATCCTTGTTCGCGGCCAGCAGGGCTGAGCGCTCTGCCAGGTAGGAGCGCAGCGCCTGAGCCGCGGCGTCGCCCAGCGGCACGTAGCGCTGTTTCTGGCCTTTGCCGCGAATCAGAATGGCCTCGTTGGCCCAGTGGATGTCGGCGAGGTTCATGCCGGTAAGCTCGGAGTTGCGCACACCACAGCCATAGAGCAGTTCGAGAATGGCGCGGTCGCGCGCCGGCCAACTGGCGCCCTCGTCGCTGACCGAGTCGACCACGTTGTTCATCTGCTCGATGGAAGGCACGCGGGGCAGGTGCTTGGGGAGCTTGGGCGTGGCTACCAGGGACGCGGTGTTCTGGTCCACGTGCCCCCCGCGGGCCAGCCATTTGAACCAACTGCGCACCGCCGCCAGCGCCCGCGCCGCGGAGGCCTTTGACAGTCCGCGATCGTAGAGCGAGCCCAGGTAGCCGCGAATATGAGTGTGGTCAATGCGGTCCGCGGTCTGATCGCAACCGTATTTCTCGGCAATAAACGCAACGAAATCGTGCAACTCGCGCCGATAGGCGCGCAAGGTGTGCGGCGAGGCGCGCCGTTCGCCGGCCAGCATTTGCAGAAAGTCGGCAACCAGGCGATCGAGCACAGATTCCGGCCTCGGTGTTGAATCCGTCAGGTTGGCAGGCCCGGTCATGCGGAGTCCTCGGCGGGGTCAGCGAGCGGCCGAGCGGCATCCCCGGGTGCGGGGGGCTTGCGGGTGGCGCGCGGATGAAAGGCGCGATGGACCTCTTTGAGCCGGCCCAGGGCAAGGTGGGTGTAGACCTGCGTGGTGGAGATGTCGGCGTGGCCGAGCAGGATCTGCACGCTGCGCAGATCGGCGCCGTGCTCAACCATGTGTGTGGCGCAACTGTGGCGCAGACGGTGAGGGCTGGCGGTGCTGTCGGCCGTCTTGACCAGGTGCCAGACCCATTGACGCGTCAGGGGCATGCCCCGCAAAGAGAGAAACAGGCAGGTCGAGTCCTGGCGCGGGAGCTGCGATTTGCGCTGCGAGCTGATGCGAGCCAGGTGGGGGCGGCCTTCGCGCAGATAAATCTCCAAAGCCTCGAGGGCGGTGCGGCCCAAGGGCACAATGCGCTCCTTGTCCCCTTTGCCCAGCACGTGCACGCGGCCGGCGTCGAAGGCCAGGTCGCCGGTGGAGAGCGAGGTGACCTCGGAGACGCGCAGCCCGCCGGCGTAAAGCAGTTCAAGGATGGCGCGGTCGCGCAGGGCCGTGGCTTTTGCCTGCGGGTGCGATGCGGCCATGCCGGCGCGCTCCAGCATCTCAACGACTTCCGGCTCGGCCAGCGATTTGGGCAGCACCTTCCAGGCCTTGGGCGATTCGATGTTGACGGTGGGATCGCGCTGAATGCGGCGATCGAGCAGCAGCCATTTGTAAAAGCCGCGCAGGCAGCTCAGCTTGCGCGCCGAGGAGCGCGAGTCGATGCCATGCGCACGGAGATGTTCGAGAAAAGCCGCTACATCGGCCTGGGTTGCGGTAAATAGAACGCCGTCGCGGGGCTCTAGAAACTCGGCAAACGTCTTCAGATCGCTGTCATAGGCCTCGCAGGTGAGCGGGCGCAGACCCTTTTCAACGCGCAGGTAGCCGAGGTAGTCCTTCAACAGCGGGAAGTTGCGGGGGCTATCCACCTCCTCATTATCCGCGCGGCGGGCCCCGGTGAAACGTGGACGGGTCACTGGCCGAACCTGTTTCATCACGGCCTCAACATCATTACCCCGCCTCCGCGGGATTTGCCGAGGGATGTGAAATTGGGGCTTTAACAGGCTGCGGAAAAAGGCCTTGTTTCGGAGGAAAATCTCCCCAGAGCTTCCCTCCGGGGCTGAAGCCCCGATGATTCTGTTGGCTTTACGCGGGGGTTGAAACCCCCGCCTCCCTCCGTACCGAGTTTTTCCGCAGCCTTTAAAGCCCCACTCATTCTATGGGCCTTATCGGCACGCGACCCGACCCTGAGGGTCCCCCGGTGCCCCGGTCGTGCCCTGACGTACCGAGCCTTCCCGAAGAGTTTTCCGCAGCCTGTTTAAGACAGTTCTCCGCGTATTTTTCTCACCGACGGCGAATTCATAGGCTGGCCAAGACTCTGAGGGCCGGGAGGCCCTCAGGACAGCCGGCCGGGAGGCCGGCGCTACGACATTTGGCGACTCGCCCACGGGTCTTCCAGGGGCTCGGGGTGGCTATTCATTACCACTTTCCGGAGCTTTGCTTTGGATTCCAAGGCCAAGGCGCAGCCGGGGACCTGCCAATCCCGTCGGGCACGTGGAAAGATTGGGCGGTTTAGTTGAGAATGGAATTGGAACTATTTTGAGCATGAACGAGGAAAGCTTGCCCACTACGCATATAGAGAGCCCCAGATGGACAGCCCAGGAATTCGAGCGGCTGGTCCTCGAGAGTGACCCGAAAGTTGCCGTTTTCGATTGCGATGGAACGCTTTGGAACGGCGATTCCGGATTTGGATTCATGGCTTGGTCGTTGGAGCAGGGCCTTGTCTCTCGCTCCACCTGCGACTGGATCGATAACCGGCATCGAGCCTACCGTGCGGGAAAAATCGGAGAACAGCAGATTTGCGGCGAAATGGTGCAGATCTATGCCGGCCTGCGCGAGCAGGAGATGCGTGCCGCCGCTGCCCAATATGTGCAGGAGTTTGTGCGCGGGCAGATCTTTGAGGAATTGGCTTCGCTGGTGGCGGTGCTGAACAAGACCGGCGTTGAGCTTTGGGCGGTCAGTTCCACCAACCGGTGGGTTGTTGCCGAGGGGGTTCGCGCTTTCGGCATCCCCGAGGAGCGGGTGCTGGCGGCGGAAGTGAAGGTAACCAACGGCCTCGTTTCCAGCGAGATTGTGGATGTTCCCACCGACGAAGGGAAGGCTTTGGCGCTGAAGCGGGTTGGGTTGGCCGTCCCCGACGCGGTGTTCGGCAACTCGATTCACGACCTGGCAATGCTTAAAATCGCGCGCAACCCATTCCCGGTAAACCCGTCCCCCGCATTGCTGGCGGCCGCGGCCAAACGCGGGTGGGGGTACTTCTTGCCCAAGGCTGCCGACAGTTCGACGCATATCGGAGGGGAATAGGGGCCTTTCGAGCTTGGCAGGCAGGACGGTCAGGCCTGAAAAGCGAATCCCGGTTCCCATTTGCAGGGATTTATCCCCTTTGGTTCCCTGCGGAACAAGCAGGGGAAGTGCGGTTCTGCATTCCTTTTGAGGCGATTACACTAGAGTTGTGGAAGAAGCCCAGCCTGTTCCCAACTCCCGCACTGCAGGCCCCGCCCTCCGATTTGTGGCGGCGGCCCTGATTGTGCGTGGAGGCGAAGTGCTGATTGGTCAACGCCGTCCCGACCAGCCCATGGCTATGCAATGGGAGTTTCCTGGGGGCAAGATCGAGGCCGGGGAAAGCCCTGAAGAGGCCCTGGTACGGGAGCTGGACGAGGAACTGGGGATCAAGGCTGTCATTGGCCCGAGGGTCACGCATATACGCCACAACTACCGCCACGGCGGCGCGGTCGACCTGCTGTTCTTTGCAGTCCACGAGTTCTCTGGGGAGATCGTGAACCACATTTACCACCAGTACCGCTGGGTCAAGCTCGACCAGCTTCCGGGCTACGACTTCCTGGCCGCCGACCGCAATCTGATCCGCGATCTGGCGGCGGGGAAGCTGCTGTAGCCGAAACAAAAGCTCCGTTTATAGAAACATTTCCCAAAGCTAGGTCGAATAGTCCGCGTTGATGTGGATGTACTCGACGGTCAGGTCCGTGGTCCAGAAGACGCAGGAGCCCGCGCCTTGATTGAGGTGAATGGCGACCGAGAACTCCGGCTGGGCGATATAGGCATGAGCCGCGGTTTCGTCAAAGCGCGCCGCGCGGCCTCCGTTGCGGCAAATGGGCAACTCGCCGAAGTCGATATCGATGCGCTCCGGGTCGATCTCGGCGCCGGAGTAGCCGATGGCGGCCATCAGGCGGCCCCAGTTGGGGTCGTTGCCGGCCCAGGCGGTCTTGACCAGGGGCGAGTGGGCAATGGCCTTGGCGATGCGCAGGGCGTCAGCGTCGGTGGCTGCACCGTCGATGTGCAGTTCGACAACGTGGCTGATGCCCTCGCCGTCGGCCACAATCTGGCGGGCCAGGGATTTGCACACCTGCGTCAGCGCATCGCCGAAGGTCTCGTCTTTCGGCGCGATTGAAACGCCGCCGGCGCCCGAGGCCAGCAGCAGGACGGTGTCGTTGGTCGAAGTGTCGCCGTCCACCGAGATGCGGTTGAAGCTCAATTCGATGGCGCTGCGTAAAAAACCATCGAGCGCGATCGGCTCGATCTCGGCGTCGGTCAGGATGTAGACCAGCATGGTGGCATGGGGCACCAGTTGGGGATGAATCATGCCGGAGCCCTTGCAGAGGGCGGCGATGCGCACCTCGCGACCGTCTTCCACCGTATAGCGCGCGAAGGCGGTCTTCTCCACCGTATCGGTGGTCAGAATGGCCTGGGCGACCTGCTGAAAGTGGTCCATCTCCGGGCCCAGCGAGGCTGCCAGAGCGGGCAGAACGGCGACGATTTTTTCCGCCGGCAGCGGTACTCCAATGATGCCGGTGGAGGAGGGAAACACCTCTTCCGGCTTGCAGGCAAACAGTTCTGCGGCGGCGACACAAGTGACGTGCGCAGCATCCAAGCCAGCCTGGCCGGCAGCGCAATTGGCATTTCCGGCGTTGATGGCCACCACGCGCACATGGCTCGCAGTGGCGCGCAGATGCAGCTTGTCCACAATCAGCGGGGCGGCGGTGACGCGGTTGGCGGTGAAGGCTGCGGCCGCGCTGGAAGGCCGATCGGCCACGATGAGCGCGAAGTCGGTGCGCCCGCTGGCCTTGAGGCCTGCTTTGGTGGCGCCGAAGCGAAAGCCGCGAGGAACGAGAAACTCGGATGCGTCAGACATGTCGTTTTTGGGTTGCAACCCATTTAATCTAGCAGGTGGGGGCGGGATGACGAAGAACGGGACGGGCGCGGCGCAGTTGGACGGTCAGGACGAGTTTCTGGAAATGCGGCAGGTGAACGTGGCGCGCGGTGATCGCCTGGTGTTGCACGATGTGAATCTGAACATCCACGCCGGTGAGCACGTGGCCATTCTGGGGCCGAACGGGTGCGGCAAGTCGACCCTGATTCTGACCATGACCTGCCAGATTTATCCCATGGTGCAACCGGACATGCGGGTGCGCATCTTTGGCCGCGAACGGTGGGACCTGACCCAGTTGCGCCAGCATTTTGGCATTGTGGCCGCGGGCTTGTTGGGCGAGCTGCCCGGCGAGCGGACCGCGGTGACCACCGGACTTGACGCCGTCACGGCGGGATATTTCTCGGCTTCAACCCTGTGGCCCAACTTGCACGTTACGGCCGAGATGCGGCAGGGCGCGGCCGAAGCCCTGGAGCGCATGGAGGCGACTCACCTGGGCGGGCGATTGGTGGGAGAGATGTCGGCCGGGGAAAAGCGGCGCATTCTCATCGCCCGCGCGCTGGTGCATCGGCCCCGCCAATTGCTGCTCGACGAGCCCTCGAATGCATTGGATCTGGCCGCGCAGCGGGAACTTCGCGACACGCTGCGGAGGCTGGCGCAGGAGGGTACCGGCGTGGTGCTGGTAACTCACCATCTTGGCGATATTCTTCCCGAGATCGAGCGCGTGATTCTGATGCGCGACGGGCGGATTGTGGCCGACGGGCCGCGGGAAGAATTGCTCACGGAGACGCGCCTGAGCGAGCTGTTTCAGGCCCCGGTAAGGATCGGCCGCGACGCAGAGTGGCTGCATAGCTGGTGATGCAGTGGACAGTGGACAGTTGGGCCGTGGCGGGGCGAACTCTGAGGTTCCCTACCCTTTTCGCAAACAACGCGAAAAGATTGGGCACCCGGCATCAGGCACTCGGTTAGAGGTGAGACCGCATGAATTGGTAATTCGTTTATGGACGAGTGCGGACGAGGACGTCCGCGCTACAGCCGGCCGGGAGGCCGGCGCTACCTTCCGGCCATTAACCCGTCATGCGGTGGCGGAACTAGTCAAGCGCGTAGACCGCGCCGTCTGCACTGGCCGCGTAGACAACGCCGTCTGCTACGGACGGGGTTGCGAGAATCGAACCGAGCTTGAGCAAGCGATCGATTCCGACGATGGTTGCGTCGATGGTGTTGTTCGACTGCCCGTCAGGCAATTGCGGGCCATAGATGAGGCTCTGATTCAGATGGCCGTCGGGCGTCAGCAGGTCCCGATGGTCGATGGAAGCCTGCACACGAAATTCGCCGGCTATCTTGCGGCCGGCAAGATTCACGTCGTAGACATATCCATCGAAGGTGCCGAAGTATGCATGACCCGCGGCGATGGTGGGCGACGAGAAACCGTATGCCTTGTAGGTGACTTCGAATTTCGATTGGCCCGTCATGAGGTCCAATGCGCGCAACTTCATGCTGTCCGAGGTCGTCACGTAGACCACGCCATCCTCGATCGCGGGAGAGGCAATGACCCAAGAGCCCTGGTTGTCGAGCTTCCATAACAGCTTGCCTGTGGCTGCTTCCAGGGCATAGATGTTGTTGTCGCGGCTGCCGAAGACTACGACGCCTGCAGAGATGGCTGGAGAACCGGGGATGCCCTGCATGAAGTGGGTTGCATCGACGCCGGTCGAGAACTTCCAGCGCAGTTGTCCGGTCTTCGCATCCAGGGCAAAGAACATGCCGTCCCAACAACCGATGTACAACACGCCGTCAGCCACAGCGGGCGAGGAGTGGACGACATCGCCGGCCTTCGCCTTCCATTGCAGCTTGCCTGTAGCCGCGTCGAGCGCGTAAATATTGTGATCGCCGCTGCCGAAATAGACGCTTCCGTCAACCACCGTAGGGGACGAAATGTAGAAGTCCCACGGGTCGGGAACGACCTCGAGCGACGGAGCGATACCGTAAAGCCCTGCCATTTCCAGGCGGCTCTCTCCACCGGTTTCGAACTTCCATTTCAATTTGCCGGTCTGCGCATTGACGGCATAAGCGCTGCCGTCGTTGCTGAGGAAGAACACCACACCGCCGATAACCGCGGGTGTGCTGGCGATATTGGCGCCGGTCTTGAACTTCCACAATTCCTTGCCTTTGCGCGCGTCGAGCGCGTACAGGTAGTGATCGTTGCTGCCGACGAAGACAACGCCGCCGGCAACGACCGGCGACGAGAAAACGCCGGCGCCGGTCTGGAACTTCCACAGGACGTGTTTAATACTCTCGGGTGCCGTTCCTGCATTTGACCCGCTGTGAGTTGCATCGCCGCGGAACTGCGTGCTTTGCTGGGCGAACGCCACAGCCGAGAAAACCAGAAAGATTGTGCCTGTCTCAATGAATCCGAGGGCCCGCTTCATATCGTCATCCTCACAAAGTGATTTGAGAAATGCCAGAATCCTATCAGAGGGTCTTCCGCTTCGCCGGTGATTTCACCCCCGGTGTTGTTTCCCCCCTACCAACGCCAATCAAAGCGGTTCTCTCTTTCCGTCGATCCCCCGCCGCTACTGTCTCCCTCCGCTATGAACACCGGTACGGATTTCTGAAGGGTTGATATACTACGAGTTGGCAAACCCAGACTGGACTGACTCGGCTGCAGCGGTTTGTTTCTTGGATACCCGGCTTCCTCCGGGGGAAGGAAATACATGGGAACACTGCTGGAATCCATCCATTCGCCTGCCGACCTGAAGTGCCTGAACTTTGCGCAGATGGCGGAATTGGCGGAGGAGATTCGCGAATTCCTGATTCAAACGCTGTCAAAGACCGGTGGTCACCTGGGCCCCAACCTGGGCGTGGTTGAACTGACCCTGGCGCTGCACGCGGTGTTCAATACCCCGGCCGACAAGCTGCTGTTCGACGTCAGCCACCAGGCCTACATCCACAAGATCCTCACCGGGCGCCTTGACCGGTTCGACACCATTCGCCAGCCGGGCGGCTTGAACGGCTTTATGCTGCGCACGGAAAGCGACCACGACTGCTATGGGGCCGGGCACGCCGGCACCGCGCTTTCGGCGGCCTTGGGCATGGCTGTAGCCCGCGACCTGTCGGGCGGCAAGGAGCACGTGATCGCCGTGGCCGGCGACGCGGCGTTTACCAACGGCATCTCGTTCGAAGCGCTCAACAACATCGCCGAGCAGACCAAGCGCATGATCGTGGTGCTCA
>CAZLMY010000153.1:0-11747 GCA_964560845.1 uncultured Occallatibacter sp. | reverse complement strand
GGATTGATGGCTTCGCCAACGCAATTCCGCAGGCCGGAAGCGTAAACCTTGATGAATTTCCCCTCGGGTGTGTATTCCAGCACGTCTGCGCGATGAAACTCGCGAGGATGCGTATCGGCGTCATCGACGTTGGAGCCGGAACCTACGGAGACAAACATATGCCGCCCGTCTTTGCTGAAAACGACATCGCGCGTCCAATGGCCGCCGCCCATGAGTTGAGCGTAGCCGGGAATATCCGGGACGACGGTCTCTGCAGACGAGGTAGCGTGCAAGTCGCCGGCGCGATAAGGAAATCGCTGGATGGTGGTGGTGTTGCCCACGTAGACATACCTGGGATTGTCGGCAGGATAGAAAGCGATGCCGAAGGGGTGGTCGAGGCCGGTGGCGAACTTCTCAATCTGAGCTGCCTTGCCGTCGGGCCCTACACCGCGAAGAACGAAAAGAATGCCGGCACCGGAATCGGCTAGAAACAGATCGCCGTTGGGGGCTGCACGAATCAACCGCGGCATGGTAAACGTGCCTTTGCCGAGCGCCATGTTCTCGCGATTCTCTGCCCGCTGCATGGGGGCCGAGTCACCTCCGGCATAGAGCGCGACTTTGAACCCCGGCGGTGCGATCGGCCACGCGCCGTCCGGCCGCGGAACCAGTTGCGGAGTGTTGTTGACGGACTCGTCGGGCTTTGGTTCAGGCAAGTCAGCGAGTGTAATCTTGCGGCGGATGCCGGGACTCTGCTGGTCCCAATCGGCAAACGCGGCCTGACCGGTGATGGTCTGCTGAGCCGGTAGCTTGGCTGGTATGAGCATGGCTACCGCAGCGAGGGCAAAGCGGATGGGGAATCGCATATTCCGGCATCTCCTGCTTTAGGGGATTCGTTCTCTGAGGGCCCGCCTGCGATCTGACAGCCATGATACCGCGTTTCCCAGAGCTATCCGTTTTCTACGCGCGCTTTTATGTCAAGGTAGGCCGTCTCAATGAGCCTGCGAAGCGATATGGTGTCGGTGGTCATTCCCGGCCGCAGTTTCACATGACGCATGAGCTTGCCTGACCCTTGCAGCAGGCCTGCCGGATCCGGCAGCATGGCGCCGAGAAAGAAACCCACGTTGACGTGCGAAGTGAATACGTTGACGTAGGCAAAGGGCGCGTCGCCGAGACATGCAACCGGACAGCCGTCATGCAAGATCTCCCGCACTTCGTCCCCGCATTTTCGCATCGCCTCAAACCATTCACGCGCGGTTGCTCCCAACTCGCCTCCATGCGTTTGCAGCCACGCATCGATGGAGGGATCGTGTTCGACAACACCGTTGAATCGAAGCAATGCCGTTCGCATCGTCGCTCCATATTTGCTTTCGCTTCGATGTTACGTCGCACCCGGCTTGAGGAGCAAAAAGCCTCGAACATCGGAAATACAACCGGCTACGCATTTGCTGAATCCTTCGGCAAATCGGATGGATTCATGGCAGTTGCCGACATCCCCGGGGCGATAGAGCCGTTGACAGATTCATGGACTATTGATGAAGATCGCCGCACCTCTTGGGTGCCTGAAAACCGCCGGGACTATAATGACGGCGGGGTAGATTGCCGGAAATGCCTAGTCGCATATCGCTTCTTCTTGCCTTGACGCTTTGCTTTCCTTTTTCGCAAAGTCCCGTCGCCACAGCGGAACTGGCTGCAGCCAACGCTCCTGCTTCCATTGCGCCATCGGTGTTGATGGACGCCATGTCGGCGGAACTCGATCGCGCCATGACATCGCTCAGCAAAGCAGCGCAGCCCAATCAGCAGCCGCCTTACTACATCGGCTACGACACCCACGATCTTACCAATTTGAGTATTGTCGCCGAGCATGGAGCCATTCTGTCGGGCGACCAGAGTCACCAGCGCACCGTAGATATTACTGTGCGCGTGGGCGATTGGAAGGTCGACAACACCCATGGCATGCATCGCGCCAGCGCTCTTCATACCGTAGATCTGCCCCTGACGGACGATCGTCCTGCAATTGCGCGGGCTCTGTGGTGGGGGACCAATGCATGTTATGGCACCGCGCTGCAGTCTTTCCTCAAAGTCAAGTCAGAACTGGCAGTGCAAACCAAAGAGGAAGACAACTCGCCGGACTTTTCCAAACAGGATGCCGTGAAAGCGGAACAACCGCCCATCCCCCCGCCAACTTTCGACCGCAAGGCATGGGAACAACGCATCCGCGCACTCTCGATCGTCTTTCGCGCTCATCCCCAAATCAACTTCAACAGAGTGGTTCTCAATGTCTCCAGCATCGATAACTACATTGTTTCGTCCGAAGGATCCCGCCTCATTTATCCGCACCAGCTGATCCGAATTGTTGTCGTGGCAGGCACCCGCGCCGAGGACGGGATGGATATATCTCTGGCGCGCACATTTGAGAGCCGCACGGAACACGATCTGCCATCGCAGGCCGAGCTGGAGCGGCAGACTCAATTGCTTGCCGGCCAGCTCGATGCACTGCGCACCGCTCCCGCTGCAGAGCCGTACAACGGACCGGCATTGCTGTCGGGACGCGCCTCGGCAGTCTTCTTTCACGAAGTGCTGGGTCACCGGCTTGAAGGGCAGCGCCAGCGTGGCAACCAGGAAGGCGAAACCTTTACCAAGGATGTAGGCAAAGCCATTCTGCCGACGTTCATTTCCGTGACCGACGACCCTACCATGGCAGTCTTCAACGGCATCTATTTGAGTGGCTACTACACATACGACGATGAAGGTCAGCCTGCGCAAAAGGTGGAACTCGTCCAGAATGGCGTCTTGCGGCAGTTCCTCATGTCGCGAATGCCCATTGAGAACTTCGCTTCTTCGAACGGACACGGCCGGGCACAGAACGGCAAGATGCCAACCGGCCGTCAGGGCAATCTCATCGTCTCTTCAACCAGAACCGCCCCGGAAAAGAAGCTGCGCCAATCTTTGATCGACGAGATCAAGAAACAGAACAAGCCCTACGGGCTCTATTTTGAGGACATTGCTTCCGGCTACACCCTTACGCAACGTATAGCTCCGCAGGCATTTCAAGTGATACCGCAACTCGTGTACCGGGTCTATGCGGACGGCCGGCCGGATGAACTGGTACGCGGCGTGCAGATTGTCGGCACACCTCAGACTGCGCTCACGAAAATCCTGGCCACTGGCGACAAACGGGGCGTCTTCAACGGAGAGTGTGGCGCGGAGTCCGGCAGTGTGCCCGTTTCGGCCATCGCTCCGGCCATGCTTTTCGGTGAGATTGAAACTCAGAAAGCGCCTCAAGGTAAAGCGCGTCCGCCCATTCTCCCATCGCCTGGTTCGGACCCATCGCAGGAGGATAAATAGATGCGCATTCTTCCGTGGATTGCAAAAAGGATCGTATTCCCTACTGCTCTCATCTCGTTTGTATTTGTTCCATTTTTCGGCTTCGGACAACAGCCTGCTACGCGCGCCCAGGCAGAGCAGGACCCCATTTTGAAAGCGATGCTAGTGGAACTTGCACGCAATCGGAAGCGACTTCAATTACAGGGTTCTGAGAAGCCTTACTTCATCGAGTTCCGCATTGACGATGTAGCCGAGTACAACGCTAAAGCCGCATTCGGCGCCTTGAACAGTGAACATGAATCGCATACACGCGTCGCGCGAGTGCGGGTTCGAGTCGGCGATTACAAGTTAGATAACTCTCATGCCAAAGTGGACAACCAGCTTCTTTTACTGCTGCAACGTTTCGGCATGGGTGGAGACGGAATGATTGCCAGCGAGGTCCTCGACGACGATCCCGTTGCCCTTCGCTTCAGCCTTTGGAATGCCGCGGACATAGCCTACAAGTTGGCCCTCGATGACTTTGCGAAGAAGGAGGCGGAACTCAAGACCGTGCAAACTCCTCCGCAAGCAGACAGCTTTGCAAAAGAGGATCCGGTCATTGTGCTGGAGCCCGTTCGGCATTTCGTACTCGACCGCGAGGCTTGGAAGCACAACATCGTGGAGAGCTCGGGGATCGTTCTCACCGATCCTGCTGCCAAGAAGTTTGCCGCCGAGATTGAAGAATCCAATGGCGAGCTTAGAGGCCAGGTTCGAACCGAGTACCTTGTGAACACGGAAGGCGCCATCGTTCGGAAAAGCTATGCCGAATACCACGCTGAAACAGCATTCCGCGCGCAGGCCGCCGACGGCATGAGGCTGACGCGATCCTACCCCGTCAGCGCAGCCGCGGCCGATGGCCTGGGCACTGCGGAGCACTTTCGCACCGGCACGCTTCGCGCCTTGACAGGCTTGGATGAGTTGGGCAAAGCCCCAGTTGTGACCGAGGAGTATCACGGCCCCGTTCTGCTGGCTGGCAACGCCAGCGCCCGCAGCTTCGAGGATCTTTTCGCGAGCGCAGTTGAGGCCCGCCCACCTGCTCTTGGTTCTTCAGCCCGCACCATCGGTGCTTATAACTCCAGCTATCAAGCTCGCGTTCTTCCGGAGTTCCTGTCGGTGGTCGACGACCCGGCTTTGACCACCTTCTCCCGCAAGGAGCTAACCGGAGCCTACACGGTCGACGACGAAGGAGTGCCGGCCCAAAAGGTCGAGTTGGTCCGGGACGGCAAACTCGTGAATTATCTGATTGGACGCGAGCCGATCCGCGATTTTCCGCAATCCAATGGCCACGGACGCGCCGGCGCAGGGCAAGCGCCCGGTCCCAGCATCGGCGTGCTCAAAGTCGAGGCTAAGGACGCCGTAAGCGAAGACGAACTGGTCAAGAAGCTGATCGCCATGGGCAAAGACCAAGGCCTTGCCAACGTGTATCTGGTGGATACCTTAAGTAGTCCGTCCCAGCCGCGCACTCTGTACCAGATCAAGGTCGCGGACGGCTCCCGGGAGGTTGTTCGTGGAGCCGCGTTGGGTGAACTCAACCTCCACACTTTCCGCTCCGGCATTGTTGCCGCAGGAGACACGCCTTATGTCTACAACATCGGCGGAGCGTTGCCAAAGACAATCATCGCACCACCGCTGCTCATCGACGATTTGACTGTAAAACAAGCCCTGGAGAGGGGCGCCAGGTTGCCTTTTTACCCTCCTCCCGCCGAATAGAGATGGCTCCGGAACCCTAATTTGCATCTAGACTGGGCTCATCGTCCAAGCGACAATGGCAGCACAATTGCGGGTATGGAGGTAGACAGGCTCCCCCTATAGCAGTAGGATGTCTACATCCAGATGGCCGAAACTCCGAAGTACCAGAACCGAATTGAACTCCTGCAAGGAACGCTGGATATGCTGGTCCTGCAGGCGTTGGTGCGCGAACCGATGCACGGATACGCCATCGCACAAGCGATCCGCAGCCGGTCCGGCGAAGTGCTCCAGGTGGAGACCGGCTCACTTTACCCAGCCCTGCACCGTCTTGAGCGGCAGAAGTGGGTCAAGTCCGAATGGAAGCTGACCGAAAGCAAGCAGCGCGGAAAGTATTACCAACTTACCGACCTTGGAAAACAGCAACTGGCGACTGACCACCAGCGCTGGCTCCAGTTGGTGTGCGCTATCGGCGCTGTTATGGCGCCGGAGGTGCAGCCGTGATGTCCTGGCGGTGGGACCGAGCCAAGGAAAGTTTGGGAGAGGAACTCGAATTCCACCTGAAAATGGCAATTGCCGAGCGCGTTGCGCGCGGAGAAGATCCGGCACAGGCCCGCGTCGACGTGCTCCGCGAGTTCGGCAACCTGCCCCTTATCGTGGACGTGACGCGCGAGCGCCGGGGATGGCTGTGGCTGGAGAACCTGCTGCACGACACCCGCCATGCATGCCGCCCGCTTCGCCGCGCTCCCGCATTCACAGCGACTGCTTTGCTCACGCTGGCCTTCGGCATCGGCGCCAACCTCGGCGTTTTCCAGCTCCTTTATAGCGTAATCCTCGCCGACCTGCCGGTTGTGCATCCCGATGAACTAGTCTCCGTACATGCCGCCCATTCGCCCTTTGATCAGGGATGGGCGGTTTCCTATCCCGCATACCAGCGGCTGCGGGCAAGCTCTTCAGACGCTCCGTTGTTGGCACGTGCCAGTTCCGGAGAAGCCGAACTTGAGCTTCCCGATCACACGATGACTAAGCCCAAATGCGAGCTGGTCTCAGACAACTATTTCAGCGTTCTGGGCGTACTCCCGGCCGCCGGCCGTCTATTCATCGAGGCCGATGCCCGCCAAACGCAAGGTGAGTGGCCTGCCGTTCTTCGCTTTGACTTTGCGCGCGATACCTTTGGATCTACAGAACGAGCGATCGGCCAACACATGCTCCTGAACGGCCGCTCCTTCATCGTGGTTGGTGTGGCGCAACGGCGGTTCCTCGGGGTGGTGACCGGATATGCCCCTGACATCTGGCTCCCGCTTGCCCTACAAAGCACAGGCAGATTTGACACCGGCTTTGACTCGCTCGGACCTGGCCACGACGTCACGCTCAGCAAGCCCTGGTATAACCAGCCCACGATTTTCTGGCTGGATCTCATTGCGCGCGTTCCGCCCGCGCGCCGCGCCGCACTCGTTGCCAGGTGGGATCGGGTCTTCCGCCCGGACCGTGAACTGATGACCGAAGCAACTGCCGATCCGGTCGTCAAATCCACGCTGCTGCGAGCGACCACCGAACTGGTTCCCCTCAATCGCAGCCACGGCGGTATGCGGAAGAGGTTCTCGGGACCCCTCACGTTGCTGATGGCGCTCTCTGCCTCCATCTTCCTGGTCGGCTGCCTGAACCTGGCTAACCTTCAGCTTGCTCGCCTGCAGGCCCGGTCCCATGAACTCGGCGTGCGCATGGCCCTGGGGGCAAGCCGCGGTCGTCTCCTCCGACAGATCGTTCTTGAAGACGTTCTGATTGCCCTTGTTGGCTGCGCATTGGCTTTCATCCTGGGCCGCATGGCCTGCAGCATCCTCATTCGCTGGGCCTCGAGCCATCATTCGCGTCTCACGCTGGATCTGCATCCCAGCCCGCTCGTCGCGGTGCTGGGCATAGGGCTGATGTTGCTGTCGCTTCTGTTCTTCAGCATTCTCCCGGGCATTGTCTTCATGCGAACCACGGCGGCGCAATTGGCTGGGTCACGCGCGAAGGTCACCGGCGTTTCGCAGACCGCGACGCAACGCTGGCGTTCGAATGTGCTGCTGGCCACGCAGGTGAGCCTCTCGCTTCTGCTCTCCACTATGTCGGCCTGCTTTGCCGCCACACTGGTGCATTGGGAGACCATCGACGTCGGGATGGATCGCGAGCACGTCCTCTCTGTCCACGTGGACATGCAGCAATATCGGTACGCCGGCGAAAACCGCGAAGTTCTTCCAGAGCTTTTCCGCCGGATCCAGGTGCGACTTCAGGCTTTGCCGGGAGTGCGCAGCGCGGCCGTGGAAATGTGCGGCGGAATCCACTGCTGGTGGAACACGGCCCTCTACGTTCATGGGCGCAGCGACCTCACAAATGGGCAGGTACATGGGCAGGAAGATCACGTCGGTCCCGATTTTTTTGCAACTACGGGCATTCCTATCCTGCGTGGACGCGATTTCTCTGCTGCCGACACAGACACAACGCAGCGCGTCGCGATCATCAGCCGCACCTACGCCCGCCAGCTCTTTGGAGATGCCGACCCGATTGGCCAATGGGTAGGTTACGAACCAGCACCTCATGACCAAAAGTTCCAGATCGTCGGGGAAGTAGCCGATGCTCGCCTGAACGGCTCCGAGCGCGATGCCCCGCCCATGGTTTTCATGAGCATTGACCAGAATCCTGCTCCGGCGCACAGCATCCAGGTCCGTGCCGTCGGCGATCCCGGCCAGCTATCGAATAGCGTTCGTCAGGCACTCCACGAAGTCGATCCCGCCCTGCCGATCGATGAAATCGTCCCCATCTCCAATGAGTTGAATGGCGACCTCGGTACCGAAAAACTCCTTGCCCGCCTGGCCGGAGTCTACGCGAGTCTCACGCTGTTGCTCGTAGCTATCGGCTTTTACGGAGTCATGTCGTCCCGTGCTGCGCGCCGCAAGAACGAATTTGGCATTCGCCTTGCGCTGGGAGCCACACGGCGCCACATTCAGATGCTTATCGTCGGCCAGACCGCGCGCATCCTGCTCGCCGGCATCCTGCCCGGAACAATTCTATCCATCCTCGCCATGCGCAGCGCCAGTCATTTTCTGTTCGGGTCTGTCAGTGCAAATTCGGCCGCAATTTTCGCCGCATGTCTGGTGCTCGCACTGGCCGGGGCCGTCGCCACGTTCATTCCGGCGCGCCGAGCGGCGTATGCCGATCCGTTGGAGTCGCTGCGCAGCGACTGACCTGGACCCTATTTCGAAGCGTCCTTCGGATACCGAGGTTTATCCTAGCGCCGCCGCTTCAAATTCCTCCCACTCATCGGCAGCCAGAGAGATTTCCGATGCCGCAACATTCTCCTCCAGGTGCAAGACCTTCGACGTGCCTGGAATCGGCAGCATCACCGGAGAACGACTGAGAAGCCAAGCCAGTGAAAGTTGCGCCACCGTGGCGGAGTGGCGAGCGGCAATTGCAGACAAAGCCTGTGCGGAAGGAAGATCCGGTTTCAGCATTTTCCCTCCAGCCATCGGATACCACGGCATGAACCCGATCTTGTGCTTCTCACAATAATCCAACGTCTGCTCGTGGCGCCGGTCGGTCAGGCTAAAGCGGTTCTGGACGGTGACGACTTCGACAATCTTGCCCGCATCTTCAATTTCGGCCGGAGAAACCTCACTCAAGCCGATATGGCGGATCTTGCCCTGCTCCTGCATGCGTTTCAGCGCGCCTAGCGACTCTTCCAGCGGTGTGCGCGGATCGATGCGGTGGAGCTGGTAGAGGTCGATACGCTCCAGCTTCAACCGCCGCAGACTCATCTCGACACATTGGATCAGGTAACCTGCCCGGCCGACATATTCCGTCTTGGCAGGACCTTGGCGGGTAATGCCGCCCTTGGTCGCGATCACCAGGCCAGCGGGATATGGGGCAAGAGCCTCGCCGATCAGTCTTTCGGCAATCTCCGGTCCATAGGCATCTGCTGTGTCAATCAGAGTAACCCCGAGTTCTACGGCTCGGCGCAGCACGCGGTGCGCTTCGCCCGGGTCGGCCGGTTCGCCCCATGCACCGTCCCCCACCAGCCGCATGGTGCCGTAGCCGAGCCGATGCACCGGCAGATCGCCGCCGATCAGGAATGTGCCGCTGTTTGCCGAGGTCAAGCTTTCAGTCTTCATATCGCATTCGATGCCGGCGCGGCGGAACCGGTGCGGCTATTTGCCCGGCACGGTCAGGAGGTGCACCATCGTTACGTGTCGCCTGTTTCACCAAAGGGAACAACACAACCGGCTACTGCGTACTTCAAACCCTGAGCAAGCAAGGAGAAACACCATGAGCAGCCAACCCTATCCAAATGCGCAAGCGATTTTCTACCAGCAATATGAAGCCACCCGGCGCGACGAGGTAGTCGGCATTCTGCTGGCGCTCTTTCTGGGGACTTTTGGCATCCACCACTTCTACCTGCGGCGGACCGGCCTGGGGATTCTCTATTGCTGCTTCTGCTGGACCGGGATCACTTCTATCCTTGGCTTCATCGAGTGCTTCTTCATGCCCGGCCGGGTCAGGGAGTTCAATGCCATCCAGGCCGCCGGGATTGCGGCCTCGCTGGGCATCGCCATGCCCGGGTGGGGCCAGCCCCCAAGCGTGACGGTAAACGCGCCCGCGACCAACGCACCCGCGATGACCACCCAGGCGGGTACGCTGATTGCCTGTGGGCGCTGCCAGCAAACCAACCCGCCTGGAGCGCGTTTCTGCTCCGGTTGCGGCGGGGCACTCTGACCTTTAGAGTGCTGCCTTCTGGAAACCTGCCATGGTTGGAAGCAGGTGCCAGGGCAAAGAGCAGCAGCCCACGATGGAAATGCGTCTCGCCGAGGCAACGGCCTTCCAAAACCTACATGTTGGCGTGGCCCGAGCGCATGGACTCGTTGAATTGCGGCTTGGTGAAGTTCAGGGCGGTTTGGAGTGCTGTCTGATACTCCGCTGCGCGCTCCATCAACCGCGGCGTCGCGGCTGCGTACTCGCCTTCGACCACCATCAATCCCTCGCCGGCCTCGTGCCCGGCCATGCGCAGCAATTCGGCTTCCGTGGTGTTCAAATATTGCCCGTCCCGAGGGTCGGCAATCCAAACCGGCTTCCCCTCGCCCAGTACGCCACTGAGCCAGTAAACCTTGCGCAGCAGGTACTGCAGACGCTCTTCATCGTTGGTTTCGGTAAACAGAAATCTCTTCTGCCAGCGGCTGTAGAAGCGGGTTGTGACCGGGACCGGCTGCCGGTTGCCGCTCTTGACGAATTCAAGTTGACCCAGATCCACGGTCTTGCGGACTGCGTTGTAGACAAAGGTCTCCGCATAGGGCTGTTCCATGGAGGGCACAATTTCGGCAAACGTCAGGGTCACCGAAGCAGCCACCTTGGCATGCAGGCTGTGCGCTTCGCCGTCGGCCAGGTGCATCTCGCCGTGAACGATATAGGTGTCAGCTCCTGAGACCGAGGTGTGGAACGGCCATTGAAAACGGCCAAACGCGACAGGCAGCCCACCAAGCGTCACGTAGCAGTCGGGGCGCGGATTGCGCAGCCGTTTGGCCTCTCCCGCCAGGTGCGCGGTCATTTCCGGCAGCAGGTTTGGCTTGCTGAATTCAAATCCATGGGTCAATTCCAGGCGCAACGAGCGCCCTGCAAGTTCAGCGCCGGCCAAGCCGAGTTCGAAGACCGCAGTCGGGTTGCCGTGGAAGTCGCTGCCTTCAGATACGGTCTGAAGGACCATGCCGGCCTGGGCGGCGGCCTTTTCAAGGGAAGTCACAAGCGTCGATTTCAGATCAATGGCCATGGGGGGAATCCTGGATGGAAGATCGGTGCAGATTCATTCTAAGGGAGCCGACGGGGCATATGCCCCATTTACAATGTGAGATGTGCAGCCAGAGCCTTCTTCACCCATCATTCTCGCCGAGAACCTGGTCAAGGTTTATGCGGCGGGCCGACTTCAAGTTACAGCGGTCCGTGACGTATCCCTGAGCGTCGAACGCGGCGAATTCCTTGCCATCGTCGGCCCGTCCGGCTCGGGCAAATCCACACTCTTTTACCTGCTGGGCGGTCTCACGAAGGCCACCCAAGGCCGCGTGGTAATTGACGGAGTGGATTTTGCCACGCTGAGCGACAGCGAACGAACTCGTCTGCGCAAGCACCGTATCGGCTTCGTTTTCCAGAAATTCAACCTCCTGCCTACGCTTTCGGCCATGGGCAACATCGAGATTGCCCACGCTGTGAGTGGCCGAAAAGGCCCCTTGGACTTGGAATACCTCGACCACTTGAGCGACCTGCTGGCTATCAAGGGCCGACTGCAACATCGACCCTCCGAGTTGAGCGGCGGAGAACAGCAGCGCGTTGCCATTGCGCGCGCCCTGATCACCCGTCCTGCCATTGTTCTGGCCGACGAGCCGACCGGCAATCTGGATACCAAGAACTCGGAAGCGGTCCTGCAGATGCTTCTCAAATCCAACCGGGAACTAGGCCAAACCACGCTGATGATCACCCATAATCCCGAGGCGGCAGCCATTGCCAGCCGCATTTTGTACATGCGCGATGGCGCGATCGTACGAGAAGAAAGAGGGTCGCGTGCCGGCGAGTCTGGCGTAGCAGCCGGCACAACACCCGCGGCGGTTTGACCCAGATTCGGCCGTCCGGGTATACTCAATCTCGTACCAAGCGGGAGTAGCTCAGTGGTAGAGCATCGCCTTGCCAAGGCGAGGGTCGCG
>CAZLMY010000152.1:0-12096 GCA_964560845.1 uncultured Occallatibacter sp. | reverse complement strand
CCTGTCCGGCGGAGTTGGCCCCGCCCACCACAAACACCTCTTCGTCCTTGCAGGCGACGGCCTCTACCAGGGCTGCGCCGTAATAGATGCCGCAGCCGGTGAGCCGGTCACAGCCGGGGATGCCGAGTTTGCGGTATTGCACCCCGGGCGCCAGCAGCACGGTGTGGCTGGATACTTCGCGCCCGTCGGCCAGTTCCGTGAAGCGATATTGCCCCTCGATGCGCAGGCCGGTGGCGCGCTGGGTCAGGAATTCGGCGCCCAGCCGGGTGGCCTGGATGTGGGCGCGCCGTCCCAGGTCGGCCCCGGTGATGCCGCTGGGGAATCCCAGGTAGTTTTCAATGCGGGAGGTGGAGCCGGCCTGGCCGCCGGGCGCCTCGGGCTCGATGACCAGGGTGCGCAACCCCTCGCTGGCGCCGTAGACGGCAGCCGCCAGACCGGCAGGGCCGGCTCCCACGACCACCAGGTCATAGAAGTCCTGGGTAGCCTGGACGCTGAGTCCGACGCGGGCGGCCAGCAGTTCCGGCTCCGGGTCTACCAGGGAGCTGCCATCGGCAAACAGCACCACCGGCAGCTGGTCCACGCTGAGCTGGCGTTCTTGAAGCAGTTGTTGGGCGTCGGGCTGGGCGGCGATATCCAGCCATCGGTAGGGCACGTGGTTGCGGCTCAGGAAGCTGCGCACCTTGTGATCGCGCAGCGACCAGCGGTGGCCGATGACGCGGATGCCCTCGAACGGCGGCTGATAGCCGGCCTGCCAGTCTTCAAGCAGGTCGGTGAGCACCGGGTAGAGCTTCTCCTCCGGCGGGTCCCAGGGCTTGTTGAGGTAGTAGTGGATGCGGGCGGAGTTGATGGCGCGGATGGCGGCCTCGGTGTCGGCATAGGCGGTCAGCAGCACCCGGCGCGCCTCGGGATACTGTTCGCGGGCGCGCTCCAGGAATTCCACGCCGGTCATGCCGGGCATGCGCTGGTCGCTCAGTAAAAGGGCCACCGGTTCTTGCCGGGCCTTGAGTTGGGTCAGGGTGTCGAGCGCGGCCTGTCCGCTGGCGGCGCGCATCACGCGATAGGTAGAGCCGTATTGGCGGCGCAGATCCTGCACCACGGCTTCAAGAACGCTTACGTCGTCGTCAACCGCCAGTAGGATCGGCCTCGCCATGCAGACCAGTGTACGGCGTCCGAGTCCCATTTCAGGCCTGCAAGATGACGTGTAGCGGCGCGAATTGTCGTGACCAGCCCCATTTACTGGCTGTAAGCTCATTCGTAGGAAAGCGAGCGAAGTACAGTGTTTTTTGTCCGGAGACGATTACCAAAGGACTCCGGGGCGGAGGCGACTGTCTCAGAACGATGCATTTCGTGAGGATTGCTCGGTTCTGCCGATAGAAGTTGTCAGGGGCGGACACGGAAGTCGCGCCTGGGCCACAGTTTCCGGCTAAACCGGGCCATGAAGCTGAGTTCACTGCAGACTGTCTTGTAAAACGTACGGGGCAGATGAGGGGCAACTGATGAACAAGATCATCCTGGCCGATTCCCAGGCAATTTTCCGGGCAGGCACCGCCAAGGTGCTGGCGATGGACGAAGATTTGCGGATCATCGCTCAATGTACCGATCTGGACCGCATGCAACACGCGGTCATGACATTTCCAGGGTCCATTGTGCTGTTTGCCGCTTCCATGCGACCGGATCTGACGCGGTTGCGCCTGTTGCTTGACAGCGTGAGCAGCCGCGGCATCGTGATTGCCGAGAACAACGATACAGCCAGCGCCTACCTGCAGCATGGGTTCCGCGGCGTGGTGTTTCGCAGCGTCACCGGCCCCGCGCTGGTGGAATGCGTGCGGCACGTGGCTGCCGGCAACACCTGGGTTCCCCCTCAGCTCATGCAGGTGGAGTCGCCGGAAGAAGATATGGTGGGGATGCGCGTGCGCGACCGGCTCACGCCCAAGGAGATGCGCATTGTGGCCCTGATTGTGCAGGGCTGCAAGAATCGCGAGATCGCCGTGCGCCTCAAGACCACCGAGCAGGTCATCAAGAACTATCTGCGCTCGATCTACGACAAGACCGGTGTCAGCGACCGGCTGGAGTTGGCGCTGTTTACGATTCACCATCGCGTGCTGGCCCAGGCCGCGGCCGAAGTCGGCAGCCGCCTCGAGGCCGAAGAACAGGCCGCGCCGACGGCAGTGGCGTAGGGAACAGGGAACAGCAAAAGGGAACCGTTTGAGGCTGTGAAGGACTCGCGGTCCAATTCAATCGACCAACAAAGTTGGGTGCTGCAGGTTTCGATATCGAGACCTGCAATCGATCAGACCAAATCCCCAAGGCACCCTTGAATTGGATAGCTCCTTCAAACCACAACTGGATGCAGCGGCCGGCGATTTCTCCATTTTGGTGAGGTGCGGAGCAATTCAAGAATTGGTCCGAGAGGAAGATCCGACCGGATCTGCCATCCGGAAGATCTCTCCCTTCGCGAGAGCTGACGTCCTACCTTCCAGGCCTCAAAATCGAGACGCTGGTCAGCCGGCTTTTGGAGGTTGACCAGCATCGGCAGAAGTGAAACTCAAATTTCGGGGTAAAAGTCGAAGAACGCATCGAGACTTTGCTTGAGTTGGGTTTCGATCTGCTGGCGCGAGCCTTCCAGCACATGCATGGTGACGTGGGCCTCGTGGCCATTGGCCAGCTTGAGGGTGGCATCGTGGATCTCGGTGACTTCGCCTTCGGGGAGCAGCCGCAGTCCGTAAATCAGGGTCAGATTGGCCATGGACCTGATAGTAAAGAATGCGGTTGAAGAATCGAAGGAATTCTTCGGGCCGCGCCGGCTACTGCCGAATGGATAGAATGGCCGTAGAGTTTTTCATCGAGAATTTATATCAGGAGCAATCGATGGCCGAGATGAGCCGGCGGGATTGGTTGAAAGGCGCGACCGCTCTGCTGGCGATGGGGCAGGTGGGATGGGGGGCGGCCAAAGCCCCATCGGCGGAGCTGCCGCACGGAAGACCGGCCAAGGCCAAGCGGCATTTCAGCAGTGTTGCCGTGGATGCGTTGATTGCGCGGGTTCTGAAGAACATCGCCGATCCAAAGCTGGCCGTGCTGTTTGAGAACTGCTTCCCCAACACGCTGGATACGACGGTTTGGCCCCTCAGCCATCAAGGCAAGCCCGACACCTATGTGGTGACGGGCGATATCGACGCGATGTGGCTGCGCGACTCGTCGGCGCAACTGTGGCCCTATCTGCCCCTGGTCAAGCAGGACGCGCGGCTGCGCAGCTTGCTGGAAGGTGCGATCCGGCGGCAAGCGCGGATGATTCTGCTCGACCCTTATGCCAACGCCTTCATGCGCGACGCAACGGCGGCTCCGCTGCTGTGGTCGTTGCGCGACAAGACCCGGCATCACGCAGGGGTGGGCGAGCGCAAGTGGGAAGTGGATTCGCTGTGCTATCCGGTCCGGCTGGCCCATGGCTATTGGCAGGCCACGGGAGACACGCGGCCGTTCGATGCGGAGTGGAAAGAGGCGGCGTGGACCATTGTGCGCACCTTCCGCACGCAACAACGCAAGGAAGGCAGGGGCCCGTACTCGTTCCAGCGGAGTTCTCCCACTCCCAACGACACGGTAGGGCTGAACGGCTACGGCAACCCGGCGCAGCCGGTGGGCATGATCTTCAGCATGTTTCGCCCCTCGGACGACGCCTGCATCTATCCGCTGTTTGTGCCGGCAAACCATTTCGCTGTGGTGAGCCTTCGCCAGTTGGCGGCGCTGGCGACCCATGCCGCGGACGACCCAAAACTGGCAGCCGAAGCCGAGGCGCTAGCCGCGGAGGTGGAGCGCGCACTGAACCTTTACGGCAAGACGCAGCATCCAACGCTGGGCGCAATATGGGCTTACGAGGTGGATGGCTATGGCAATGCGCTGATGATGGACGATGCCAATGCGCCGGGATTGCTGAGCCTGGCCTACCTCGGCTGCTGTGGCCCGGACGACGCGCTTTACCGGCGAACCCGCGAATTTGTGCTGAGCCCGGCGAATCCGTACTTTTTCCGCGGCAAGGCCGCCGAAGGCGTGGGCGGGCCGCACGTGGGCCTGAACATGATCTGGCCCATGTCCATCACCATGCGGGCGTTGACCTCGCAGGACGAAAAGGAGATCCGGCAATGCCTGCGCTGGCTGCGCGACACCACGGCAGGCACGGGGTTCATGCACGAATCGTTTGACAAGGACAATCCCGCCAGGTTCACGCGGCCCTGGTTTGCCTGGGCCAATACGCTGTTTGGAGAACTGATTGTGAAGCTGGCCACGGAGCGCCCGGCGCTATTGGCGGAGCCCCTGGGATAAGGCGGCCAACGACGCCTCGAAGCAACTAAAATCGAAACTGGAAACCATATGACCGAGATTCGCGACACAGTAATTCTTGGCTCCGGCTGCGCCGGGCTGACGGCGGCTATCTACACCGGCCGCGCTGGACTTCAACCCCTGATTCTGGAAGGCCACGAGCCAGGCGGCCAGCTCTCCATCACCACGCTGGTGGAGAACTTTCCCGGCTGGCCCGAGGGCATTCAAGGGCCCGACCTGATCGACAACATGAAGAAGCAGGCCAGCCGCTTTGGCGCGAGTTTTCAGTTGGCGCATCTGAAGTCCGTCGAACTGAGCGCGCATCCCATCAAGCTGCAGACCTCGGCGGGCGAAATCTGCACGCGGACACTGATTGTGGCCTCGGGCGCCAGCGCGCGTTGGTTGGGCATTCCCAGCGAGCAGGCGCTGATCGGGCACGGCGTTTCAAGCTGCGCCACGTGCGACGGCTTCTTCTTCCGCGGCAAGGAGATTGCCGTGGTGGGCGGCGGCGACTCGGCCATGGAAGAGGCGCTGTTTCTGACGCGCTTTGCCAGCAAGGTGACGCTGCTGCATCGTCGCGACGCCTTCCGGGCTTCAAAGATCATGCTGGAGCGCGCCATCGCTCATCCCAACATCGAACTGCGCACGAATACGGTGGTGGAAGAGGTGCTGGGCGTGGAAGAGAGGGACGTAAAGGGCCTTCGCCTGCGCGACGTGACCAACAACAACGAGACCGTGCTGCCGGTGAGCGGGCTGTTTCTCGGCATTGGCCACGTGCCCAACGCCAAAATGTTTGCCGGGCAAATGGATCTGGACGAGGACGGCTACATCAAGTCCACCGGCAACGTGCTGACCACGCACAACGGCGTCGTGATTCCCGGCGTCTTTGCCTGCGGCGATGTGCAGGACCGGCGCTACCGGCAGGCGATTACCGCCGCCGGCTCGGGCTGCATGGCCGCGCTGGAAGCGGAGAAGTTTCTGGAAGCGTTCGGCCACTAGTCCACTCAACAATGGAGGTAATCGATGGCGCGCATTTTCCCGGGACGCTATACCGCTAAGAGCGGCGAATCCTTTGTTGTTTTCCTCATCGGCATGCGCGTCAATCGGTTCCTGAATTTGCGGGCATGGACGGGAGTGGCCATGGCCATGCCTCCCATGCTGGCCGAACTCCGCCGCACTCCCGGGCTTGGCTTATTGCATGCGGAGTCTTTCTTCTATTGGCGCGGGATAGGCACGATTCAGTATTGGCGAAGCTTCGAGCATCTTCACGCTTACGCTCATGCCCGGGATGCAAAACATCTGCCGGCCTGGGCGGAGTTCAATCGGCGCATCGGAGGCAACGGCTCGGTCGGCATCTGGCATGAAACGTATGCCGTTGGCGCCGGCCAATTTGAATCCATCTACGTGAACATGCCGCGCTTCGGCCTGGCCATCGGGGCCGGTCACCAGCCTGTAACCGGCCGTCAGGAGAGCGCGATGGCTCGCATGGGCAAGCAGCAACTGACAACTGACTGCTGATAACTGTTTTTAAGGAGCACGATGACGGCACTGGGCGAAAGCCTCGAACGGCTTGAAAACGCGATTGCCCGGGCTTGCCACGCAGCGGGACGACCGCGCGCCGACGTAGAGTTGATGGCGGTTTCGAAGACCTATCCGGCAGCTACCGTGCTGGAAGCAGCCGAGCTGGGGCTGAGGCTGTTCGGCGAAAACCGGGTGCAGGAGTTCGGGGCCAAAGCCGATGAGTTGAAAGAATGGCGCGCCATGGGCAGCAATGCCGCGGCGGATGAGCCGATCCTGGTGCATCTGATCGGGCATTTGCAATCGAACAAAGCGCTTCGGGCCGTGGAGCTTTTCGATGCCGTCGACTCGTTGGACTCGCTGCGTTTGGCCGAGCGGCTGAACGAAGCGGCAGCCAAGCTGGGCAAGCATCTGCCGGTCCTGGTCGAAGTGAAGCTGAGCCCGGAGGAAACCAAGGCGGGGCTCGATCCGGAGTCTGCCGATGCGGCGCAACTGTTGGAGCGGCTGCCGTCGCTGGAACATCTTGAGATGCGCGGTCTGATGACGATTGCGCCATGGGGCGTGGCCGAAGATGTGACGCGGGCCTGCTTCCGCAGCTTGCGCGTGTGGCGGGACCGGTGGGCCGGCGCGCATCCGAAGTTGGGGATGGACGTGCTCTCCATGGGCATGAGCGGCGACTTTCCGCTGGCTATCGCGGAGGGCGCTACGCGCATTCGCGTGGGTACGGCGCTGTTCGGCAAACGCGCCCCGTGGACCGGACCGGAATGATGCTGCGGGTTGTGGCGGCAGGGGTGACGCTGGCTGTGCGCGCGCAGCCGGGTGCGAAGAAGACGGCGATTACCGGCGTCTACGGCGAAGGCGCCACAGCCCAGTTGAAGATCGCGGTCCACGCGCCTCCCATCGAGGGCCGCGCAAACTTGGCGCTGATGGCGTTCTTGGCTGAGACCTTCGATCTGCCGAAGAATGCCGTTGAGTTGATGAGCGGCGAGTTATCGCGCAGCAAGGTGTTTCTGCTGCGGGGAGTCAAGCTCGAAAGGGCTGAAGCTCTGCTCGCTGCGTGGGTGTGGCGGATATAAAGAGGGGAAGGCCGCAATCGCCCCTGAGCTGATTGATGCGGCAGAAAGACCTTGGCACGCAGATGGCATCTATTTGGTTGAAGCATCGTAGTTCCCTCCTTTCTAGCTTTCTCACGGTGCTAGTGGCTGCGTGCTTCGTTTCCAACGCCGCCGCACAGCAGGAACCGCCGCACTTGGCGGAGGGCTACATTACGGCTGTGGATGCGCCGCTGGGCTTCGATCTGAACGGAAGCCACGTGACTACCACTCCGGCGACAGTGTACGGGCTGATGGGCAAGAAGGACGCGACCAGCACCGATGCGCCGCACAATGCGGTGAAGGTGGGCGCTTACGTTGAGGTGCTGGGTACCCGGAATAAGGCGGCTCGAACTTTGATCGCAAACTCGGTTCTGTTCCGCGACGAAGCGGATCGGAAGCTGGATGGATTCGGCGTCATCGACATGGTGATTGCCGCTGGCCCGGAGCCGGTTTTTCGTGCGGACGGTTACCGGATTCGCATCGTTTCCACGACCGCCACGACGTTCTCGGGTGGATTGAAGGCGCTGGGTGATGTGAGGGCCAATACCTGGGTCAAATACCAGGCCAGAAGGGATCGGACCGGCGAACTTGTGGCCACCAAAGCAGCGTTTATTCCTGGCCGGACGGGCAAGGTCAGACCTGCCTCAAAGCAAACTGGCGTGCCCAGCCGGGACAGCCTCATCGATGCGGAAGGAAACCTTGTAGCTCTGCATACGAAAGTCCGGTATAGCCAGGCGGGCGGCGAGTGCGGATGGCACAAGGTTCCAGGGGATCTGGCGCTTCAGGAGCGGGTTCTGCGCGTGGGCCTGAGTGTAGTGCCTGCCTACCAGAAGCTATTGGCAGACGATGATCCCGCGAAGATCCAATTCCGGTTTTATGCCGTGGACGAAGCCAGAATCCGGACGGATCTTTCTTGTTGGCAGGGGCTGGTCCTGGTGCCCAGGCTGGTGGTCGAGCGGCTCGCGAATGACGACCAGTTGGCAGCCGTGCTGGCCGACGGAGTGGCGCTGAACATCCAGGTACAGTCGACACGACTGATCGCGGAGAATCGTGAGTTAGTGGGCGGCGAGTTGGCTGTCGAAGTTGCAGGATGGCTGGTGCCGGGAGTCGGCCTGGCCGGGGATATTGGAGCGCTCGTCATTGCCCACGAGATGGAAGCGCGGCTACAAGAGCAGCGAGGACGAATAGCGCTGGCTTTGATGGCCAATGCGGGCTACGACCCATGGCAAGCGCCTGAGGCGTGGCGTCTGCTGGCGCCAAAGCAGGCCTCCGGAGACCCGGACTCACTCAAGTTTCCAAGCCGCAGCGGCTATCAACTGGGGATTTTGAATCTGCAATATGGCGCTGCCCCGTCACACTGAGCAGCGTTTCGGCTGCCTCAGTGCCCGTGATGCGCCAAGGCGGCGGCGAGGGCCTCTTCTGGCTCTGGACGCACGCGGAAATCGGCGTGGGCCTCGGCGAACAGGACGTGCCGGTCGCGGCCGATCACGTAGGTGGCCGGAATGGGCAGCCGCCAGCTTGCTTCTCCGTTGATGAACGGAATGTTCACCAGGATGGAGAGATAGTAGGCGCGGAGGTATTCGGGCACGGTGTAGACCAGGCCGAACTCCTCTGCCAATGCGCAGGCTGGGTCGTACAGCACCGGGAAGGGCAACCCGTGCTGGCCGCTCATGAAGTCGCTCTGTCGCGAGGTCTGCGGGCCGATAGCCACCATGAGCGCTTCCCGCTCGCGCAGTTGCCCATAAAGGTCGCGCCACGCTTCCAGCTCTGTAACGCAATAAGAGCACCAGCGTCCGCGAAAGAACTTGATCACCAACGGCCCCAGAGCCAGCATGTCTTCGCTGCTCACCAGGCGTCCGGTCGCGTCTTTGAGCGCAAACTCGGGAGCCTTCGCGCCTACCGGCAAGATCTTTTCCTCGATCCCCGTAGCAAAAAGCTCTTCAACGGCGCGTTCGCCAACCGCCAGCCGCTCGGCCTGCACCAGCAGGCGCGTGTTGGCCGTAATTTCGTCGAGTTGTTCCTGAAGGCTAGTCATGCGAGCTTTCCTATACGAACTCAGCAAATTCAAAGGTGCGGTTCTTGTTAGCCACATGAATGAGACGGATTCCCCGCTTCAGCAATTGTTCCTGTCTCTTTTGCAGTTTCGTCATCATGCTCGGGTGCGAAGCTCCCTGGCTGCTCACGATGAGTGCGCCAATCTTGCCAGAGCAGCACTCGTGTGCACGCCACACAGGAATCGTCTGCTCGATCTGCTCTACGGCGGCGATCACCTTTCCGCCCTTCAACTCAACTATGACATCGACCAGGCCCGGCTTGCAGACGATAAAGTCGGCGACCCTTTGGTCTGGCTCGAAGAAGCAGTCCTCGCAGCTGTCACGCCCTTTGCGGCAGCGTTTGTCCGCATGAACCAGCAGCACCTTCCTCCCATCGGGATTGTTGAAGGCCGCCGTCTTTCCGCTCTCCGTCGGAGTCGTGATTCTGGTGCCTGATTTCCATTCAAAGCACGGCCCGGCGCTAATCCCCATATTGAATATCCAGCAGCTGGCCAAACTCGCCACTGATCGTTTCAGAGATGTCGTCAAGGACATCGCCGTTGATCAAACCCGTTTCCTTGTCCATGATGGGATGTAGAATGCCGTCTTTGCCGTCGAAGGCATAAGCGGCGAAATCATCTTCCTTGATCCAGTATTGCTTTGGAACAATCTTCTCGATTTCAGCAGTCTTTTCGGGACACGCTTTGGCAGCTTGCCCCGCTTTAATCAGGTCATTGAAGGCGGTGAGGATGTAGGGGCTGTGGGTGGTGATTGCCCAAGAAAAGTCTAGGATTTCATCATTTGCAAGCCATGCAAATAGTTTCACCAGATCATATTGGGTCTTGGGGAAGATATTCGCTTCTGGCTCCTCCAAGTAGAGAAACGGCCTGCTGCTCGCTGGTCTTTCAGGGCGTGGTGGATCGTAAACGGCTCGCGCAGCTTCTACGCCATGTTCACGGAAGTACATCAACTGCTCCAGGATATTGAAAAGCGGCATCATCTCCTGAGTGCCCGTTGATAGGACCTCCAATGGAAGTTTGCGACCGTCAGAGGCAAGGAAGCGCGGAGCGCCAGAATCAGTCATGACGAATCCTTGCGATATATCAGCCATACATCTGTTGATCTCATGTGTGACGCCGCGCCCCGATGTTAACAGGCCTCTCTTCCACCGTGTATCCCATTGAATCTGTCCCGCGAAACCGCGTGTAATTGAGTCGATTCCAACGTTTTGCAGTACCGCAATTGCCTTTGACGTATTTGTGAAAAAAGCTCTACCCGCAGGAATGTAGAGAACTCCATCAAGAGCTGAATTGGAGAGGACTTGGTTCAGCGCTATCCAAATGTTTTCTTGGCGGATACTAGAATCGATGCCGCCGGGGATGAAAGCTCCGGACGCTGACGGAACAGTTTGACGAGGATCATTTAGTAGTAGCTCATATTGTCGTTTGAAAGGCGGCTCGAACTGGAATTCGGGAAAGATTGGGCCATCCCCAAAAACAAGTGAGGTTTCATAATTATGCGAGGAGAATGTGAGCATTGTACCTTGTGAAACCAACCCATTTCCGGTGAAACGATCAATGAATTCTCTGGTTGCAGACAGCAAATACTCATCCCATGAGTTCCCGTTCAAAATAGAGCTAACTGCGAGCTCGACGAGTTCCTTCCCCAGGAAATACGCCAGCTTGCACAACAAGCTCTTCCCGCTGGCCTGCGGCCCGATGAGGACGGTGATCTTGCCGAAGTCCAGCGTGGCGTCTTTGATGACCGAGAAATTCTTGACTGTCAGCTTGCGCATCGTCGTCCTCCTCTTCTTCACCGAAAAGCAAACGCAGATCCTTCGACTCGGCTGAAAAGCGCCTCGCTCAGGATGACAGCCCGAGGGTATGGACTAATACTACACAGCAACAACGCACCGTTCGGGGTATTTGCGAGCATAGACGGGCCAGGATGAAAGCAGTCCCATTTCTCCGCCTTGTTCGCTGCGCTCCTCGATGATGTCGTCCCAGGGGTCGGTCAGTTCTTGAACGCCGATGTCTACGAGCCAGTCGCCGAATTCCTTGCCCCCGAAGTCACCGCTCTCGAGTGCGGCTCGGTGGGGCTCCAGGAACTTCCAGGTCTGCTCGAAATACCCGGCGATCTCGGTCAATTCCAACTCGCGCAGGCCGCTCAGGGTTTCGCCCACGTCGCGCACATCGTGCTGGTTGCCAAAGTGCCAGGCCAGGCTATCCATGGTCATGCTGACATCGAAGAAGTAGATGCCCGCCATGGCCCGCAGACCGGGGGGCAGCGAGCCGAGAGTCCGATAGTAGAGGTCCGGATCGTCCTGGACCTCCTGCGGAAGCAGGCGCTGCAACTCGGCTGAAAGCAGGTCGAATAGAGCCTTGTCGTCTTCTGCGGTGGTAATCTGTTCAACGGTCAGTGCCATAGTCGATCATCCTAACGCCTGTGGTGGAAGCGCCCCCAAAGAACTTCCCTCGGGGGCTAAAGCCCATCGCTTCTAATTGGTCATTTGCGGCACGACTCAAGTCGTGCCCTTTCAAAACTCGACTCCACCAGGACTGCTATCGTCCGAACCGTTGTTTGCCGCCCATGCCCATGGCGCCCAGGCCGCCGCGCATCATGTTCTTGGCCAGGCCGCCGCTGCCCATCTGCTTGAACATCTTGGCCATCTGCGCATACTGCCGCAGCAGGTTGTTGACGTCCTGCACTTCGGTGCCGCTGCCCTTGGCGATGCGCTTGCGACGCGAGCCAGAGATGATCTCGTGGTTGCGGCGCTCCTTGGGGGTCATGGAATTGATGATGGCCTCAAGGCGCACAAACTGCTTTTCGTCGACGTTCTTCGAGGCCTGCTGGAGGCCTGCGAAGGGGCCGACCGAGGGCAGCATCTTGAGGATGCTTTCCATGGAGCCGAGCTTCTTGATCTGCCGCAACTGGTCGCGGAAGTCTTCCAGCGTGAAGCCGTCTCCCAAGAGCGCTTTTTTGGCGAACTCCTCGGATTTCTTGCGGTCAAGGGTCGACTCCGCCTTCTCGATCAGCGACATCATGTCGCCCATGCCCAGGATGCGGCCCACGATGCGGTCGGGATGGAAGGGCTCGAAGGCGTCCGGCTTTTCGCCCACGCCGATGAACTTGATGGGCTG
>CAZLMY010000151.1:0-12147 GCA_964560845.1 uncultured Occallatibacter sp. | reverse complement strand
AACGCTTCGGCCTGCGGTTGGCCGCCTGGGAACCCGCGCTCGATGCGGTCATCCACGCACTGTCGGCGGCCGGAAAGAAGTAATCGAGGCGGACTCGGCCTGCCCGGGCGGGCGAGCCGAGTCCATGCCATTCAGACGGCAGCCTGCACCACGTTCTCCAGCGGCTCGCCGGCCATATAGCGCCGCAGCTCGGCGGCTGCCGTCGCCAGCGAGCGCACTGCAAATTGCGGACTCGATCCTCCGATGTGGGGCGTAATCAGCAGGTTGGGGCAACTCCACAAGGGATGCCCGTCGGGCAGAGGTTCCGGCTCCATGACGTCGAGAGCCGCGCGCAGCCGGCCCGCCTGCAGCGCTTCGACCAGCGCATCCGTGTCCACAATCGGGCCGCGCGCGGCGTTCACCAGCAATGCCCCTTGCTTCATCGAACCAAGCTGGCGTGCTCCGATCAGCTTTTCGGTCTCCGCCGTAGCGGGCAGAATCAGCACCACCACATCGGCGCGCGGCAAAAGGCTGTCAAGCTCTCCCACGGCATGGACTTCAGGCCCGGTCCGTGCCGTACGCGCCACGCGCAGCAGATCAACGTGAAACGGCTCCAGCATGCGCTCGATCTCTTTGCCGATGGAGCCGTAGCCCACCATCAACACCGTCTTTCCCGTCAGTTCTTCCAGCATGACGGGCGGGTACAGCGGCCGCCGGTCCCCGGTCAGCGCGGCATAGTCGGCACTTGCCTGAAAGCGCATCTTCCACTTGCCGGCACGTTGCACATCCAGGTAGAACGGAAAGTGCTTGAGCATGGCCAGAATCGCGCTCAGCGTCCACTCTGCGGTGGAGATATTATGTGCGCCACGAGCGTTGCAAATGGTGACGTGCGGGCCAACCAGGGGCGGAATCCATTCCGTGCCGGCCATCTGAGACAGGATGAGCTTGACCCCGCGTAGATGCGGCCACAGGGGAATGGCGCGCGTCGAGTAGGGGTCGGGAATCCAGACATCGATGTCTACGTCGTGATCCAATCCATTGGGCAGAGGAATCATTTCGATTCCGGCGGGAAAGCTGCCGAGAAGTTCAGGAGGGAAAACTGCGGGGTATCCGACTCGTAGCATGGGCTGATTCAGCCCGAATGGCCCGGGCTCCTCACTTTTATGCTACACGGGGGCCACGCCCTGGTCCTGCTCGACGGTCAGTACTTGTTGTGAAACAACAGCGCGTTCACGTCGGGCCAGAACTCCTTGATCATGTTTGAAAACCCATCCAGGCCAATCTGCGTGATCCAGCGCTGTCCGGTCTTGGTCCAGGTGCGCTCCTGGCTCGGGTAGTAAAGCCCAGAGAGGCCCGCGGCGGCGCCGTTGCCCACCACTTCGGAGACGTTGGGAGCCATTCCGCCCGCATCGTTGCGCGTCACCAGCAGCCTGGTCACCGAGTATCCGGCCCGTTTCAGCAGTCCCCCACGGCCCAAAGTGTAGTAGCGAGGGTCTTCCCTGGTGGCCGACGGCAGCAGAAACTCGGTCATCAGGTTGCCATCCAGGGTATCGGCAAAGCTGTGCCAGTAATAGCGAGCATAGGCCGGCGCCCCGGAGTGAAACTCGGGATAGGAACCTTCCGTTTGAGAGATGCCTGACAGGATGCCCACATAAATGAAATCGGAGTAGTCGAAGCTGTCTTCCAGTGTCAGTTTGAGCTTTTCGCGGCTTGAAAGCGGCGGCAGTTTCTCATCGACGCTCACCGAGCGGAAGTTTGGAATGATGCCCAGGATGCGCCGGGTCTGCTTACCTTCAAAGTCTCCCGATTGCGTCGTAGCTGTTCTTGCAGATTGTGGGTCGCCGGCCGCCGGTTTCGGTGCATCCGGCAGGTCGCTGCTCACGGTAGCAACTTGCTGAGCGACCACGCGACCGCACAACAACAGCAAGATAACCAGCACAGAAAAAGGGCGAATCAAGTTCAATCGAGCCTCCATTGAGCGATCCTGTTGGGTACCCAAACTAGAGCGGTTGGATGAAATGGATGACTGAGGGTTTGTTGGAGATGCATTGATCCTTAATGAATTTGCCGTCATCGCGGCGCGGCTCTAGAGTAAGCCGCAAAATGACCGAAGCAGGCCGCTGGCACGGTAGTGTCGTTCAACTGCCCTTCTGCGCCTTTGGAGCCAACCCAAATCGATGCCAAATGGACGCAATCGGTCATAAAACGTGAGATGGATCACGCTCGGAACCGGGCCGTCAGGCGATGCTATAGATATGAGAAGCCTCGCCGCCCGGGAGCAAGCATGCGCTTGAAGACAGACAAGTCGTGGTCGCAACAACTGCTCTCGATCAAGCAGCGGGTAGGCGACTCGCGGCCTTCCGGCCTCCTATCCTGGGAGCACCGGCGCTTGCTGATTCACGCCTCCAAAACCGCGCTCGCGGTGGCCCTTTGTGTCTTGCTATCGCGGTTGTTCGGGTTGCACGACGGCTATTGGGGAGCCATCAGCGCCATCATCGTGCTGCAATCGAATGTGGGCGCCACGGTCAACGCGTCGCGGGATCGGCTTCTGGGTACCTTGATCGGCGCTGCCTTCGGGTTTTCGTTCTCCTTGTTCGGCGCGCTGCCCTGGAACTACATCGCGGCGGTTTTGGCGGCGGTGATTGCCTGTGGTTTGATGGGGTTGCGCAGCAGCTCACGGCTGGCCGGAGTCACCATTACCATTGTCATGCTGGTCCAGAAGACCGGGCCGCGCTGGGAACTGGCATTCGATCGCGTCACCGAAGTCATCCTCGGTATTGTGGTGGCCTTGGCGGTTACCACACTGGTGTTGCCGGATCGCGCCCGCCTGCGGCTGCGCGATGGGCTGGCGCAGGAGTTCCTGGTGCTGGGCAACTTTTTCGAGGCAATCCTGGAAGGGTTTCGCGGTGCCCCTGCTGAAAACCTGCACGAGCTGAGAGAGAATGCCCTGGCCATGCTCCGCGGAAACAACCAGTTGCTTGAAGCGGCGAGAAACGAGCCTTCGGGCGGCCCGGGATGGCGCGAAGGCCTCAGCATGCTCTCGCAGTTCGGGCGCTCCTTGTTTGACGCCTTGGTAGCGCTGGAGTTCAGCGTCAAAGATACCAGCGAGTTCGACTACGCGCTGCAACTGGAGCCGGCTCTGGGCAAGCTGACGAGGGACATTTGCACCGGATTTCAGCACGTTGCCACCCGTATCCACGACTGGAGCTTCGACGTGCCGCCGAGCATGAGCCTGGAAGAGGACATCGCCGACCTGGAAGCACGCCTGGAGTCGGTGCGGCACACGGGAATCGGCTTTTCGCAAGCCGAAATCTTGCGCGCATACGCCGTCCAGTTGCACCTCAAACAGATTGCGCGGCTGCTGCGCGCGTCGCGGGTTGAAACCAGCCGCGCCATCGGCGAGACAAAGGAATAGCCGGTCAAACTACGCGAAGAACTTGCGCAGCGCCTCCACGCAGTCCTCGATCTCTTTGGTGGTGATGGCATAGCCGAAACGCAGGTGTCCTTCGCCCTGGGCCCCAAAAACCGACCCGGGAATGGTGGCGATATGTGCCTTGTCCAGCAAGATCTCAGCCGCGGTCCGGCTTTTCTTGTGGATCTTCTCCACGTTGGGAAAGGCATAAAAAGCCCCGGCCGGCACGGCACACTCCAGCCCCACCTCGTTTAACCCGGCCACCAGCAGATCCCGCCGTTCGCGGTACTGCTCCCGAAGCTGCGCGATCTGTGCCTCCGGCGTGCTCAGCGCCTGCAGCATGGCAAACTGTACCGGCGTGGCAACCCCGTTGGTGGAGTAAAGCACGATCTTGCGCAGTGCCGTCATAAACGGCTCTTGGGCCACCGCATACCCGGCGCGCCAGCCGGTCATGGCATAGGTTTTCGAAAAGGTGAAGCAGGTAATCGTCCGCTCCGCCATCCCCGGCAATGAGGCGATGGAGACGTGTTCGCCGTCGTAGACCAGGTCCTCGTACGCTTCATCGGCAATCACGATCAGGTCGCGCGCGATGGCGAAGGCCGCCACCTCTTCGGCTTCGGCCCGGGTAAACACCACGCCGCTGGGATTCTGCGGCGTGTTGTAGTAGATGGCCCGGGTCTTGGGCGTGGAAAACTGCTCCAACGTATTGCGAATCCCGTTGCGGCGCGCGCTGCTGGTTGGCACCAGAGTCGGCCTGGCCTGGGCGCCGGTCACCAGGTCGCCGATGGGGGTCCAGAACGGCGAAAACACCAGCGCATCGTCGCCTGGGTCGAGCACGCTTTGGAAGGCGGCATATAGAGCCTGCGATCCGCCGACCGTCACCAGCACCTCGTCGGCCGTTACGGTGAGATGGTTTTTGGCGGCCAGCTTGGTCACCAGCGCCTCACGCAACTGCGGCAGCCCGGAGGAGGGCGCATAGTGAGTCTGATTCTCAACCAGTGCCTTCATGGCCGCATATTTGATGGCCTCTGGCGTCTCGAAGAAAGGCTCGCCCCCGTGCAGAGCATGCACCTTCAGGCCTTGGGTGCGCAGAGCCATTACCTTGTTGCGGATCTGCACGATGTCGGAGAATCCCACCTCGTCCAGCCTCTTGGCTAGCCGTACCCCGCTCTGTCGATTTGGCATGGATTGGTTTCCTTTCGCCTGGGATGGGAAAGATAACGCATCCAGCATACCTCTCGCCAGGGTCAAGAGGCTTTCCCGCCGAGTTGCAATGAAAATGCCGGGCCGTCAATTAGCCGTGGATCAGACTGCGAGCAGATCCGTATAAACGGCCATGCCCACCACCGCATCGGCGCCCAGCGCGTCCAGCGCGTCCACTTCCTGCTGGCTGCGGATGCCGCCGGCCACGATCATTTGCCGTTGGGTCAGCTTGCGCAGCCGCGCCGCGGTTTCGATGGGAAAGCCTCCCAGCAGCCCCTCGCCGTCCACGTGCGTATAGAGAAACGCAGCGGCATAAGCCTCAAGCTGCGGAATGGCGTCGTCCGGCGTCAGAGCCACCTGCGCCTTCCAGCCCTTCACAGCGATCTTGCCGTTCTTGGTGTCGATGCCCGCCACTACCTTGTCCGCGCCCACCGCCGCTGCCAGCGACGCCGCAAAATCCGTATTGACCCCGCCCTCGGCGGAGAACAGCGCCGACCCGATAATCACCCGTTGCGCCCCCGCCTCCAGAACCTGCCTTGCCCGCTCAATGGAGTGGATGCCGCCGCCGGCCTGCACCGGCAACCGCTTGGCAATCTGCGCCACGAGGACGGAGTTATCCCCCTGCCGCATGGCGGCGTCCAGGTCGATCAACTGCACCAGCGGGAACTTGGAGAACTTCTGGATCCAATACTCGAAGTCGTCGAACGCGAGGCGCAGTTTTTCGCCCTGCACAAGCTGGACGATCTGGCCGCCCAGCAAATCGATGGAAGGAATCAGCATGGAAGCCTCACGGACACGCCGGCCTTGGCCAGCTCTTCTTTGAGCGAACGCGCGCTCGATACGCCAAAGTGAAAGATACTTGCCGCCAGCGCCGCATCGGCCTTGCCGCGTCCGAACACGTCGACAAAATGCTCGACGGTCCCAGCTCCCCCGCTGGCGATCACTGGAATGCAGACTGCCTCGCTCACCGCCGCGGTCAACTCGCAATCGAAGCCCGTCCTCATGCCGTCGGAGTTCATGCTGGTGAGCAGAATCTCGCCCGCGCCGCGCTGCTCGGCTTCGCGCGCCCACTCCACCACGCGACGGCCGGCCAGCTTGCGCCCGCCCTGCACATAGACCTGGGCATCGCGGACGGGATCGGCGGCATGCGGGTCGCGCCGTGCGTCGATGGCGCAAACCACGGCCTGTGCTCCAAAGCTGCGCCCGATGTCGTCGATGAGTTGAGGATTGGCCAAAGCTGCTGAGTTCACGCTGACCTTGTCTGCGCCAGCCTCGAACACCTGCGCCGCATCGCTGGCCGAGCGAATGCCGCCGCCCACGCAAAAGGGCACGAACAGCTCGCGCGCGGTGCGGCGGACGGTATCGAGCAGCGTGGCGCGTCCTTCGTGCGTTGCTGTAATGTCGAGCAGCACGATCTCGTCCGCTCCTTCGCGGGCGTGCCGCGCGGCCTGCGTGGCCGGGTCCCCGGCGTCAACGATATCGACAAACTGCACGCCCTTGACGACGCGTCCGTCGCGGCAATCCAGACAGGCGATGATGCGTTTGGTGATCATGACTTCCCCCTAGTTACGTGCTCTGCGATAAGTTTATCGAAGTCTGCACGTTGTTCTGTGGTCATCGCATTCGTAGGAAAATAGAAACAATCACCGAGACTAAGATACATAATGGTAATGACTTCATTTTGAATAATGTTCGTAATTGCACTCCAACTCAATCGCGTTTCAATCGAATCAGGTTTTGCGACAATAAGTTCATTTTCATTCGCAATGAGGCTGTAAATCCCACCTTCTGTACCCTGTAGAAAACCATTCTTTACCCAATTAGAAAATTTCCATTTATCAAATGCTAGGTGAATCGGAATACCTACTAGAGAAGCGAAGAAAAACTTCCAACCTTGTGTTTGAAGCCATGTATAGCCAAAACAAAGTCCCGACAGTAGAAGTGCGAGACTTATCGTCGGCGCGGCAACATACCACACTCGTGCGTTAGCAATAGAGATCGTAGTATACCCACGATAATGCCTCCACATCGCTTTGATGACTTCTGGAGAAAAAGAGTATTCGATCTTCATCTCAACACCTCCAAGAAGTTGCGCAGAATCTTGAGGCCCGTTGCCCCAGATTTTTCCGGGTGAAACTGCACGCCCATCACGTTGCCGCGCTCGACAGCCGACGCGAACGGCTCGATGTAGAACGTCGTAGCCGCGGTGTCGGCGGTGACGGGGGCTTTGAAGGAGTGGGTGAAGTAGACGAACTCACCGGGTTGAACGCCCGCCAGCAGCCGCGATCCGGCGCGCACTTCCAGCGAATTCCATCCGACATGCGGCACTTTCTCTGTGCTCTCCGGAAACCGCGCGCAGGCTTCGGAAAAATGCCCGAGGCCCGGCTGCTGCGGCGCTTCGCTCGATCCAGCGTAGAGCCACTGCATGCCCACGCAGATGCCGAGAAACGGCACACCCCGCGCAATCGCCGCGCGAATGGCCGGGGTGAGGCCGACTGCGTCGAGATATTGAGTGGCCTGAAAGTGGCCCACACCGGGCAGCACGATACGCTCCGCAGCTTCCACAGGAGCCAGGTCGGCGCAGGTGACCACGGTTTCCGCGCAGAGATGGCGCAGCGCCTTGAGCACGCTGGGCAGGTTGCCTGCTTTGTAGTCAATCACCGTTACACGCATCAGCGAATCTCCGAATAAGTCGATGGATTGAAGGGTACGGGCTTTAGTTGAAGGGTACGGGCTTTAGCCCGTACATCCTGAGCAGCAAAAGGACGGTGGGCTTTAGCCCCTGAGGGAATGCACTTTCAATCATTTCATTTGCCAGCCGAATCAGCTGGTTAGCAAGAAATCTCCCGAGAATCATCCCTCAGGGGCTAAAGCCCGCATGAATGAGGATCGACTTATGTACGGGCTAAAGCCCGTACCCTTCACCGTCCTTGTTTGTTACAGCAGCCCCTTGGTCGACGGCAGCATCTCGCCCAACTGCTTGTCGCGTGAACAGGCCACGCGCATGGCCCGCGCAAAGGCCTTGAAGATGGCCTCGATCTTGTGATGATTGGACCGCCCGTACATGGTCTTCACATGCACGTTGGCGCGCGCGCCGCGGGCGAAGCCTTCAAAGAAATCGACGACCAGTTCAGTCTGCAAATCGCCCACCAGGCGCGTGCGCACCTTGGTCTCGACGGCGAAGGCCGCGCGCCCGCTCAGGTCCACGGCGGCAACTGCCAGGGTCTCATCCATGGGCATCAGAAAATATCCCGCGCGCAGAATGCCCCGCTTGTCGCCGAGCGCCCGATCGAAGGCCTCGCCCAGCGCAATGCCCACGTCTTCCACGGTGTGGTGCTGGTCCACGTCGAGATCGCCCTCGCACTTGAGATCGAGATCGAAGGCGCCGTGGCGCGTGAACAACTCCAGCATGTGGTCGAAGAAGCGAATGCCGGTGGAGATCTTGTATTGTCCGCTGCCCTCGATAGTGAGGTTGAGGGCAATGCGCGTCTCTGCTGTGTTGCGCTCAACGGCGCCCATGCGGGGAGTGAAATTCTCCTCCGGCTGCGTGATTTCTTCGCTGTCCATTATTCCTCTCCATTTCGATTGAGCGCGGCCATCGCTTTGTTGAGAGCAACAATGGCCTCTTGCATTTGTTCGCGCGTACCAACGGTGATGCGCACCCGACCGTCGCAGCCGGGATCGCTCGACCGGTCGCGGACCAGCACGCCCCTATCGCGCATCAACCGCACAAACTCCGCGTGGCGCGGGCCAATGTCGACCAGGACAAAATTGGCTTGGCTTGGCCAGTGGCGCAAGCCCACCGCATCGATTGCGGCTTCAAACTCCGTGCGCGCCGCCAGCACCTCGCCGACATACCAATCCAGATAGGCCGTGTCGGCGAGCGCGGGCGGCAGACAGGCCAACGCCAGCGAGTTCACGCTGTATGGCGAAAGCACGCGGCGCACCCAGTGCAGCAACTCCACCGGCCCGGCCAGCAAGCCAAGCCGCAGGCCGGCGAGTCCGTAAGCCTTCGAGAACGTGCGCGCCACCATCAGGTTGGGAATCACGCCGACCAAGTCCATTACCGTCTCGCCGAAGAAGTGGAAGTAGGCTTCGTCGACAAGCAGAATCGCATGTGGCGCGCGGGCGGCAATTTCGAGCAGTTGCGCACGTGTCGCGACGGTCCCCGAAGGGCTGTTTGGGTTGGCGATGGCAATGATCTTGGTGCGTGGCGTGATGGCCGCCAGTAGCCGCTCGTAGGGAAACTCCAGGTCGTCCCCGGCAAGAATGGGAACGGCGTTGGCCTCGGTGGCCGAGGCGTAGATCTCGTACATGGTGTAGGTCGGCACAGGCAGCAGCAACTCGTCGCCCGCTTCGAGAAAGGTCTCGAAGAGGACGTGAATGGCTTCGTCCACGCCGTTGGTCAACGCAACTTGCGCAGGGTCGAGACCCAGATGCGCGGCCACGATAGCTTCAATCGGTCCGCGCTCGGGATAGCGCGTGAGCGAGGCCGTCGAGATGCCGGCCAGCACTTCGTGGACTGCCGGCGAACAGGCCAGCGTGTTCTCGTTGAAGTCCAGCCGCAGCGTATCGCGGCAACCGAGAGGCGGGTGGTACTCGTTCATGGCCTGCACGCGGGCGCGCGGCTTTGGGCTTAGAGAGTTGCCCTCAGGGGCTAAAGCCCCAGTCTCTTCCACGGCGCTAACGTACGGGCTAAAGCCCGTACCCTTCAACAGAGCAGTGTTTGTGCTCGCAGCTTCAGCCACGCGGCCTCCTTGATTTCCCTTGGGCCTTCTGCGGGGCAAGCCGAGATGGCCGCACCGCAGGTGCCAAGCGAGTGCGAATCGCTTCGGCGTGGCCGGTGAGCCCTTCCGCATCCGCCAACAGCGCCGCTTTTGGACCCAGAGCGCGCAGTGCTTGTGCCGAGTACTGCTGCACGGTGATGAGCTTCACGAAGTCGTTGACGCTCAAGCCGCCGCGTACCCGCGCCATGCCGCCGGTGGGCAGCGTGTGGTTGGGGCCGGAGATGTAGTCGCCCATGGGCTGCGCCGACCAGCGGCCCACAAACACCGAGCCCGCATTCCACACCCAGTCCAGATCGCTGGCCGCATCTACGGTCAAGTGCTCCGGGGCTAGGCGATTGGTAATGGCGTGTGCTTCCTCGACAGTGGAGGTGACGATCACCAATCCGTTACGATCCAGTGCCTCGCGCGCGACCGCATTCTGGCGGCTGCGCAGCCTGGCTTCCACGATAACTTCTTTCGCTAACGCGGCATTCGTGGTGATGAAGATGGCCAGCGCCTCGGGATCGTGTTCGGCTTGCGCCACCAGGTCAGACGCGATGTCGGCGGCACGTCCACGCTCACTGGTGACCACAATCTCCGTCGGTCCGGCAAGCATGTCGATGGCACAGTCGAATGCCACCAATCGCTTGGCCGCGGTAACGTAGAGATTTCCCGGGCCAACGATTTTGTCTACGCGCGGCAGCGATGCAGTGCCGTAGGCCAGCGCTGCGATTGCGTGCGCACCGCCCAGGCGATAGAACTCGGTAATGCCGAGCAAATGCGCCGCGGCGAGTGTCTCCGGCGCGGGCCTGGGCGAGACTACGGCGATGCGCTGAACCCCGGCAACCTGCGCGGGGATGGCGGTCATCAGCAGCGTGGAGGGCAGCGGATGGCGGCCGCTGGGCACATAGCATCCAACCGCCGCGATCGGCCGCACAAGTTGGCCGGTCATGAGACCGGGGACGGGCTCCTCGCTCCACGATGCAGGCAACTGGCACACAGCGAAGGCTCGAATCTGCTCGGCGGCGGTGGTCAGAGCAGCGCGCATGGCGGGCGTAACCGATTCCCACGCCGCCGCCATTTCTTCGGTCGTGATGCGCAGTTGCAACGCACCGTCGAGGCCGTCGAATTGGGCGGCGTAGCGCAGCAGTGCCCGGTCACCGTTCTTGCGCACATCGGCAACAATCTTCTTTACGGCGGGCAGCACTGTGTCCAGCGCCGAGCCACCGCGTTGTTCCAGTGCGGCAAGGGTCTCTGCTGTTTGTTGAGCGCCGCGCCCTTTGGTTCGAATCAGCTTCATCGTTCTTCTCCAGCTTCGCCGTCTGAGTGCAAATGGCGCATTGCAGCCCCCTCAAAGCGAAGGTCCCTTCACCGATCTACGGCTTGCGCCACACATAAGAATACCGGAACAACAGATGTCGACAGAACGTGCCGCCGGGGAGAAGCGAATGAAACGCGGCTCGTATCTCGCATAACGTATCCTTCGGTTTCTGAATTGGAGCCTCGATCTTCGCAAAAGAGTGGAGGCGACGAAGTATCCAGCTTGCTGGTACAGCGGCAGCGGCATTTGCGAAATCTATTATGGTGTCCAGGCGGTAGAGACCGATGACGGCAAGAACGCCACCGGACTTCAAGAGGCTTCGGAAGCGCTCAATTGCCGGCCTGAGCGGGAGGTGGTGAAGCGATGCCACCGCCGCTATGAGATCGAAGCTATCGGCGCAAAACGGATAGCTCATGACATCTCCCTCAATGAACGAGACCCGCGTTTGCGTCTCGCTGGCCGCCCTGGCGCGCAACACGGTAGCTCGGTCGGCGTCGATGGCAAACACCTCCTGGCAGTGACCGGCAAGCTCTCGCGCCAGTTGACCTTCGCCGCAACCTACGTCGAGAGCTCGAACACAAACAGGTGGAACAGCCCGCAGCAGGATGTGGTGATAGTGAATGTTATGGTTCCAGCCACTCATGAATGCCTCACCATCTCGATACGAGCCCGGTGTTGGTAGGAATGTTTGTGTGCCCCCGGTCCCCAAAAGCGAGGGACCGGGGGCACACAGCATGAATTGGTAACTCATTCTGGACGAGCGCGGACGAGGACGTCCGCGTTACAGCCGGCCAGGAGGCCGGCGCTACATCGCGGCCATTACCAAATCATGCGATCACGGTATTACAGCACAACCTTGTTCAGCGGATACTCGACAATGCCCGTGGCCTTGGCGGCTTTGAGACGCGGAATTACGTCGCGGGCAATGCGCTCTTCCACGATGGTGTTCACCGCGACCCACTCCGAATTGCTGAGCTGCGAGACGGTGGGCGAATTCAAAGCGGGCAACACCGCCAGCACGGCTTCAAGGTCTTCGCGCTTGACGTTGAGCATGAGGCCCACCTGCGATTGCGCATCGATGGCGCCGCGCAGCATCAGCGCGATCTGGTCGATCTTCTCGCGCTTCCACTGGTCGGCCAGAGCGGGCTTGCCGGCGATGAAGTGCGTCTCGCTCTCCATGACCGTATCGATAATCTTGAGGCGGTTGGCTTTGAGCGAGCTGCCGGTCTCGGTGATCTCGATGATGGCGTCGGCCAGTGTGGGCGGCTTCACTTCCGTTGCGCCCCAGCTGAATTCAACCTTCACGTTCACGCCCTTGGCGGCGAAATAGCGCTTGCTCACCTCCACCAACTCGGTGGCCACGATCTTGCCTTCCAGGTCTTCGGCCTTCTCAAAGCCGCTGCCCTCGGGCACAGCCAGCACCCAGCGCACCTTGCGGCGGCTCTGCTTGGCGTAGGTGAGGGTGG
>CAZLMY010000150.1:0-12153 GCA_964560845.1 uncultured Occallatibacter sp. | reverse complement strand
CACAGAAGCAAACCACAAAATCACGCCCGGTTATCTCCGACAGACTCCTAGTGGGCTTCGTCTCGGCCTGAATGCTCTTGCTCGCGGCCGATATCGCTTCTTGCTTCCTTGCCGCTTCTTGCTTGAAGCGCGCGATTGTCGCGTAGATCGTCTCCGCCTCCTCGATGCGCGTGTCGCCGGCGCGGAATTCCTTTTCCCGCGGGTTCGTTGCCAGAATCTCCTTGTAGATCGCTCCCGCTTCATCGAAATACTTCTGCGCGTGCTGAACGTCCGCTTCGGCTTGCTGCGGAGTAATGTCGTTGCGCTTGCCCAGAGTCTGGTCGTTTGCCTCGTGGGTCAACTCGTAGGCCTGGGCTTCCTTGGCCAGGGCCACCAGATACAGACGGTAGCAATCCTCGTCCGGTTTGGGAAGCTTCTCGGCTTTGTCGGCCTGCTCTTCCAGCGCACCCCAGCGGTGGTTGACGGCCAGGCTCGAAAGTGGCTCCAGCTTCTTGCCCGGCAACAGAGCCTCGAAAGGCTCGTCCACCGGGGCCACCCGCTTGCCCATCCGCTCCACAATCCCGGAAACCATCTGGTCCCGCGTCTCGTTTTCGCTCATCTCCGCAGCCCTCTTCTTTTGCGAGAGCATCGTCGTATGCAGCGAAAACAGGCTGGAAGTATCGATCAAATCCATGCCGGCGGTTTCCGTCAGGTTCTCCGAGTCGAGCGCCACCTGATTCCTCGTGTTCAGAGCCTGATACGAGACCTCGATCTTGCCCCGATAGGCGTCGTGCGCGTGCTCGGTACCGGCTCCCACAATCCACTTTTCGGTGTAATAGTTGGTCACCGTGAAGCGAAGTATGGTCTCCGCGTTGTTCTCGTCCAGAATGAACCGCGGATCCTTCTGAATCATCGTGATCAGCTTGGTGCGCAGCAGGTCCTGCAAGAGCGCGCTGTCCTTTTGCACGGCCGCGGCGCTGGCTTCTACTCGAATCCGCTTGCCCTTCAGATTCACGGTCGGCGGCAGAAGCCGATTAATCAAAACCTTCTTCTGACTGAAGGTTCCGAATCCTTGAGCGTGCACAACAAAAGGGACCATGAGGGCAAAACCAATCAAGAGCTTGGCGATGTGACGAGTCATCGAAAGAATTCCTTTCACGAAGAAGATCCGGCTAACAGCTGCTTTATCCGTTTGCAACCCCATTGGTTGCCGAGTTTGCACCCTTTGCGCAAAAGCGATTCCGCCTGGACTCGGTCCCGGGCGACCCCATCCCCGGTCCAAAACAGATTGCCCAGATTGCTGCATCCGATGGCGCTGCCGCCGTCGCACGCCTTGCGATAAAAGGCCGAGGCCTGGGTCAGATTGGGATCGAGTCCGCCAATGCCTGCATTGTAGAAAACCCCTAGATTGGCACAGGCATCGGCATTGCCGCCCTCGCAACCCTTGCGGAACAAACTCGCTGCCTGCGCGTCGTTCTTGCCCACCCCGGCGCCCTGATGATAGTCGACGCCCAGGTTATAGCATCCCGCGGCATTGCCGCCCTCGCACGCCTTGCGAAAATAGTCCGCCGCTTGTCCCTGATCGGGCAACACGCCATTCCCCGTGGAGTAATCGATGCCAAGATTCAGACAGCTCGGGTTATCGCCCGCCTCGCACGCCTGACGGTAGAATTCCGCGGCCCGGCTAAATTCCTTTTGCTGATCCAGATTCCATGCCTGCTGGTAAAGCGAGGCCGCCGACTGCCCCGCCTGGTGTCCGAGGCTCTGCACGGCATTGTCCCTGACGCCCCCCGCGGCGGCTTTGTGGCCAAACAGCCAGAAGGCCGAGGCTGCACAGGCGAGCAGCAAGGCTGCAAGCCCCACAACCATCCTGGGACGGAACCACCTCGATCCCGTCGCCACATTCGGCACATTCGGCGCATTCGGCTCAATCGAGCCTGTCCAGGCCTCGGCCGGAAGCTCGACTACCGTTTCGCGCATCGTTGCCGAAGCAGGCCTTCCGCCGATCGCGTTCAACCTGTCCATCACCTCGAAGGCGTCGGTCGGCCGCTGTCCCCGATCCCGGGCCAGCAGGCAAAGCACCAACTCTTCAAGACCTGAGAAACGCGCAATCTCGGGGCGAAGCTGGCTGGGCGGCACAATCTCACCCTGCAGGTGCTGGCGAAGCCAGCCCTCCAGGCTCTCGGCTTCGTATGGGGTGCGCCCGGTTAGCAGTTCATAGAAGATGCCGCCGAGTGCGTAGAGGTCGGTGCGCCCATCGAATTCCGCGGCGCGCATTCCTTCAAACTGTTCGGGCGCAGCATAACGCGGGCTCAACACAAACCGTCGTGTGGCTATCCTGTGTGAGTCGCCGTCCAGAATCGCAGCGATACCAAAGTCGAGAATCTTCGGGCGCTCCGGCCGCCCCGGAAGAGATTCAATCAGAATGTTTTCCGGCTTAATATCCCGATGAACAATGTGCGAGGAGTGCGCTGCCGCCAGCCCCGATGCTATCCCGCCCACCAGCGCCATCGCCCGTTCGATGGCCATCGGCCCGCCCAGGCCCTCGATCACATCCCGCAGGTCAGGACCTTCTACATAACGCATGGCAATGAAGAGCTTGCCGCTTTCATCTTGGTCCAGTGCTGTCACTTCCACAATGTTGCCGCTGCGCAGCTGAAACGCCGCCCGTGCCTCGTCGCGAAGCCGCTGGATGCTACCCGGGTCGCTGCTCAAATCGCCTGCAAGAAACTTCAGCGCCATCGGGACGCCCAGCAGCGTGTCCTCGGCCAGAAACACGACGCCCATCCCGCCCTGCCCCAACTTGCGGATAATCCTGTACTTCTCGCGCACCATCGAACCCGGCACCAGCCCGTCGTCGGCAATCAGCCTGATTCCATCTCGCGGACACACGGTCTGCTGTCCCGAGTAACTCTCTCGACAAACAGGGCAAGTCTTCATTGTTTCCCCGGGGTTCAATAACGGAGGAATTATGGGATGTTGGGCAACTGAACGGATGATACACCGGGTCGCCCGGAAAGTGTCAAAGAGTTTCACATAGGTCGACGGCAGTTTTCCGGCGATTCCTTTCAGTCTCCGATATGAGTCTTCGTCATGCTGCGCCCCCTGTTTCCCCTTGGCCGCCCAGTTAGGCCGCCGCAACTTCAACCTTCATCACGAGCTTTGGCCACTCATTGCGTGGCCTCACTTGCTCTCGACTCCACCGCGGGTCCGGAACGCACGCCTGCATTCTGGGCCGGCGATTCGGAGTAGGAATAGAACTCATAAGCATGGACAAAAACTGCAATGGGAAGCGTAAAAGATCCATCCGGATCGGGGTGCGTTCCCCAAGGGTTGCGCATCCTCACCGTTTGTGAGCCTTCATCGTAGTCCAGAACAGAGAACGCGTGATTGGGCACCCACCACCCCGTGTGGTCGTAACCCTTGTTCTCCGAAGTCGAATAGGTCCCTGCCACCACCACTGCGCGCCCCGCGTGCAATCGCCGCAGTTGCTCGGCCAGCGGACCGCGATTGGCAACTGCGTCCGTTCCTCCGCTTCCCAGGATGGCTCGCATCACTCGTTCCGGAATTCCTCCCTGTCCCATTCCCGCGTAGGCGCCGAACACCTCTCCATTCTGCTGCACCGTGTGGGCCAGCGCGGCAAAGAATCCCTGGTCGTCAAGAAAGCCGCCAAGCATCTGGGCCTCGGCGGCGGGTATTCCCAACGCACCTAATTGACCCGCCAGTCCTTTCTGCAGCGCGGTCTTGTCCATGTATCCGTTCTGCCCCACAACCGATCGAATGGCGCGATCGTAGGCCACCAGAAGCGGACCCGAGCGATCGAGCCAAGAGAGAACAACTGGCCTCGCAAAGATCGGAATCAAGGAAGTGTGCTCAACCGTATCGACAAGCGTCGCTCGCAGCGTGCGCTGTGCGTATCCCCGCATCAGCACCAGCACCCACTCGCCGTCGGAACGATCGTAGCCGTGCGTTCGGCCAAATTGAACGTCCTGCGGGTACACCGCCTCTTCCGGCCCGTCAAAGAACCGCACCCTGTAGCCGCCATCGGAACTCTGGCTGATGGACGAACGCAGAGTACCGGGTGCTGTCTTGGCCAGCGATGCAATCGATGCGTGAAAGTAGCAACTGCCCAGCGTCCCTTGTCGCACCGCCTGCGGATTCACGCCGTGCGTGCCATAGAGGGAATCGGAATCCTGGGCCGCCACGACCTTCAACACCAGCAATACAACAAGAAGGACGAGGGCCGCATGGTTCGGAAAACTCGACTGACGAGGCCTTCCAGCTCTCTCGCTAAACAAAGTGGGCTCTTTCATTGCTGCTTTCCTCTTTAGAAACTTGCGGCAATCTGCGGTTCTTCTGAGAACAGCTTCCAAACCAAAAACTCCTGGGAAAGAACAAAAACTACCGATCCCGAACCCGCCTTGAAGAACCACTCCCGTCTGGTGCAAAGGGGCATCTAAAATCCTCGCGTTTCTCGAAGAGCCTCAATTCGAACTCTCCGCAATCTCCAAAAACCAGAAATCGACAGCCTTCCGCGCTCTTTGAGTGCCCATGTGCTTCAACGCAAATGCACAGGTTGCATCCAGGTCTCCAAAGCCCGCCAAGGCAAAGCCGGCTTCACCGGCTCCACCGCCGCTGGTGGGAAAGTTCATAACAGGCTCTATGAGGGCCGGCCCTCCTTCCTGCGCATTATCCGAAGCTGACAACTCGTTTTCCGGAAGCATAACATGTTCGTCCATCGCTGTTTGCTCCGCAAACTCCCTGGAAGTTAGCGTTGAAGCATTTCCTGTGACACTGCGCACAGACGGCTCAAACCTGCCGCGACTACCGCCATGACCTCGGAATTGCGCGGCTTGCAGGCAATCCGAGCTTCCCCTTGGCACAATGAAAGCCCTTCATGCTAGAGTGTCAGCAATTCAACATTTTACCTTTATGACCCAAGATGAGTTAAGACCGCAAGCTTCGTGGGTGATCGGGCGCACCGGGGATTGTGACCTCGTCGTACCCGAGAGCCCCGTCTCCAGTTACCACTGCCGCCTTACCCAGTATGGCAATCGATTCACAGTGGAAGATCTGAACTCTACCAATGGCACCTTTGTTAACGGGGCAAGAATTGCGCCCGGCGACCCCGTGTGGGTGCTGCCTGGGATGAGGGTCACGCTCGGCACCCAGATTGAGATGCCCTGGCCGGGCACCGCATCCGCTCCGGGTTCTGGCCGTGCGCCCGGCGCGCCGTTCCAGCCGGCTGCCGGCGCACGGGTGATTGCCATTGGGCGCGACCCGGACTCCGATGTGCAGATCGATCTGCCCATGGTCAGTTGGAACCATGCCATCATTCGTGAAGAGAACGGACAGCTCATTCTCGAAGATCGGAATTCGCGCAACGGAACAGCCATCGGCGAGCACAGTAACCGCATCCAGAGAGCCGTCTTGTCGGTCTCCGACCAGGTGTTCCTTGGCTCCTACAAGATATCCGCCGCCCATTTGCTGACGTCCGGAAAGAAAGTCGAAATTGGCGAAGCGGCATTCCACAAGGTCTCCTTCCGCGGAACCACCATGGAGATCGGCCGCGATCCAAAGTGCGAAGTGCCGCTCGATTTCCCCATGGTTTCCTGGCGCCACGCCCGCCTGACTCGAGAGCCCGCAGGAATTCTGGTCGAGGACCTCGGCTCGCGCAATGGCACCTACGTCGACGGCGTGCGAATCAGCGGCAAAGTCTTGGCCAAACCAGGCCAGGAAATCGGCCTCGGGAGCTTCCGGTTCCAACTCCTGGAAGGCGGCGAACTGGCGCAGCGGGAGTACTACGGCAACGTCACCATCGAGGCCAGCGGCATTGTCGTGCACGCGCCCAACGGCAAACGGCTCTTGGACTCGGTCTCGCTCACCGTATTCCCTTCCGAATTGGTAGCCCTGATGGGGCCTGCCGGAGCCGGCAAAACCACCCTCTTGAAGGCCCTCAACGGCTACACCCGCCCGGTCGAAGGCAGGGTGCTTTTCAACGGAGCCAGCCTTTACGACTATTACGATCGCTTTCGTCAACAGATGGGCTACGTGCCCCAGGACGACATTGTCCATCCCCAGTTGACCGTCCGCCAGGCACTCTACTTCTCTGCCCGGCTGCGCACCGACCTGACCGATGCGGAGATCGAAACGCGAACCCGGAAGGTCCTTGACGACCTCGGCATTCCCGACAAAATCGATACCATCATCGGATCGCCGGAACGCAAGACTCTGAGCGGTGGCCAGCGCAAACGCGTCAACATCGCACTGGAACTGATCACCGATACACCGGTGCTGTTTCTCGATGAGCCCACATCCGGGCTGTCTTCCTACGATGCCGAGTCCGTCGTCGATCTGTTGAAGGGCCTCTCCAAATCGGGCAAGACCATCGTCACCACCATCCATCAGCCCAGCCTCAAGGTTTACAAGCAGTTCGACGACCTGCTCATGGTCTCTCGAGACAAGGGCGACAAACCCGGAGCCTTGGTGTTCTTCGGTCCGGCATTCCCCGACTCCATCCAGTTCTTCAACCCGCCCGCAGCAGGCGCCGCAACACCAGCCCCTCCTCAAGACTTGAATCCCGAGATGCTCTTCTCCGGCATGAACACGGTTGCCGAGAACGGCAGGACCGAACTTTGGAGAAAGCGATTCGAAGCCTCCCGCTACCGGAAGGAATTTGTTACCGAGCGTTCCGGCAAGCAACCGGCCGCCACGGACAAAACCGGCGAAGAAAAGCCGCGCCGGCAATTTGGCGTCAAGCAATGGCTCGCGCTGGTCAAACGCAATGTGATTGTCAAGCTGCAGGATCGAGCCCAGACCACCATTCTCCTTCTCCAGGCGCCACTGTTCGCCGTGCTTGTCACGCTCGTGAACTATCCGCTCAGAGCTGGCAATTTCGAGGAGTTGTCTGAGAAGCTGCCCATTGTCCATTTCCTGCTTGTGGTGGCGGCCATCTGGTTCGGCTGCAACAACGCGGCGCGCGATGTTGTGGGCGAGTGGACCATCTATAAACGTGAACGCATGGTCACCCTCAAGCTCATTCCCTACGTGTTTTCAAAGCTCGCGGTGCTGATGGGGCTTTGCACCTTTCAATGCGGCGCGCTGCTGGGCATCGTGTATCTCGTGTGCGGGCTACACGGTCACTTCCTGTCAGGCTTCCTCGTCCTGCTGCTGGCCTCGATGATCGGCGCCGGCCTTGGGCTATGCATCTCGGCCATCTCCAAAACCAATGAGAGCGCCATTGCGCTACTGCCCGTCGTGCTATTGCCCATCATTGCTTTGGGCGGCGGATTGCGCCCCATCTACATGATGCCCCAGGCCGGTCAGGCCATCAGCATCGTCATTCCTTCCCGTTGGGCATTCGAGGCCAACCTGGTAGACGATGCAACAGCAAAAGAATGGAAAAGCAAGGACGCCTCCGGGAACAAAGACGCGAAAACCCAAGCGCCTCCCCCTCAATCAGGGGATCCGGCAGATAGATCCTTTCCGAAATACGTCGTGAAGAAGGACGGCGACGATCCTCGCCCGGCTTTCGACTCCGAGTATCCCGAAAAGAACTCCAAGACCGCAGCCGTCAAATTCCGCCACGAGCCTTATGAACTGCTGCAGGTGCTCACCGGGATGCTGGTTCTGCTCATCGTCACGGTCATCGTCATCCTGCGCAAGCGAGACAACGATCCCCAGTAAACAACGAGCGCGAGACGCGCCATTCAAAGAAAATCTCACGCCTTGGTAGTATCGGAAGTCCTCCTGCAAGGATCTTGTCCTCTTGATTCACCGCGTCGCGCTACACCGGTTCCACAATTGCTATACCTGGAACCCAGAGCTCTCAAGTAGCTTTTCCCTCTAGAAAAAGCTGCCTTTCACGAGGCTACAAAGGGCACATGAATTGTGGAACCGGTCTAACGGAAACTCTCAGGTTCTGTCTTGCGAGTGAGAATCGATCATGAGCAAGCTTTTGAGTCCTGTGCAACCGATCATCACCTTTGCCGAACAATGCGACCGGGGAATGGTACGGGAAGAGAATCAGGATTCTGTCCGCCACGGCCGCATCGCCCTGGGCGATGTCTTCATCGTCGCCGACGGAATCGGCGGTTACAAAGGCGGCGCGGTCGCCTCCCGGATGGTAGCCGAGGGCTTCTACAACCATCTGGCCGCCCTGCCCCCGACTACCCGGCAGACGAGGCCATCCGCGAAGCCTCGGCGATGGTGAATGCGAGCATCATTACCGCTGCCACCGCCCCCGACTCCCCTTCCCGGCAAATGGGCTCCACGGTTGTGTTGGCCCTGTTGCAACAGGATGCTACCGGCGTTACTGCCTGGATCGGCCATGGCGGCGACAGCCGCGCTGATCTGGTCCACGCCGCCGAATTGATCCGCATCACCAACGACCACTCCGCGGTCCAGGCCTTGTTGAACCGCAACCTCATCACCCCAGAACAGGCTTTCACCCATCCCGATACGTCCGTTCTCACCCGCAGCATGGGCAACAACGGCCAGGTCGAAATCGAGATCGACATGGTCCCCATCGACCCCGGAGACAACCTGCTGCTCTGCCCCGACGGCCTGTGGGCCTATGTCGCCGAGTCGGAAATCCGCACCGTCGTCTCCAATCCCTGCCAATCCGCCAATTCCGCGCGCAGTTGGCTGGGCGGTTGCGGCTGCTCGTGCAGATGCTAGAACATTCAACCTTCGGTGTTGTGGGCGTGGAAACAGGTCTGGCCGGTGAGCATTTCGCAAAGGACCCCGCCCAGTGCGTAGAGATCCGCCCATCAAGTTCCTGAGCCGACAAACCCTTCCACTGCTCCGGGGCAGCATATGGCGGGGTCAGCATCAGACCGTGGGTTTTGCTGATGGCCGTGGCGCTATCCTTCATAGCGGCGATGCCGAAGTCGAGGAGTTTAGGTGTCTGCGGGACGCCGTTGCCGCCGGCCAGGAGAATGTTCTCCGGTTTCACGTCGCGGCGAACGATCCAGAACAAATCCTTGACGGGAACCATCAATATACGCTGTAGTCTCCCAGATACCCGCTGTTGCCCCATTTCGCCCGGTTGCCGAGCTCAATTCCCAGCCAGAAATCCGACTGGTACCGGGCAGATGTGGCCCCGGTCGAACATCACCGGCTCCCGCCGGAAGGCCCTTCCCGGAGCAGTATGAGCCGAATTCCATGAGATTGCGGCCCGTAGCCGCAACGAACGCCGCCACCACCAGAAACAATCCGGCCACAGGAGCGGCTAAACCTTGCAGCAAGGCATCGAAAATCGGTGAGGAGGGCCATGCCCTATCAAGGCACTTCGGCCGAGAAATCTGCTTTCCGTCCCACACTGGGGAACATTTATTCCGGCTCCGGTGTCTATAGAAGAGTAATCCTCCTGGAAGTGGCTTGAGCCGTAGCAGCCGTTGGTTGCTGCGGCTTCAGCTTTTGGGGATCGCGAAAGTCGGATCTCCTCCGGGTTGCTCCGTCAGACGGTTTCTTGCCGTATCCTAACTCCGAGGACTCTCAACGATGACTTTGCTCGACGCTCCTGTGTTCGATGAGGCGCGCGACCGGCGCCACCGGATCATGCTCATAAGCGCAGGAGGGCTGTTTCTGGTCCTGTTTGTGACTTTCTGGCTGGTGGCCGGAAGGCCGGTGGATTGGCCCTGGAACTGGACCAGCCATCTGCGCGGCAGAATGGCGGTCAACAACTTCCTGACGGCTGTGGAAAAGAACGACTTGCCCAAGGCCTACGGCATCTGGATTCACGACAAGAACTGGCAGCAGCACCCGCAACAGGGCGGTGCGTATCCCTTCGCGCGGTTCGAGGGCGACTGGAGTTCCACGAGCCCGGATAACGAATACGGCATCATTCAGAGCCACAAGATTGTGGCCGCGCGGCGCTGGGGCAATGGCTTGCTGCTAGCTGTGTTGATCAACGGCCGCAAGAGCAAAGCCCTGAATCTCGACTACGATCCCAAGACCAGCACCCTTGATTTCGCTCCTCCAGGCGTGGAACTCTACCTCGGGCCCTAGAAGTCAGCTCGTGAAAAGTGAAAAAGTGAGAAGGATGGTGGCACTGTGCCGGTACATTCTCTTTGTTGGACGAGTTCCCAGGGGTTTCCCGTATGTGGGCTGCATCCAACAGTGCAGGAGAATAACTATGCCTCAGAGCTCGCACGACCAAGCAGCAGAACTTCATAACCTGGCAGCACACGCGCACGCGGCAGCAGCCGCAGCACACGGAAAAGCCGATCATCTGTCCGCCCACGAGCTCAGCAAGCAGGCCCACGAGCATTCCTCGAATGCCCACAAGCTCTCAGAAGAGCTGGCGCTTCAAACCTCCGCCAAGGCCTGAGCGGTTGAGTGTTTCACTCTTGCCCGCCGCCAGAGCTGGGTGCCCCAGGGTCCCGATTTGGGACCCGGGGAAGCACGAACCGTTAACCACAACCACCCAGCGCAGGCCATCTGCGTTTCATCGGGCTGCAGCGATCGCAGCCAGCGTAGCTTCCAAACTGGCGCCGTCTTCCACATTCAGCGCTTTCAGGGCCGGGTCGATCTGCCGCAGCAGGCCGCACAGCACCTTGCCGGGCCCGACTTCGATGAACAGATCCGCGCCCGCCCCAGCCAGCGACTGCACACAATCTACCCAGCGTACCGCGCCTGTGACTTGCCTTGTGAGCGCGTCGCGGGCTGCATCGGCGGTGGTCACCAGGCCGCCGGTCACATTGGCGGCTACTGGAATGTGCGGGTCCGTCAGCGATAGGCCGGCCAAGACCCGGGCCACCTCGCGCTGCGCCGGTTCCATCAGCGAGCAGTGGAAAGGCGCGCTGACGGGAAGCATGACGGCGCGCCGCGCACCTCTGGCCTTCACCAGGATTGCCGCTCTTTCAACCGCTGCCAGCGCGCCGGAAATCACTGTCTGTCCGGGAGAATTGAGGTTGGCCGCAGCCACCACCAGGCCGGTTTCGGCGGCGGATTCTGCGCATGCTTCGGCTACCTGATCGGCGGGCAGTGCCAGGATGGCGGCCATGGCGCCCTGTCCTGCAGGGACAGCCAACTGCATGGCCCGGCCACGGGCCTTGACCGCGCGCACCGCGTCGGCAAAGCTCAACGTGCCGGCAGCCACATGGGCCGTCCATTCGCCAAGGGAGTGCCCGGCCGAAAAGGCCGGCTCAATGCCCTGCGAAGCCAGCACGCGCCACGCGGCCACGCTCACAGTCAAAATGGCCGGCTGGGTGTTTTCGGTGAGCCGCAAAAAGTCTTCCGGCCCCTTGAAGCACAGGTCGGACAGCGGAAATTTCAGAGCTTCGTCGGCTTCGGCAAAGGTCTGGGCGGCAATGGGAAAGCGCTCGGACAGGTCCCGGCCCATTCCAACGGCCTGCGAACCCTGTCCCGGAAAGAGAAAAGCGATCTTGGTGGACATTTCAGAACGGATTGTATCGCGTTGGGCCAGGAGCCGGCTGCCGCACGGTTCGCCCGGACTCGGCCACCGTCCGTCTCGAATTCTGCATCAGTCGCGTGGGCAACGGGCGCTGGGGAACACCGATCTTCGTGCCAAACCCGCTGGGCGTACATCGAACCTCAGAAAGAGCGCTGAAACGGGCAAACCTTCACGCGCCAGCTAAGCCCGAGCACCAGGACGCTGCATCGGCCGGCCCTCAGAGATGCCGTACGCTTTATTGCCCATGAAGAATGGCCATGGTTGGAACCCCCGCAGATAGGCTAATATGGATCGGGAATGCCGACGATCCCAAGGATCTATCTCGACACTTGCGCCTTGATACGTCTTTTCGACGAAGGGAGCCAACCCCGCGTTCGTGCTGAATCGCAAGCCGTTGAAGAGTTCTTCGCCCTGGTTTTCCAAGATACCGTAAGATGGATCGTCAGCGAAGTTTTGGAAGCTGAGATTCTGAATAATCACTACAGCGAGGAGCGACCTGAGGTACTGGAACTCCTTGCTTTTTCCGCGGAGCGGATCGTGCTGACCGATGAGGCGATCCAGCGCGCTGACGATCTTGAGAAGCTCGGCTATGAAACCTTCGATGCTCTGCACCTGGCTAGCGCCGAACAGGCTCGAGTGGACAGTCTGCTCACTACGGACGACCGCTTCATGCGGCGGGTCAGACGCGGACTCGGCCAGTCAGTCCTTTCTAATCCAAAGATGAGCCTGAAGGAAGCGAAGGGTTGGCGAAGCGG
>CAZLMY010000149.1:0-12163 GCA_964560845.1 uncultured Occallatibacter sp. | reverse complement strand
TGGGCGAGGAAGGTGTCTACGAGTACATTCCTTTTCCCTGATGTGAATGTGTGGCTGGCGCTGACGCACGCAATTCATCCGCATCACGATGTAGCCGCGGCTTGGGGAGAATCTTTGAACGGAGACACCGTTCTCTGTTTTTGCCGCTTCACCCAGTTGGGTCTGCTGCGCCTGTTGACCAATCGAACTGCGATGGACGCGGATGCGCTCACACAGGCGGAAGCCTGGACCACTTACGATGCATTTCTTCTGACAGCCAGAGCGCAATTCATCGAGGAACCGCGCGGAATCGACCCACTCTTCAGGAAGCAAACCCATCGCGACGAAGTGTCGACCAAGCAGTGGGCGGACGGCTATCTTGCGGCATTTTCAATGGCTGCTGCGATTCCGCTGGTCACCTTCGACCGCGCGTTGGCCGGGAAGGTGAAGGGGGCGGTGTTGCTCAGTTAGCAGCCTCTCTCAAGGCTAACTTATCCCAAAGGCTGGTTGGCTGACCGCAGCCCGTCCGCCTCGGGCTCCGGTCGAAGATATCGCTGCTCTACAGCCTCTAACAGCATGAGTCCTAGGATGCCCAGAAAGGAGAGCCCGAAGTAAGGTCGATTGGTATCTTCTGTGAGAAGAAAATAGGGCAGGTATGGGATCAGGACGATGCAGAGCTTTACCCACCCGGCAGCTATCGCAAGAAATGTCAGGTGGGTCAAGATTACTGCCGAAGCCGACTTGGGGTTCTGCACGGATGAGGCCGCGGGTCGATTTGCCCAGCGGAGACCAAAGACCAAGATCGTGTACCCGCCCCACGCGCCCACGTAAGTGGCCCACGGATCGCCTCGAAACGGGAGAAAGACAATCATGGTAGCCAGGGCAGCCATGGTGTAAACGAGCCTCTTCTTTGATTTACCGGCTCTTCTTGAGCTGAATTTCATCATGGGTCGTTCATCCTTGCTTTGACACGATGGATCTGAGTATCTGTTCAGGCCTGCCTGCGTGCGGATTCTTCCTCTTCGATGAAGTCCGAACTATGGGTTCACCCTATAACCGAAAAGCAAACGCGGATCCTTCGACTCCCTGCGCTGCGCTCCGGTCGCTCAGGATGACAGCGCTTTCGAGGTGATGCCCCGAAGTGTTTCCCTCACGACGACAGGGCGTTGGTCAGATCCACGGCTTCGCTGCTCTCCAAAGCCACCCGCGCCAGCCGGTTCTTGTAGCTGGCGACGATGAACTCCCGGAACAGCGGATGCGGTTCCAGCGGTTTGGACTTGAACTCGGGGTGGAACTGGCAGCCCAGGAAGAACGGGTGATCCGGCAGCTCCACAATCTCCACATAGGTCGCGTCCGGCGTGGTGCCGCTAAGGCGCAGGCCGCCGCCCGTCAAGAGCGCTTCATACTCGCGGTTGAACTCGTAGCGATGGCGGTGGCGCTCGCTGATCTCGGTGGCTCCGCCGTAGGCCTTGGAGGCCAGCGTCTCTTCCTGCAACACGCAGGTCCAGGCGCCAAGGCGCATCGTCCCTCCCATCTCTTCCACACCCAGCAACTCGCGCAGCTTATAGATGATGCGGTGCTGGCTGGCGGGGTCGAATTCGCTGGAGTTGGCGTCCTTCAGGCCGCAGACGTTGCGCGCAAACTCGATGCACGCGGTCTGCATGCCCAGGCAGATGCCGAAATAGGGGATCTTCTGTTCGCGCGCGTAGCGGATGGCGTTCAGCATGCCCTCGATGCCGCGCTTGCCGAAGCCGCCGGGCACCAGGATGCCGTCAAAGCCGGTCAATTGCTGCTCATAGCTGCGGTCTTCAGGGAACTTCGATTCCAGGCCCTCGGCCTCGATCCAGGTGACCTTCAGCTTCAAATTGTGGGCGATGGCCCCGTGCGTCAGTGCTTCCTTCAGCGACTTGTAGCTGTCCTCGTACTCCACATATTTGCCGACGATGGCGATGTGAACTTCGTCCTTGGGGTGGTAGCAGCGCTCCACCAGGTCTTTCCAGGCGTCCAGTTTGGCGTCTGGTGCCTCCTTGTGGAGGTACTTCAGAATCAGCGCATCCACGCCTTCGAGGGCAAACCCCAGCGGCACTTCGTAGATCGACGGAACGGTGCGGGCGCCGATCACAGCCTTCTCTTCGACGTTGCAGAACAGGGCGATCTTCTGCTTCATCTCGCGGCTCAGAGCGCGGTCACTGCGGCACATCAGAATGTCGGCCTGAATGCCGATGCCCAGCAGTTCCTTCACGGAGTGCTGGGTGGGCTTGGTCTTCAACTCCTGCGCGGCGGCGATCCAGGGCACCAGCGTCAGATGGACAAAAACGGTGTTCTCGCGGCCCAGTTCCTGGCGCATCTGGCGAATGGCTTCCAGAAACGGCAGCGACTCGATATCGCCCACCGTGCCGCCGATTTCCACAATCGTCACGTCGGCGCCGTTCGAACTGACCTTGCGCATGGCGTTCTTGATCTCGTTGGTCACGTGCGGAATCACCTGGACCGTCTTGCCCAGGTAGTCGCCGCGGCGCTCCTTCAAGATGATCTGCTCGTAGATGCGGCCGGTGGTCAGGTTGTTGTCGCGCGACAGGGGCGCATGGGTAAAGCGCTCGTAGTGGCCCAGGTCGAGATCGGTCTCGGCGCCGTCGTCGGTCACAAACACCTCGCCGTGCTGAAACGGCGACATGGTGCCCGGATCCACGTTCAGATAGGGATCGAACTTCATCATGTTGACGCGCAAACCGCGGCTCTCAAGCAGGCAGCCGATGGAGGCGGCTGCGAGACCCTTACCTAAACTGGACACAACTCCGCCCGTCACAAAGACATACTTTGCCGACATCTGTGCAACCTCTTGATTGGAATGTTTGGATTGGACGTACCAGGTGGGCACAATCAAGTATGGCAGAGATCCGGTCGGATTCAAACACAAAATTGACCGGCAAATCGTGCCTCTGGTGACAGTTGTCACATCCGGCCTGGATTCATGGGCTTGCGCAGACGGGCGAGAGGCGGGTCTCGGTTCGGTGAAAAAAACCGTTGGTGACCGGAAACCCATTACCGAGGGGCATCTTGCCGAGTATCCAAAGCAGGGCTACGATGCTCGATACGAGGAGCCAAACCATGACGACGGCAAGAAAACCTGCCCGCAAATTGGGCGCCACCGGACCCGAAGTCTTCCCCATTGCCCTGGGCTGTATGGGAATGAGCGGCATGTACGGCCCCTGCGACGACGCCGAGTCCATCGCTACCATCCACGCGGCCATCGACGCAGGGGTCAATCTGCTGGATACCGGCGACTTCTACGGCATGGGCCACAATGAGATGCTGCTCAGCCGGGCACTGCGCTTTGGCCGCGACGAGGTCATGGTCTCGGTCAAGTTCGGCGCACAGCGCGCCCCCAACGGCGTCTGGATTGGCTACGATACGCGGCCCGCTGCGGTGAAGACCGCTCTTGCCTACTCCCTGAAACGGCTCGGCGTGGACTACATCGACATTTACCGCCCCGCGCGCCTCGACCCCAATGTGCCCATCGAGGAAACGATCGGCGCCATCGCGGAGATGGTGCAGGCGGGCTACGTGCGCCACATCGGGCTCTCGGAGGTGGGAGTCGAAACCATCTGCCGGGCCGCAGCCGTGCACCCCATCGTGGACCTGCAGATCGAGTACTCCGTGGTGAGCCGCACCCCCGAGCAGAAGATCTTTCCCACACTCGATGCGCTCGGAATCGGCGCCACAACCTACGGAGCATTGTCGCGCGGCCTTCTGTCCGGCTCGCAACCGGCGCCGGATGGCGATTTTCGCGCCTTTCTGCCGCGTTTCACCGGCGAAAACCTGAGCAGGAACCAGGAACTGCTGGGCCGGCTCAAGCAAATCGCCGATCGGAAAGGAATTACCAGGGTGCAGTTGGCCCTGGCCTGGGTGCTGGCCAAGAAGAGCTCCATCGTGCCCGTGGTTGGGGCGCGCACCCGCACCCAACTGGCCGAGAGCCTGGCGGCCCTCGACGTTCAGTTAAGTTCCGATGAAATTGCGGAAATCGAGACCGCGGTGCCACCAGAAGCCGTTGCAGGCACCCGACATGGCTCACAACAGATGCAAATGTTGGACAGCGAGACGTAAGATATTCTTTACCCCCTAAGCGAATCAGGCGCGTCGGTAAGGAAAGGTCTGTGCGTTGAACAACAAAATTTCTATCCTGAAAATGGACATCACTTCCCAGGCTGTGGATGCAATCGTAAATGCTGCAAATAGTTCTCTTCTAGGCGGAGGAGGCGTGGACGGAGCCATCCATCGCGCCGCCGGACCGGAGTTGCTGGAAGAGTGCCGTGGACTCGGCGGCTGCAAAACCGGTCAGGCCAAACTCACCAAGGGCTATGCTTTGCCCTCCAAATACGTGATCCACACCGTCGGCCCCATGTGGGACGGCGGCATTAACGGCGAGCCGGGCCAGTTGGCCAGTTGCTACCGCTCCTGTTTTGCTCTGGCGCGCGAGCACGGCATCAAGACGCTGGCGTTCCCTGCCATCAGTTGCGGCATTTACGGCTTCCCCATTGAGGTTGCGGCAGAAATCGCGATGCGGGAAACGGTGGCCGAACTGAACAAGAATACAGCGATTGAAAAGGTCATCTTCGCCTGCGTCGACCGCGACGTCTATACGGCCTATTGGCAGGCCTTCCGGCGCATGACCTAAACCCGGGCGCCACCTTCGCCGATTCGAGCTTTTTGCGAATCGCCGGAGGTCGATAGCCGTATCTATTCAAGGCCTTACATATGGGTCATTCCAACTCAAGAGCCGATCTATTCCGCAACCGCTCTGGGGCTTTCTGCATAAGCTCCAGAGGCCCCGCATTCGGAACGCAAAAACAGTCTACCGGTCTCGATGCTGCGCGATTTCAGTCCGAGCCGCGGCGCTGGCGCCGGGTGCCCCAGGTCCCTCGCCTTTGGGGACCTGGGAATGCATGAACCCCGGCACTCTCAAGAGCCGGCTTAGAAGTTGAACGTGATCTTCGCCGTCAGCGCACGCGGCGTCACATAGTGCGTTCCGCTGAAAGTCGACAGGAAGTTATACAGCGCGTACTTATTCGTAACGTTGATCGCCGTCAAATCCAGGTTCGTCTTGAAGCGATCGGTGTGGAAGAGATTCTCTTTGCCAAGCGACGCATCGAACAGGCTGCGCGGCGCAATGCGTTGCGGGTTGTGGTCGTTGTCGCCCATGCCGGGTGCGGGGATGTTGATCAGGCTTGACGTGAACTCCGATGCCGGGCAAACCGCGGGCAGCGGATGACCCGGCGCGGCCTTCACGCCATTACAGGCGAATCCGGCTTGAAACTCCTGGTCGCCCGTCAAAGGCAGGGGAACGCTGGCGCCTGTGACCGGGTTGATGGTTGGGGGAATGTTGGTATCGACCATAGCGATGGCCGGCTGGCCGTTCAGCATGGTTGAGCTGTTGCCGCACGGCGAGTTTGGATCGGTCACGCCGTAACACGGAGTTGAACCGGCCACCAGGCCCGAGTCGTAGCGCCAGTTGAAGCCGCCCCATAGTCCGTTCAGCATCTTGCCGCGCGCCAGCGTGTATTGAAGGTGAGTGGTCTGATTGAACTTCTCGTCGTGATCGATGCGGAAGGGCAAACCGGTCTGGCCCACCGTGGCCCCGGCTCCCGCCACTTGCGGCGGAGAGAAACGCGCGGCCACCGACGACATGATCACGTAGGCGCTGACGTTATGGAACTGAGGCACTTCCACGTGTACGGCGTAGCCGGGAATCTTGGAGTTGTGCCAGTCAATGGGGAAGGTAATGGGGGTGTTGCCCAGCACGCTGAAGTCGAAAGCATTGTGGGTGTACTTCCAGATGTACTCGCCGCTCACCACCACCCGCTTGCCGAAGGCCTGCTGCAAGCCGGCATGGAACTCGTTGCGAAAACCGGGGTCCAGAATGCCCGATACGCCGGATGTGCAGTTCAGCAGTGGCGCCAGGACTGCGTTGGTGCAGCCGGTGCTGGAGAGCACCAGGTTCTCGTTGAACGGTGTCTCCAGGGTGCGTGCATAGGAGATGCGCAGCACCGTCGAACTCGGCTTGATGTTGTAGGCAATGCCCATTCGCGGTTCGGCCTGAGTCGCCTCGGTGAGGCCGTTGTAGATGTCGCCGCGCAACCCCAGGTTGAAAAGCCAGTTGCCGGCCTTGATCTGGTCTTCCACGTAGAGCGCGGTCTCTTTCACGTCGGTCCGGCCCAGGAAGTTGTAATATCCTCCGCCGCGCGTGATGTCGTATGGCGCCAGCACCGAAAGGTAGTTGGGATTCTGTCCAGCGGCGCCGCCCGGGCACTGGCTGGGGTTGGAATAGCCCGCCAGCGGATTGCCGTTCGCGTCCATGCAGGGCGCGCTCAACGCGTAGGTCGCCTCGACAACGCCAATGTTGTCGTTCTCGCGCAGGAATGTCTGCCCATACTGCGTCCCGGCCTTGATGGTGTGAATGCCCCGGGCATAGGAAAGATCGGAGTGAATCGCGGCGTTCGTCAGCGTTCGGTTCTGGCCGATCGACGAGGTTTGCAAGGTGGGCGGGCCGAGATCGGTCAGAGGGTTCTGGCTCGGATAGTAGTTGTAGTCGTCGCGCCGTACGAATGCGCCCAGGTTCAGCACCGCGTTGTTGCCCAGTACGCGCGTGTAGGTGGGCGAAATGTTGTAGGTGCCGATCTTGGAGTGCTGGTCGTTGTTGCCGACATTGCCGAAGACAGGACTGGCGCTGCTGCCGCCGCTGACCACGTTCTGTACGTCGAGATTGTCGTAGGTGTTGGGGGTTTGAAACCAGGAGCGGCTGTAGTTCAGGTCGAGATGAATGGAGTCGACCGGGGTCAGGGTGTAGTCGATGCGGTCGAAGACGTTCTGTTCGTTGCCCTTGTCGTGAAAAACCACGAACTCGGGGGGGTCGAGAAAGCGTCCGGAGTTCATCCCGTCCACTTCAACAAAATTGCCCCAGTTTTTGCCGCCGTAGGCCAGGTCGAAGCCTCCAGTCGCCGATCCGAAGGTGCCGTAGGAGGTGTTGACGCTGCCGGTGGGCCTCGTCACGCCCTGCCCGGAGCGGGTGGTGGCCACGATCACCAGGCTCGTTTTGCCGCCGTATTCGGCCGGAGGGGCGCCGGAAATCACTTCGATGGACTGAATGGAGTCGGCCGGAATCTGGTTGGAAAACACCTTGCTCTGCTGATCGGTAATGGACTGGCCGTCCACCGAGAAGGAGTTGGAAGCATGGTCGCCAAGACCGTGGAAGAGGCCGTTGGAGTCCGCGGCCACCCCGGGAGTGGTCTCGGTCACCAGGGAACTCAACGAAGAGGACTGGCTTTCCAGCGGCACCTTGATGAATAGGTCGCGGTCCACATCGGTGTGGAAGGTGGGGTCGGTCTCCACCAGGTCGCCGCTAGCTTCCACGGTCACCGTGGAAGCGGCCGCGGCGATTCGCAGAACCAGCTTGAGGCCGATCCCCACCGTCGAGCGGATCTCGAACGACTGGCTCAACGAGGCAAATCCAGCAGCGGAGACGCCCACGCGATACGGGTTGAAGGGGATATTGGTGAAGACGAATTGCCCCAAGGCGTCGGTCGTGGCCGTCCGGTCAAGGCCGCTGGCCGGGTTGCTGAGATGCACTGTGGCGCCGGGAATCACGGCGCCGGATGGATCTGTGACCGTGCCGCGCACGATGCCGGCATTGCCGCTTTGGGCAGCCGAGGTCAAGGTCAGAATCGTCAAGGCAAAGAAAATAAAAGTGCTAAGAATAACGCCGCGAGTCAACGGCATAGGAAGCCTCCAAACTTGGCTGAAAATGCGCTGGACGCGCCGCGGGGAGATCCGCGGCATCCTCTTTGCATTTCGGGGCTTTTTCCAGTTTGGCCAACCTGCTGCGCGAATACGCTTGAGACCCCGCTCCATGAAGCAGCGAGTGGCAGACAAGGCCGGTTCCCGGAAAAATGCCCTAGCAGGCGGCCGGAGGGGGACGTGTGAAGAGCTTGGGATGCCAGTGCCGGATGAGGTCGCGTGGCTCGACAAAAGGCGCGGGAGTACCGACCTGCACCAGGCGCACCACTGCGGCCGCCGCTATCACCGGCGCCGCCGAATGCATCACGATGCATAGCGGGCAATGGTCGGCATCGCTGTCGAACGGGTGGGTATGCGCCACCTGGACAAACGTCAGCAGCACCAGCAGCAGAAAACACACCACCGACACCAGCCGCAAAGCGTCAGGCTTTGTGCGGGAATCGCTGCGGAAATGTGTTTCGAACCCTGCCAACCAGCTACCTCTACTTCAAGAATACACAGTATTCGATGCAGCCGGTTTTCTTTGGGTTACAGGCGGCGTCCGCAATTAGTCCGTCCAACCTCAGAAAAAGTTGGCCCCACCGCAGGTGGAGTTTTTTGGATTACAGACGGTGTCCCCAAATAGTCCGTTCCAACCTCAGAAAAAGTTGGCCCCACCGCAGGTGGTGCTTCGTCTAAACTGTGGGGCTATGATCCAAATGCATGATCTTCGGCGTTTGTTGACCGTTGGCTTGGCCGTGCTGCTGCTGGCTGCTCTGGGTTTGTCCTTGAACGGGCAAAAGCCACTTCCCTTGAAGCCGGGAGAGCCCGGCGTGGGCGCCAACCACCGTCTGATTCTCAAAGACGGCTCTTACCAACTGGTGCGGAAATACGAGGTTGTCGGCGACCGAGTGCGCTATATATCGGTCGAGCGCGGCGGCGACTGGGAAGAACTGCCCGAGAATCTGGTCGACTGGGATGCCACCCGCAAGTGGGAACGGGAGCACGCCAACCAGATTGCCGAAGAGGTTTCGCCGGCCATGAAGGAGGCGGAGAGCATCGATAACGAAGAGGCCGCCGAGCGCAACGAGCAGAAAGCGCGCATGCCCGAGGTGGCCAAAGGCCTGGAACTGCCCGACGAAGACAGCGTCTTCGCCCTCGATACCTATGAGGGAAAGGACGAACTGGTGGAACTGCTGCCGGTCGACCTCGCCATCAACGCCAAGAACAAGCGCGGCCTCAGCACCCTGAATCCCCTGGCCGGCGCCAAAGCCAACCTGGAACTCGAGGGCGCGCACGCCAAGGTCCATCTCCACGTGAACGACCCGGTGATCTATCTCTCGCTCAACGCTCGCGACGATGCCGAGAAGGTCATCTCCCATGCCATGACGGTGAATACCAATGGCGCCAAGGATGTTGCGAACGGCAAACATGGCGCGCATTCGGCTACTTCGGGGTTCGCCATTGTGCGCGTGGATGAGCGCCGCGCCTTGCGCATTGTCGGCGCCATCCACATGAGCGTCACCGGCACCGTGACCCAGGACGAGAACGTGATCCCCACCAAGGTCGAGGTCATGGAGGGCAAGCACTGGCTTCGCATCCAGCCCAAGCAGAAACTGCTTATCGGCGAATATGCTCTGGTCGAGATCCTGTCGGCCGAAGACATCAACCAGTCGGTTTGGGACTTCCGCGTCGACCCCCAGTTGGGCGACAACCCCGGCTCACTGGGACCTATCTTCAAATAGCGTCCGGCAAGTTGCGCGCAGCCCCTTGAGCAAGACAGCACAGACTCATCGAATGGTCCCGGTTAAAGTCAAGACAGTCCGGTAACCGGGACAAACCCGACATTGGGACGCCCGAAAGCATCAGGGAAGTTTCAAACCCTCTTTCATGTGCGGCACGACGCCTGGAGTTAGTCCGGCTCGCGCGGAAGCGCATGTCTTTCTAAAAGCCGGAGAAACTCGCATGGATCATACCAATTCCAAAGACAATGTCTGGTTGCTTTCCTCGTCGCAACTCTCAGAGAGAATCCAAGCTTTAGCCGACGGCCCCACGGCGAAAATCGGTGCAGTTCTGTGCGCTGAAGCCGGCCGCCTCTGCGCAAACTGGCGCGATGCGCTCAAGCCAGCGGAAAAGGGCATCGAAAACCAATCGCCAAGAGCGTTGCGGCTGGCCGCGGTGCGCAAGCGTTCCATCCAGATCCTGCTCCAGGTTGGCTAGGCTTGCCGCCCGCCTGCAAGGCGCCTCAAAGATAACTCGACACCGCGCGGGTGCATCCACTAGTTTATTAGCCAAAGAGCCGGGCGGCCGCGCGGTTCAATAGGGTGGCACAAATTCATGCATACGGGAGACTTTCTACATGCATCATGACGATTCCAGCACCAATCTCTGGGCTTTTTCCTATCACAAACTGGCCAGGGAAATCGGAGTCATCGCGACTCTGGATTCGCCACAGGTTAGTCCAACCCTTCAGGCCGAGGCCAGGCGCCTCGACCAGGCATGGCGCGAGGCGCTGGCCATGCCTGGCGACGGCGTGGAAGACGGGCCGCGCAAGGCCGCCACGGAATCCGCACTGCGCAAGCGCTCGATCGAGATCCTGGTCAAGGTCGGACGCGCAGATTAGGAGCGCCGGGCCGCATCCACAGATCGAAGCCGGGTGCTCCAGGTCCCGCTTTTGGGACCTGGGAGAGCGCAAACACGCCCGGCCACGGACCTAAAGCTCGGGCGCTTTGGCCTTGGCGAACCGTTGCCGCCGCTTCTCCCACTCCTCGGAGTTGAAGAAGCGCGGCCCCACCTCGATCAGCCGCGGAATCATGTTGAAGACCGCAACCCGGTTCCAGGGCCGTCCATCCCTCATGCGGTAGCCCTTCTCGTTCAGGTCGCTCACAATGCTGGAATAGGAGAAATCCTGCACCAGCAGCTCCATCATCAGCATCAACGCCTGATGCTCCGCCTGATCCACTTCGAGCCGCGCGCAGTCGTTGGAGATCCGCAGCCCGTAGGGAATGTCCTCGCTGAATCCGCCCTCGGGCGGGGTCTCCGACTCAGGCAGTTCGCGCCGCCATTCAATCGACACCATCTGCCAACCCGCTTCGGTCCGTTGCTTGATAATGTCCGGACTGAACCGGGTCGAAATTACATCGCGCATCCGCTCAAAATAGGCCATGGCTTGCCTCCGGGCAGGGACTTTCTATTCCGTAGAAGCAATTTGGCCGCCACTCGATAAGCAGGTCGGCGAGTCGGCAAGTCAGCGAGTCAGCGCGGTTTACGCGAACTCCGACGCGCATCTGCTCTTGAAAACCGGTGGAGCATCGTCCGCTTTTGCAATTCCGCGTTCGTTTACGGACAGGCGCATCTATTCACTAGGATGGGTGTCAGTACAAACAACAACCTGTTTCAACCTGACGCCGGCAGGAAGGGGCTTCTCGATGCCCGTCCCGCAGAAGCGCTAACTTGCTAACTCGCTGCCTCCGCAAAGCGGATGCTAACTCGCTGTTCTTTGATGCCAACCCGTTTCAATTCCCACCTGCTCATCGGGAGAAGAAGAAATCAGCCCGGGAAGGCACGATAAACCCAAATAGGGCAGTCTAACCTTTGCTCAGGTACTTCATCCCCGTATCGCACATGACGGTGATTACGGTCGAACCAGGCGCCATGTCTTCGGCCAGGCGCAGTGCGGCCACCACGTTGGCGCCGGTCGAGGTGCCGGCGAAAACGCCTTCCACCTTCGCCAGACGTTGCACCATCTCTTTGGCCTCTTCGGTTGAAACCTGCTCGATCCGGTCGGCAAGAGCGGGTTCCCACAGCGGCACCACAAAACCCGCTCCGATGCCATCCATCTTGTGCGCTCCCGGCTGTCCGCCTGAAAGCACAGCCGACTCGGCAGGCTCTACGGCAGCAATCGCAATCTGCGGTTTACGCCGGCGAAGGCCCTCGCCGATTCCCCGCAGCGATGCCGCGGTTCCCACGCTCTGCACAAAGCCGTCGATCTCGCCACCGGTCTGGATCCAGATCTCTTCGGCGAATTCCTGGTAGGCCGTGAGCTGGTCGCGGTTGTTCATCTGGTCGGTCCAGTAGCTCCCGGTCTCCTCGGCCACGATCCGCGCCGCTTCAATCATGTCCCGGGTAAGTTTTTCGGTCATGCCGCCGCTCTCGCTATGCACAATCTGCAGCTTCGCGCCCAGCACCCGCATATGCTCCAGCTTCTCCTTCGCAAAAGCGTCCGAAGTAACAATATGCAGCGGGTGCCCCTTCACCGCGCATACCAGCGCCAGCGAAACGCCGGTGCTGCCGCCGGTGTACTCCACCACCGCACCGCCCGGCTTGAGCCGCCCGTCCGCCTCCGCTGCCTCAATCATCGCCAGCGCCATGCGGTCTTTCATGCTGCCGGTGGGGTTTTCGCTTTCAAGCTTTA
>CAZLMY010000148.1:0-12195 GCA_964560845.1 uncultured Occallatibacter sp. | reverse complement strand
AACTCGACCTGATTGCCCTGCCCGACTTCGAGGCCGGCGCCATGGAGAACTTCGGAGCCATCACCTATCGGGAGACCGACCTGCTGCTCGATCCCAAGACGGCATCGGTTGGTTCCAAGAAAGAGGTCGCCCTGGTGATTGCCCACGAGATGGCACACCAGTGGTTCGGCGACCTGGTGACCATGCAGTGGTGGGACAATTTGTGGCTGAATGAAGGCTTCGCCACCTGGATGGAGAACAAGCCGGTAGCCGCCATGCATCCGGAGTGGAACATCGACCAGTCGGTGGCGTCGGACGAGCAGGACACCCTGAACCTGGACGCCCTGCCAACCACCAGGTCCATTCGCGCAAAGGCCGAAACCCGCGACGAGATCAACCAGATGTTCGACGGCATAGCCTACGGCAAGGCCAGCGACGTCCTGCTGACGGTTGAAAACTATCTTGGACCGGAGACTTTCCGCAAGGGCGTACATGCTTATCTCTCCGCCCACCTCTACTCCAACGCAACGGCTGAGGACTTCTGGACCGCTCAAACCACCACCAGTCAAAAACCTGTCGACAAGATCATGGAGAGCCTGGTCATCCAACCCGGCGAACCACTCATCACCTTTGGCGAAGCGGACCATGGCAAGGTTGAGGTCCATCAGAACCGGTTCTTCCTGAGCCCGGGCATCCAGCCGGATCCGGCCCAGAAGTGGACGCTTCCTGTCTGCTTCAAGACCGCAGGGGTCTCGGAGTGCCAAGTTCTCACCCCTGGCGATAAAGTCCTGCCGGTCTCGGGCCGCGACTTCTTCGCCAATGCGGGCGGCGATGGCTACTACCGCAGCGCATACACGCCCCGGCTGTACGCAGCTCTGGTAGCAGGCGTCGAAACCAAACTTAGCCCTGTCGAACGTATCCCCTTCATCGGCGACGAGTGGGCTCAGGTCCGCGCCAACAAAGCCACAGTGGGCGACTTCCTCAACCTGGTCTCCGCGGTCAAATCCGACCCTAACGCCCAGGTTGTGGGCTCTTCTCTTGGTGGCGTCAATGCCATTGCCGACCGGGTGGCAGTGAATGCCGAGGAGCGCACGGCTCTCGCTCTATGGATACGCCGCACCTTTGCACCGGAGTATGCCAAGATCGGTCCTCCAGCCGAGACCGACTCGCCCAACACCCGCGAATTGCGCGCCCAGCTTTTTGGCGTCCTCGGCTACTATGGCAAAGATCCCGCCGTACTCGCCCAAGCCCGCCAGATTGCGGACAGCTACCTGGCCGATCCCGGCTCCGTTGACGCAACGCTCGGCCAGACGGCCCTCTCCGTTGCCGCCCGCAACGGGGACGCGGCGTTGTTTGACAAGTTGCAAAAGATCTTTGAAACCTCAACCAACCCCGAGTACCAGGAAAACGCGCTACGTTTGCTCAGCCAGTTCCAGGACCCGGTCCTGGTGCAACGCTCCCTGGACTACGCGGCCAGCGGCAAGGTGCGCAACCAGGATGCGGCCATTCAGTTCGCCATCCCGCTTCAGGTGGATGAGACGCGCGACCAGGCGTGGAGATATATCAAGGCCCATTGGGATAAAGTCCAAGCCCAGTTCACCACAGAGATGGGTGGCATCCTGGTCCGCTCTGCCGGCGCCTTCTGCACAGCCGAGGACCGCGACGACGTGAAGAACTTCTTCACGGTTCACAAGGTCGCCGCCGCCGACGTCGCCCTCAAGCATGCCATCGAGCAGATCAACGGCTGCATCGAACTGCGGACCCTGCAGGAACCCAACTTGAAGCTGTGGCTGGCAACGCAACCGAAGCAATAACTGGAGCTACCCACGCCGCCGGCCCTGACCGATTCGCACTGAACCCGAATCGGCCAAGGCCGGCGGAGTCTCGTTTTCCGGGTGACTTGCGCCGCCCTCTGCTGTCAGACTAGATGCGGAATGGCGCAGGTCTTCATGTGCTCACCGATCTCTCTGGCGACGCATGAATCTGGCCGGACCCTATTCCAACCTCAATCGAAAGGCCCCAAGATGACAAGACGCGCGGAAGGAACCTTCGACGTCAAAACGACGCCGTTGCCCTCAGACGATGCCACGAGCGGCACCAGCATTGGACGCTACTCCCTTACCAAGGAACTCCACTGCGACCTGGAGGCTACCGGGAAAGGTGTCATGATCGGCGCCGGCGAGCTTGCCGAGGGCAATGCCGGCTATGTTGCCATGGAGCAGATCACAGGAACTCTGCACGGCCGTAGCGGCTCCTTCGCGCTGCAGCATTTCGGCACCATCAGCCAAGGCAGTTACGACCTCTCGATCAAAGTAGTCCCCGGCTCCGGCACTGGAGAACTGGCCGGCATCACTGGCGCCATGACCATCACGCTCGTCAACGGTAAACATATCTACTCGCTGGACTACACTCTCCCCGAGCAGGGTTTGTAGGGCCCGTGAGCTGTCCATTCCGATTCGATAGTATGGAGACCATGCCTCAATTCCCTGCCGGCCAAACCCTGCTGATCGATGCCGACGATACTCTGTGGGAAAACAACATCTATTTCGAACGCGCCATCGCCGCATTTATCAGCTATCTCAACCATCACAATTACACGCCCGCGGAGGTGCGCCAGGCGCTGAATGGGGTGGAGCGCGAAACCATCCTCGCGCACGGCTACGGGCTCAGCAGCTTTACCCGCTCGCTGGTTACCTGCTTTGGCCGCCTGAGCCCCGATCCGGTCACTGAAGAGAAGTCGCAGCGCATCCTCAGCTTCGCAAACTCCATTGCCGAGCAGGACATCGAGTTGCTTCCAGGCGTTGCCGAGACTTTGGCCGAACTTGCCGGCCGGCACCGACTCATTCTCATGACCAAGGGCAACCAGGCCGAGCAGGCCGACAAACTCGCCCGATCGGGGCTCTCCCCGCATTTTTCCGCTGTCGAGATCGTAGCCGAGAAAGATCCCGCCACCTACCGCGAAGTCATCCATCGCAATGAATTGGCCCCGCACACCAGCTGGATGATCGGCAATAGCATCAAGAGCGACATCAACCCCGCACTCTCCGCCGGCCTTCATGCCGTATTTCTCTTCCACAAAGACACCTGGGTTCTGGAGCACGCATCGCTCGACCCCGCGCCGCCGGGACAGCACTTGCTCGAACTGGAATCCTTCGCGAAACTAGGTGCTATCTTCTAGGCGCCGTTCAGGCAGCGATACGATGGTGATTCCATGCGCCTCTTTGTCGGAGTGCCTCTACCGGACGAAGTCACTGAGCAGCTTCTGCAAGCCACGCATCGTCTGCGCCCTCTGCACAACGAGTTCCGCTGGTCGGCGCCTGAATCCTGGCACATCACGTTGCAGTTTCTTGGCAGCGCCAGCCAAGAGCAATATGACTGCGTCGTCGAACGCCTCCGGGATCTTTCTCTGCCACCCGTACCTGTAGAACTTGAGGACCTTGGATTCTTCGAGCGCAGCGGCATTGTGTTTGCCGGCGTCAAAGTCTCACTCCAACTCCAACGACTCCAGCAAAAGGTCTCCTCGGCAACGTCTGCTTGCGGATTCATCTCTGAGACTCGCACCTACCAGCCTCACATCACTCTTGCCCGAGCGAAAGGCAGAAGTCGATCGAAAGGTTGGCCGGCATTGAACGCCGCCGCGGTCCGACAACCGGGTTGCACCGGCTTTGTCGCCAGTGAGTTTCTCCTATACGAGAGCTTCCTCGACCCATCCGGTTCGCGCTATGCAGTTCGAGAGAGGTTTCAACTGGTATTCGACCAGGGCTAGAGCGATTCCAGAATAGGTGTGCCCTGTCTTGCATCGCGCAGGGTCGCCGCTCCTTGTGGTCGCTTCGACTTGAACGCTGCGGTTCCTGGGTACAGTCATTCTGGAATCGCTATAGCCCTGCGGCAAGGTCTGCGCTTCATCATTGAGAAATTGAAGGCCTTTTTGTGAGGGTCTGAGGGCCAAGAGCCGAAGAGAACACCGCCGCCCTATCTCTCCCCCGGCTTTTCGTCCTATCCGATAGAAAAATAGCGCGTGTTGACGGGAAGACCTCGCCATCAAACCTCGTTCTCACCCGTCAACTTCCAAACCGTCAGGCATCGGCTGGCATACTTGGCACCAGAAGGTCACTCGTGCGTCAGGTCCCTGGAGGCGCGTGCGGATCGGCTCGCCACAGCGACGGCAGGGTTCTCCTTTGCGGCCGTAAACCCAAAGGCTGGCTGTTGGGTCCGACTCGTGTGTGGTGCGCCGCTTGCGGCCTCCATAGGTCACAATCGCATCTCCAGAATCTTCCAGAACATTGGCGCAAACCAGTCTCTGCGAGGTCGCCACCAGCGCCGCAACCTTGGCCTCATCGAGCGCTGCAACCCTGCAAAACGGGTTTGTCCCGGTCACAAAGCAGATCTCCGATTTGAAAACATTGCCCACGCCCGCAAGCACCTCCTGATGCAGCAGCACATCGGCGATTTCTTCGGTGCCATGTGCCCTCACGCGCCTCGCCACTTCGACCGCATCGAAACTCTCGCTGAGCACATCGATGATTGGCACGGGAATCCTGGCGGCTCGAGCCAGTTCCTGCGGCTTCAGCATTTTGGCCACCGGGACGCGGAATCCCACTGCGATGTATTCGCTGTTCTCGAGCACAATCCGCATGTTGAAACGCGGCTGCTGCCACCGCTCGCCTGGCCTGTAGATATGCCAACTGCCGCTCATCAGCATGTGCGTGGCCAGCGTTCCTCCGCCGGAGAAATGAATCAGCAGCCACTTGCCGCGCGATTCTACCTGCTCGACGGTCTGCCCGGTCAGCGGCGTGTCGTCGTGGAAGCGCGTCAGCAGCGGGTAAGTTGAACGGAAGCCCGTAACCGCTTTGCCGCTGAGCGCGCGACCCAGTGCCCGGGCGGTGCGGAAGATGGTATCGCCTTCGGGCATGAGCTATTGCACCTCGCCGGAGATCTGGCCCCGATGCGCCACCGGCAGCAGAATCCGCCGCAGGTGCATGCCCAAAGGCCCGGCGTGAAAGCCCGCATCCATGAGGAAATGCGCCATGGGATGCGCGGCCACCGGCTGGCCATTGATGGTGGTGATGAGCGCTCCCATGTGGCTGCCTCCGCGCAACCGCTCTTGGCCGCGCGCACACAGAAAATGCGCCAGACCTGCGGCTGTCTGCGATCGCTCAGGGTCCTCCGCAGGCAAGAAGATCAGCACGTTGGGATTGCCCCGACGCAGCCAGGCCACCAACTGGCCGTTGCGCAGAATCACTTCGGCATAGGCCGCGCGCGTCAACAAGCGCGGCGCCGTCTCCGCGTCTTCGTCGGCGACCGGCAGCTCCGGCCAGCGCAGCACGGAGCCGTAAGGGTTGGCTGGATCGGTAGCAGCCAGTTGCACAAACTCGGGCTTTTCCTGCGGCGGCGCTGTGCGCAACTGGCGCAACAGATCGACCGCTGCCGGCAGGGCAAATTGCGTGGCGCCCAAGCCTGCCACAAAGTAGCCACGACGAATACGACCGCTCTCCTCCAGAGCTTTGAGCACGTCATAAACGGCGCTGAATCCGCCCGGCACGTTTTCCGCAGCCACCGATTCGCGCAGCAAAACGCCATAGCGATTGAGCAATTGCAACGCCAGAGCGTGGCTCGCTTCGGTGGCCGTCGGGCCGTTCTCACTCCCCTTCTGCGCGCGCTGCGGAATCAGCGACCAGCGTCCTTGCGCCGTCGGAGGCGTCGTCCGCCGGGACCGAAACACCGATCCTGTTTGTAGCCTGCGCGGAGCCCGCGCACTGTCCGGCTTGGCGATATAGGCCCGCAGCGCGTGAAGCGAATCGTTGGTGATGAATCCGCGCCAGACCAGGCTCCACAGCGCCTCGATGGTCTCGCCGGGATACCCTCCGCCGACCGCCTGATGCATGGAGTCGAAGAAGCTGGCGCCGGCCGCATCCAGCACCGCCAGCAGCTTTTCTTCGCGCTCGGTCAGCGGCTCCGTCTGGGGTCTCTGTTGCGCCAGCAGCGGCATCTTGTCGGCCAGAAAAAGCGCAATCCGGCCATCGCGCTCGCCGATCGGCTCCACGCCCGCCCAGGCCACTTCCCCTGCGGCAATCAGCGTATCCAGACCCGCCGCTTCATACCCGGCAATGCGAGCGGGCAGAATCGCGCTCTCTACCAGCGAGGCCGGCAGCGGGGCCCCTTGCAGGTTCTCGATCGCATCCAGCAAGCCGTCCAGGTTTCCGGCTCCGCTCCGGCGCGGCGTCAGCAGGCCCTGCCAATGCGTCAGAAAGCGCGCCAGCGTGTGCTGCTCCACCGGCTCCACTTCGCGCCGCAGGCGGGCTAGCGATTTGCGGCGAATCAGTCGCAGAATCTCCGCATCGCACCACTCGCGATGAAGGCCCCCGGGAATGAAGCCACCCTCCAGCACGCGGCCTTCGTGGGCCAGCAAACGCAACGCGTTCTCCACCGCCGCGGTGTCAAGTGCGAAGCGATCCGCGGCTTCCCTCAGCGTGAAAGGCCCATGAGTCCGTGCGTATCGACGGACCAGTTCCCGCACCGGCTGGGCCACCGGCTCCAACAGCGCCGAAGCCAACCCCGGCGGCAGCGGAATACCCAACCCATCGCGATACCGTGCCGCATCCTCGGCCGCAATCAAGCGCCGCTCGCCGGCAATGCGCAGCTCAAGCAGCCGACGAGAACGAACCAGCCGGTCTACGTGCTGAAGAACGTCCGGCGAAGCCACCCGGCGGGCCAGTTCCTCTCGCGACAAATCTCCCAACCGCAGGCAGAGGTCGTGGATGCCGTCCGCCGAACGAGCGCGATGTGTCTCTGGCAGGCATTGGGCCATCTCAGCTACCTCGGCAATGGCCTCGGCATCCAGCAGTTCGCGCAGATCTGTCTCTCCAAGCAGTTCGCGCAACTGCTCCTGGTCGATGGTCAGCGCCTGCGCCCGCCGCTCGGCCAGCGGCGCGTCTCCGTCATAGAGGAAGTTGGCCACGTAGCTGAACAACAGGGAGGCTGCAAAGGGCGAAGGCTTCTGTGTCTCCACCACGTGTACGCGGAGCTTCCGCTCTTCTACCTCCTTCAGGATTTCCACCAGCGCGGGCATATCGAAGACATCCCGAAGGCACTCGCGATAGGCCTCCAGCAGCAACGGGAACGACGGATAGCGCGCTGCAACCCGCAGCAGGTCATAAGACCGCTTGCGCAACTGCCACAGTGGCGAACGGGCATCGGCGCGACGCCTCGGCAGCAGCAGCGCACGGCCCGCGGCCTCTCGAAAACGGCCCGCAAACAGCGCCGTGGTGCCCAACTGGCGCAACACCAATTGCATCGCTTCGGCCGACTCTACCAGAAACCAATCCGGATCGGGCGGCTCGTCGGTGTCCGGGAATCGCAATACAAAGCCGTCGTCGCCCCAAAGCGTCTCCACTTCCGGTCCGCCCGCGGCCCGGATCCGTGCGCTCACCGCCATGGCCCAGGGAATGTGAATGCGGCTTCCGAAGGGCGTCAGCACACATACCCGCCAGTCGCCGAGTTCGTCCCGGCAGCGCTCGATCACCACCGTGCGGTCGTCTGGAACCGAGCCGGTAGCTTCCCCCTGATCGGTGAGGAACTGCATCAGGTTCTCTGCCGCGCCGGGATCGAGATCGTGTTCGGTAACCAGACGCGTCAGTGCTGCAGGCTTCGGCAGTCCGCGCAGTTCGCGCACCAATGCGCCAATGCGTCGCCCAAACTCCAGAGGACGCCCTGGCCCATCGCCCTTCCAGAAAGGCATCTTTCCGGGCTCGCCAGGGGCAGGGACCACCAGCACGCGGTCGTGGGTGATTTCGACGATGCGCCAGGTGGAAGCCCCAAGAATGAAGGTCTCGTTCGAATGCGACTCGAAGACCATTTCCTCGTCGAGTTCGCCGACCCGCACAGCCTTGCCCTCGCTGTGCGCCAGGAAAACGCCGTAAAGGCCGCGGTCGGGTATGGTGCCGGCATTGAGAATGGCCAGGCGCGCCGCGCCATCGCGAGCGGTGACGACGTTACGTATTCGGTCCCAGGTGAGGCGAGGCCGCAACTCGGCAAACTCGTCGGAGGGGTAACGGCCGCTGAGCAGGTCGAGGACACCTTCGAAGGCCGCGCGGCTCAAACCGCCGAAAGGGGCGGCGTGGCGAACCAGTTCAAAGAGGGCGTCCACGCTAACTTCGGGCTTGGGAGCTTCCGGTTCCTGTTCCTGGTAGTCGGCGCCATTGCGCTGCGTGGTTTCCCAGCTCTCAAAATCGAGACCGGGAGCACCCAGCATCGGTTGCAGATTGAGGTATTTCCTCCGGCGGGAGGCTTTGAGCACTTTCGGTTTGCGGGTAGGAACTGCGGCGGACGGAGGGTGAGCGACAATGGCGACGATCTGCTGCGCCAGCACATCGAGCGGATTGCGCGGAAAGCGCGTGGACTCGATGTGGCCCTCGTGCATGGCCCTGGTGACGGCGGCACAGGCCACCAGGTCGGCACGGTACTTGGGGAAAAGAATGCCTTCGCTGACCGCGTCCACGTGGTGGCCGGCGCGGCCTATGCGCTGCATGCCGCTGGCCACCGAGGGCGGGGCTTCGATCTGGATGACCAGATCGACTGCCCCCATATCGATGCCCAGCTCCAGCGTGGAAGTGGCGCAGAGAGCACGAATCTTGCCCGCCTTTAACTGCTCCTCGATCACTGTACGTTGCGCCGCAGCCAACGAACCGTGGTGAGCGCGGGCTATGGGCTCGCCGGCCAGCTCGTTCAGCGCCCCGGCGAGCCGTTCGGCCACCTGGCGGCTGTTCACAAACAGGATGGTTGAGGTGCGCTGGCGGATGATCTCCAGAAGGCGGGGATGAATGGCATTCCAGATAGAGACACGGCGCGGGGCCTGGGATGCCGGCCCGCTGGGAAGATACTCCTCTTCGCCCAGGCGCGCCATATCTTCGACGGGGACTTCGACTTTCAGCTTTAACTGCTTGCGGGCGCTGGTGTTGACGATGGTTACGGGGCGGTAGAGCAGTTCGCCTTCCGGCGAGCCAGGGAACGGAAATGCAGGGAACAGGGAAGAGGGAACAGGGCTCAGGGAAGGCGGATTCGCTGCGTCACCGACCATGCTTGCCTCGGATACAGACTCCGGAATCGCTTCATCTGCGAACTCGGGCAGAGCGCCCACATCGTCGCCCCCCGATCCCTGATCCCTGTTCCCTGTTCCCTGTTTTTCCACTCCGCCTAGAAAGCGCGCCACTTCTTCCAGGGGGCGTTGGGTGGCGGAAAGGCCAATGCGTTGCAGGCGGCGCCTGGTCAGAGCCTCGAGGCGTTCCATCGTGAGAGCCAGGTGTGCTCCGCGCTTGGTGGGCACCAGGGCGTGGATCTCGTCGACGATGATCGTATCGACCGTGCGCAGAGCTTCGGAAGCTTGCGATGTCAGGAGCAGGTAGAGCGACTCCGGGGTGGTGATAAGAATGTCTGCGGGATGGCGGCTGAAACGCGCTCGCTCGCGCTGCGGGGTATCGCCGGTACGGACACTGATGGTGGGTTCGCGGAATGCCACCCCCATGCGCCGCGCCATGTTGGCCATGCCCGCCAAAGGGGAGCGCAGGTTGCGCTCCACGTCGACGGCCAGAGCCTTGAGCGGCGAGACGTAGACGATGCGGCAGCCTTCTTTGTGGCCGGAGGCCTGCGGATGCAGCATGAGCCTGTCGAGACACCAGAGGAATGCTGTCAGGGTCTTACCGGTGCCCGTGGGGGCAAGAATCAGAGCGCTCTCGCCACGCGCGATGGCCGGCCAACCCTGCCTCTGTGGCGCGGTAGGCGCGTCAAAGACTGCCTTGAACCACTCCGCTGTAACCGGGTGAAAACAGGCAAGTGGATCATCCGCCGGAGCCGGTTGAGAGGGATGTGCCGGTTTTGGCCGGTCGGAGGACATTCTGCATTCAGCATAACGTGGAAGGCCAGCGAAGAGGAAGCGAAGGTAGAGGTCAGGAATCCGCCGCCAAGCGATCCAGGGTGAACGGCCATTTGCGGATTCAGGTGTCCCACCGCCGGTCGAATGGCCCGGTCAAGGACCATTCGACTGGCGGTGCCGGTAAAAATGCGTGATTTCCGGAGATCTTCTCTCTGTAAGTTGTTTGTTTTCAGTGGGTGTATTTCACATAATCGAGCGTAACACATTTGTTTTCTAAAACATAGCGAGAAAACCGGGGAGGGGGAGGATTGGGGAGGCGCCATTTCGGGGGAAACCCAGAGGACTTTCGGCCCTGGAATCGTTGCCAGAGTCCTTCGATGTCTCTATTCTGCGCCAATTTGAGTTAATTCTACGCAATGGACAGAGACTGGGGCTAACCTTTCTTCCGGCAACGGCACTCCAATGCAGAGGCTCCAAAACAAAGCAACGAAGCCGGGATCGGACTGCTCCAATCCATGTCGCGTGAATAGCAATTGAGAGGCGGCGGTGTATTGGCCCGGACCGGCATCTCTCGATTTTCCTTTGAATTGCGGGTTTCCCCGTCGATAGGGTACTGGTTCACGGCGTCCCCTTGACGGCAGTGATGCAGGACACCAATAATGCAACTAAAATCAGTCAACGCGCCCCGTCCCCCAAACCGCGACCACCTTGCCCCAGAACAGAAACGCCTCACCCGGACCCCATAGGAGCCAACACCGTCATGGCAACTGCTCAACCACCCGCCGCGCCCACCCTTCGCCCCGGCGTACAGCCGCTGCGCGCCGGCGAGGGATCCAGCTTCATCTGGCGAAAGCTGCACTCGCTGCTCGGCATCGTTCCGCTCGGCGCTTTCTTCCTGGAGCACCTGCTCTCGAATTTCGAAGCTCTCAAAGGCCCCATCGCCTACGGAGCACAGGTCAAGTTTCTCAATTCCCTGCCCCTGGTCCGCGTGTTGGAGTGGGTTTTCATCTTCCTGCCCATTCTTTATCACGGCGTGTACGGCATCTACATCTGGCTGCGCGGCAAGTCGAACATTGTTTACTATCCCTGGGCCGGCAACTGGATGTACATGGCCCAGCGCTATACCGGCCTGGTGGCCATTCTCTACATTGGGCAGCACGTACTGCGCCAGCGTTTCCTGGGCGTGAGCCTTCCCGAGAACCCCTACTATGCCTTTCACAAAGTGCAGATGGAACTGGCTAACCCGTGGATGCTGGCGGTCTACATTGTGGCCATGATCGCCATTTGCTGGCACTTCTCGTACGGGGTGTGGCTGTTCGCGGCGAAGTGGGGCATCACTCCCGGCACAGTCGCCCGGAAGCGATTCGGATGGGTTTGCACAGCGTTGGGTGTGCTGCTGCTTTTCATGGGACTGGCCAGCATCTGGGCCTTTGTGGGTGGCAAGTATCCGAACGCACCGGAGAATCCAGTGGCGGCTGTATCTCTTCTTGTTGCCCCGGCGGACGTGGTTGGCCCCGCGGCCGCCGGAATCGTCTCGTAAGCACCGCGACTTGAGGCCGAAAGGAACAAGGAATACTCCATGGCAGCAGCACCTAGAATTATCGTGGTTGGCGGGGGCCTGGCAGGCCTCGCAGCAGTTATCAAGATTGCAGAAGCCGGCGGTAACGTCGATCTGTTCTCCATTGTCCCGGTGAAGCGTTCTCACTCGGTGTGCGCGCAGGGCGGCATCAACGCCGCCAAGAACCTGAAGGGCGAGGGCGACACGCCTGCCCTGCACTTCGACGACACCATCTACGGCGGCGACTTCCTGGCCAACCAGACGCCGGTGAAGGCCATGTGCGAAGCCGCGCCGGCCATCATCGACCTGCTGGACCGCATGGGCGTGCCGTTTAACCGCACCCCGGAGGGCCTGCTGGACTTTCGCCGCTTCGGCGGCACGCTGTTCAACCGCACCGCCTTCGCCGGCGCCACCACGGGGCAGCAGTTGCTGTACGCGCTCGACGAGCAGGTGCGGCGCCACGAGGCTGCGGGCAAGGTCCGCAAGTTCGAGGGCTGGGAGTTTCTTTCCGCAGTGCTCGACAGCAAGGGGCAGGCCCGCGGCATCACGGCTCTCGACCTGCGCTCGATGGAGCTCCGTTCTTTTGCGGCCGATGCCATTATCCTGGCTACCGGCGGCGTGGGCGCGCTGTTCGGGAAGAGCACCAACTCGGTGGTTTGCACCGGGAGCGCGCAGTCGGCCATCTTCCAGCAAGGGGCTTATTATGCGAACGGGGAGTTCATCCAGGTTCACCCCACCTGCATTCCCGGCGAAGACAAGCTGCGCCTGATGTCGGAGTCGGCGCGCGGCG
>CAZLMY010000147.1:0-12775 GCA_964560845.1 uncultured Occallatibacter sp. | reverse complement strand
CCGGCGGCTCGGGCAACTACGGGCATTGCAAGCTGCGCATCGAGCCCAACGAGCCCGGCAAGGGATACGAGTTCGTCAACGCCATCAAGGCCGGTTCGATTCCCAAGGAATACATCAAGCCCATCGACCAGGGCGTGCAGGGCGCCATCGAACTGGGCATTCTGGCTGGCTATCCGCTGGTCGACATCAAGGTCACCTTGTACGACGGCAGCTACCACGATGTCGATTCCAACGAAATGGCCTTCAAGTTTGCCGGGTCGATCGCCTTCAAGGAAGCCGCACGCAAGGCCAGCCCCGTACTGCTGGAGCCGGTGATGGCTGTCGAAGTCACCGTCCCGGAAGAGCACATGGGCACCATCATCGGCGACATCAACAGCCGCCGCGGACGCATCGAGGGCATGGAGCACGCCGCCGGTTCGCAGGTCATCAAAGCCATTGTTCCGCTCAAGGAAATGTTCGGTTACGTGAACGACATTCGGTCGTCCACCCAGGGCCGGGCCTCCTACTCCATGCAGTTCGCGCGTTACGAAGAAGCGCCCCGCATGATTGCAGATGAGATCATCGGGCGGTCGCAAGGCAAGTAGAACGGGCTATTAGCCTTTAGCTTTTAGCTTTGGTAGTGCGAAAGCGAAGCGTTAAGGCTGAGGCCAGCAGGATGGAGCTAATAGCTAATAGCTAAAGGCTGCCTTTAGAGTTTTGGGGCTGGAGCCGGATAGCCGGCGCCCCAAGTTGAAACGGGTAGTACAAGCCACGAAAGGGATGCAGGAACTTTTATGGGCAAGGAAAAGTTTGACCGTTCAAAGCCGCACGTGAATGTTGGAACGATTGGTCACATCGATCACGGCAAGACGACGCTGACGGCGGCGATCACCAAGGTATTGTCGAAGCACAACCCGAAGAACTCGTTCCGTTCGTTCGACTCGATCGACAACGCGCCGGAAGAGCGGGAGCGCGGCATCACCATCGCCACGGCGCACGTGGAATACGAGACGGCCAACCGTCACTATGCGCACGTCGACTGCCCCGGTCACGCCGATTACATCAAGAACATGATCACCGGCGCGGCCCAGATGGACGGTGCGATTCTGGTGGTTGCGGCGACCGACGGCCCCATGCCGCAGACCAAGGAGCACGTGTTGTTGGCGCGCCAGGTGGGCGTTCCCTGCGTGCTGGTGTTCCTGAACAAGTGCGATGCGGTGGACGACGAAGAGCTGATCGACCTGGTCGAAATGGAAGTTCGCGATCTCTTGTCGAAGTATCAGTTCCCCGGCGACGACACACCGATCATTCGCGGCTCGGCGCTGCTGGCGCTGAACGGCGATCCCAAGTGGGAAGCCCAGATTGACGCGCTGATGGAGGCCGTGGACACGTTTGTTCCGCGCCCCGATCGCGCCGTCGACCTGCCCTTCCTGATGCCGATCGAAGACATCTTCTCGATCTCCGGCCGCGGCACGGTGGTAACCGGCCGTATCGAGCGCGGCAAGATCAAGGTGGGCGAGCCCTGCGAGATTGTGGGCTTCCGCGAGACCCGTCAGACGGTTTGCACGGGTGTGGAAATGTTCAAGAAGCAGCTGGACGAGGGCATGGCGGGCGACAACGCCGGACTTCTTCTGCGCGGCATCCCGAAGGAAGACGTGGAACGCGGCATGGTTCTGGCCAAGGTCGGCTCGATCACCCCGCACACGGTTTTCAAGGGCGAAGTGTACATTCTGAGCAAGGAAGAAGGCGGCCGTCACACGCCGTTCTTCAAGGGCTATCGTCCGCAGTTCTACTTCCGCACGACCGACGTGACGGGAGTTGCGGAGTTGCCAGAGGGCGTTGAGATGGTGATGCCGGGCGACAACGTTTCGCTGCAGGTTGAGCTGATCACGCCGGTGGCCCTGGAAAAGGGGCTTCGGTTCGCGATTCGCGAAGGCGGCCGCACGGTGGGCGCCGGCACGATTGCGGAGATTGTGAAGTAGCAGTGAAATAGTGAGTGAGTGAAAAAGTGAAGACGCGGTGTTGCGATTCACTTTTTCACCTTTTCACTTCTTCACTTTTTCACTGAAGTTGAAAGGAATTGGGAATGCGGGAAATCGTCACATTGCAGTGCACCGAGTGCAAGGAGCGGAATTACACCACGACCAAGAACAAGAAGACGACCACCGGCCGCCTGGAGTTCAAGAAGTTCTGTAACCGCTGCCGCAAGCACCAGGCGCACAAGGAAACGAAGTAATACGACAGTTGTCAGAGATCAGTTGTCAGTTGCGGACGTTGCAGGGGAGGCAAATTGCCTGGACCAGGCTACCGCAAAGCTGACAACTGACAACTGAAAACTGTTTTTAGGGGCGTAAGCTCAACGGCTAAACTGTCGGTCTCCAAAACCGAACTTGGGGGTTCGAATCCCTCCGCCCCTGCCAGATTGAGCCCAGACAATGGGTGCGGCCGGCCAGACGCCGGTCGCGAAGGAATGGAAGTATGGCAACGAAGGCAGCACTCGTGAACGGGGACGATCGGTCCGGCAAGACCGCGCCGGCAAAGCGGTCGTCCAGCACGGAGCCCAACATGATCGAAAAAACGGTTGGCGTGTGGAAGGAATTCACGCAGTTCCTGAGCGATGTGCGCGGCGAAATGCGCAAAGTGGTGACGCCCTCGCGCAAGGAAGTGGAGGCCACCACCACGGTGGTCATCGTTGCCGTCTTTATCTTCGGGTTGTACTTCTTTTTGGTGGACTCGGTCTTTGCCTTCGGGCTGGACCGGTTGCTGAAGCGGCTGTCTGGAGCTTAGACCGGTTCCACAAACCACGTGCCCTTTGTGGTTTCGTGAAAGGCAGCTTCTTCTTGAAGATTCTTGAAGAAAAAGCTGCTTGAGAACAGTGGGTTCCAGGAACGGCATTTGTGGAACCGGTGTAGGCATAGCTGCCTTCCGGAAACGAGAACCTAAATGGCAGATGAGTTGGAACAACCCGCCGAGTTGCAAGAGCCAGTTGTTGAAGCCCCGCCGGAGCGCAACGAGCGCTTCAAGTGGTACATCCTTCATGCCTATTCCGGGTTTGAGCGCAAGGTTCGCGAGTCCATTGAGAGCCGCGTACAGGCTTTCGGGCTGAAGGACCGGGTTGGCCGGGTGATGATCCCCACCGAACCGGTGACGGAGATCGTCAACGGCAAGAAGCGCACCGTGGAACGGGTGTTTCTGCCGGGCTATGTGCTGGTGGAGATGGAACTCGACAACCACCTCTGGCATGTCTTGAAAGATACCCCCAAGGTGACGGGCTTTCTGGGCACGGGCGACAAGCCGGTGGCACTGTCCGAAGAAGAGGTCAGCTCCATCCTCTTCCGGTCCGACACTTCGAAAGACAAGCCGCGGCTCAAAATCAAGTTTGAAAAGAACGAGCAGGTCCGCATCACGGACGGCCCGTTTGCCAACTTCAACGGCGTGGTGGACGAGATCAACGAAGATCGCGAGACCCTCAAGGTCATGGTGACGATCTTTGGACGCTCCACCCCGGTCGAGCTGGAGTTCGGCAAAGTCGAAAAGATTGAGTAGTTGGCTCAGCTGTTAGCTATTAGCTTTTAGCTTCTAGCCGGAATGCCCACCTAGCGGGAGCCGGTTAAAGGTGAACGCTTTCGGCGCCAACGTCAAAATTGAAATAAGGAATTGTCAGCCAAGAGCTAGAAGCTAGGAGCTAAAGGCTGATTCCGAAGGAATCAAAAATGGCACCTCCGAAGAAAATTACGGGCTACGTCAAGCTGCAGATTGTGGCAGCCAAGGCTACACCGGCTCCCCCGGTCGGCCCCGCACTGGGCCAGGCCCAGGTCAACATCATGGAGTTCTGCAAGCAGTTCAACGCGCGCACGCAGGACAAACAGATGGAAGGGCTGGTCATCCCGGTGGTGATCACCGTTTACGGCGATCGCACCTTCAGCTTCGTCACCAAGACTCCCCCTGCGGCTGTCCTGTTGAAGAAGGCCGCCGGCATTGCCAAGGGCTCCGGCACGCCGAACAAAGAAAAGATCGGCAAGGTTACCGAAGCGCAGGTTCGCGAGATCGCCACGCAGAAGATGCCCGATCTGAACGCCGCATCGGTTGAGACGGCCATCAAGAGCATCCGCGGCACGGCCCGCTCCATGGGCATTGAAGTGGTCGCGTAGGTTCAGCTAAGCAGGCAACAAACGCAAGCAAGCCCTTCCGACCGGAAGGGCTTGCTTGCGTTTGGATTCAAGTCGCAGGGCGGTCGGCGCTACGGCCTATTTGGGCGGAGCGGGCGTGAACCCTTCGCGCTTGCGGCCGGGCTCCGGTTTTGGCTTCGGCTTCGGGGCTTTCTTGACTTCTTTCTTGCCTTTGTCTTTGCTTCCCATGGCTAGAAGTGTGACACAAAAGGGGGCAGCGGGGAAAGGCCAAAACCGGCTTCCGCGATTCGACCAGCCCGTCACTCCGCAGACCCGGCCCCATCTTCCCCGCCAAAACGAAGAAGCGAGGGAATTCCTCTCGGGCAGAAAGGGCGGCAAACCGTATAGTTCGCCGCCCTTCCGTCTTTCGCGCGATCCGCAGGCTACGGGATGTAGTACACCTGCGTCTGGGCCTGGTTGTAGTTCGTGTCTTCCACTTGAATCTGCCAGTTGTATTGTGTCCCCACGGTCAGGCTGGGTACTGAGGGTGTACTTCCGCCTCCGGTTGGATCGGTGCCCCAGCTGATGGACGTGATGGTGTTTGAGAATCCGCTCAAGTTGGAGTTGCTGCCGGGTATCTGCCAGATCGTGCTTCCGTTGCTCTGGTACAGACTGAACGAGTAGATGTAGTTGGCGGCGTTTGCGGGGTCGGTCCAGGTGAATGTAGGAGTGGTGCTTGAACCGTTCCCGGTGGGCGCAAGCGCAGTGGCCAAATCGCTTGCGTTCACCATGGCGCCCGTGCTGCCGAATGCGGTGAGCGCTCCGGTCACGCTGGTCGCGCCGGTATCCTGGCTGCCGTCGCTGTAGGTGACCGTGAACTTGTAGGTGTCGCCTACACTCGGCACGACTCCTCCGAGGTTGGCATAGAAGTTGAACTGAACGTTTCCGCAACCCACGCAGTAGTTGCTGATGTCGATGGGGTCGATGATATTGGGACCCGAGGTCAAGGTAACGGCCACGGGCAGCTTGATTCCCGGCTGCAGTACGAAGTTGAGATTGTACCCGGATGCACTGCCGGCAGCGGACACGCTCTGGTAGTACTGGGTCATTGCCAAGACGGTGCTGTTGGCTGTGGGCAGGGTCAGGTTTTGATTCGTCAGGTTTCCACTGATCACTACTGGAGGTGCGCTGTTGGTGTTGTTGGTGTTGGTCACATCCCCGGCATCGATCAGGCCGTCGTTGTTCTGGTCGAGGACGGCGAAGTTGAAGTAATTGGTGCCGTTGGGCACGGTGACGGAGTACGCATTTGCGCCCACCGTCGGGCTGGCGATGCGCATGCCGTACACGTTGCCGGTGATGTTGTTATAGAAGCCCACATAGAGCGGGCCGGTTGGCGTGATGGCGGCGGGAATGGTGACCGTTCCGGTTACGGTGTTGCCCGTGGTGGCTGCTCCGATGGTGACCGGCGTGGGCGTCGTGCCGCCGTATACCGTCCAGCCCGAGGGATGACCGGCCGCGTTGTGGGCACGGGCCTCGAAGTACAGTACCTGGCCGGCGGTGAATGGAGTGCCGGTGATGCCTGCGGTCCCATTGTTGAGGATCCAGACATTGTCGCTCCTTCCAATTGCCTTGAAGGTGTAGGTTGAAGTGCTGGAGAAGGACGGAGAGGTGCTCCATGCCACATCGTACGCAGTGGCCGTTTCGATGCTCTTGCTGTTGACAACGGGCTCATAGGAGATGGAGACGCCTTGATCGTTGGGCGTGATGGCATTGATTCCTGGATTGTAGGCAGGGACGGCTACGGTGGGATCGATCAGCGTGTCGAAGGCCCCGGATACGTTGGCGTTGGAGACGGTCACGGTTGCGCCGGAAGTTCCGAACGGGTCGGAGGCGTTCTCGGCCCCATTGGCGAGCGTGGAGATGTCCATCCAGGCCAGTACGCCGTAGGTGCCGGGAGGCACGCCGCGGACCGTGAACGGCCCTGGCGCGGCGATGCTGGTTCCCAACCCTCCGCTGCCGCCGCCGCAGGTGCTATTGGTCAGCGTGATGTAGATTTGTCCCGTGCTCGTTCCGGCGTACTGAATGGTGCCCTGAACGGTGTAGCCGAGCGAGGCGCTGAAGTTCCGGCTGCCCACGGGAGCATTGTTCACCACGATGTTTTGCGTTGCCGGCAAGAACACGGAACTGGGTCCGGCGATCGACGGTGTCAAGGTGTAGTTGCCGTTGGGAATGCCGGAGAACGAGTAATTCCCATTGGAGTCGGTGGTCGCGGTTTGAGTCGGCGAGGTGTTGATGGAAACGGTGATGGGAGGCACGGTCACGCCGCCGCAGATGTTGGCGAGGGAGATTTGGCCGCTGACCGTTGAGCCGGAACTATTCACCGTGATGGTGTAGGAGTTGCTGGTGGAGTTGCTGGGGGTGGCGCTATCCTTCACCGTGACGGCAAGCGGAACCGAGCCGGTCGAGGTTGGCGTTCCGGCAACGGTTAGGATATTGCTGCCGTTATTGGATACGCTGATGCCGTCCGAGATACCGACGGCCGTTCCATTCACTGGGATGGCTGTGCTGTTTACCGTCCAGGTGAAGTTGGGACCCACGCCGCCGGATGCGTTGATGGAGCCGGTGTAGACCTGGTTCACTGTCGCCGAGGGAAGCGTGACGGGGTTGGGGGTGGGAAGCGTGAGCGCAGCGGGATTGCTGACCACAATCGAGTAGGTGAATGGCCCGACGGTGTTTCCTGTGCCCGTATCTTTGACGGAAACGCCGAACGAGACAGTTTGTGCCGAGGTTGGCGTCCCGGTGATGTTCAGCGTGCCGTTGCTGGTGGAGGAACTCAAGCCGTCGGCGGGCAGACCGGTAACTGTCCAGGAATAGGAGCCGCTGCCTCCGGAAGCGTCAATCGAACCGGTATAGCCGGCCCCGGTGGTTCCGGCGGGTAATGTGGCGGGGTTGGGGGCAGGCAACACGACTGCGGTGTACACCTGAATCGTCAAGGGAGCGATTGCGGTATTGCCTACCGAGTCGGTGACCTTGGCCGTAAAACCGGCGGTTCCAAAGATGGTCGGCGTCCCTGAAACCACCCCGGCGCTCGATAAGCCGAGGCTGAAATTCGACAGGTTGCTGGAGGAAGCGGTCCAGGTGTAGCCGGTACCGGAGCCGCCGGCGGCGGTGAGCGTCTGCGAGTAGGCCGTTCCATCGTTGGCCGCGGGCAGGCTGGTGCTGGTGACAGTCAGCGCGGCATAAATGGTGAGGGAGAAGCTGGCGGTCGCGGTGTGGGATTGTGAGTCGGTGACCTGAGCGGTGAAGGTCGCGGTTCCTGTCGTGGTGGGTGTGCCTGAAACCACGCCGGCCGCGGACAGGCTCAAATTGAAGGTTCCCAAGTTGTTGGTCCCGGTGGTTGTCCAGGTATAACCGGTGCCGGAGCCTCCGCTGGCCGCCAGTTGCTGCGAATAGAGGGTGTTGACGGAACCGCCTTGAAGCGGGCTTGCGGTGGTGACGGCCAGTTTCGATTCCACGGTCAAGGAATCGGTTGCTGCGGCGGTGTTGTTGGCCGAGTCTTTCACGGTGACGACGACGCTAAAGGTGCCGCCGGCTGTGGGCGTTCCGCTGATCGCACCCCCCGTGGAAAGGCTGAGCCCGGCAGGCAGGGAAGAGCCGCTCGCTGCTGCCCAGGTCCAACTGTAGCCTGTGCCTGAGCCGCCCGTTGCCGTGAGGGTTGCTCCTGGATAGACCGCGCCCTGGTAGCCTCCCGGCAACGTGGTTGGACTGGTAATGGTGACGGCCGGGTTGACGGTTACTGAGAAGGTGGCGCTGGCCGTGTTCGATGCCGAATCGGTCACAGTGAGGTTGAAGCCGAAGGTGCCCTGGGTGGTGGGCTGCCCGCTCAGTACGCCGGCCGAGGAGAGGGTCAATCCAGCCGGCAGAGTGGAGCCGGTGGTAACCGTCCAGGTGAAGCCAGTCGCCGTGCCTCCTGTGGCCGTGAAGGTCATGGAGTAGTTCGACCCCACATAGGCTGTGGGCAGGGTTGCTCCTGTGGTGATGCTGACTCCGGCCTTGACCGTGATGGAGAAAGTGCCGGAGGCGGTGTTCGAAGCCGAATCGGTCACCATGGCCGTGAAACTGGTGGTTGCGGTTGCGGTTGGCGTTCCGGTGACGACACCGGCGGTGGACAGGCTTAACCCCGCAGGCAGCGACGAACCGCTGGCCAGTGTCCAGGTGTATCCGGTCCCCGAACCTCCGGTTGCCGCCAATGTCGTGGAGGGGTAGGCGGAGCCGTTGTAGCCGACCGGCAAGGTGGCGGGGGTTACCGTCAGCACCGGGAACTTGACCGTGATGGACAGGTTGACGGTGGCCGAATCGCCGAATGCATCGGCGGCCTTGACCGAGAAATTGAAGCTTCCCGCGGCGGAGGGTGTGCCGGTAATGGCGCCCAGCGCGGAAAGCGTGAGGCCTGCAGGCAAAGTTCCGCTGGCGAGGGTAAATGTGAGCGGACCGGCGCCTCCGGTTGCTGTGACCACCCCGCCGGTATAGGCCGCATTGAGCACGCCATTGGGCAGCGATGTGGTGGTGATGTTCACGGCCGGGGCCGCGGTGATGCTGAGGCTCAAGACCTGCGTGGCGGCTAGCGCATTGGGCGTGCCGGAGTCCGTGACCTTGAATGTGAGGCTGCTGGTGCCGGCGCCGGCTGCGGTGGGCGTGCCGCTGATCAGGCCGGTGCTGGGCGCGAGCGTCAGTCCGGCGGCCAGGGTCCCGTTAGTGACGGTCCAGGTATAAGGGGAAATCCCGCCCGCAGCGGCCAGTTGTGCGGAATAGGACGATCCCACCGCGCCGCCGGCCAGCGAACTGGTCCCTATCGACGGAGCGACGGGGATCGTCAGCGTGGCGCTCGCGGATTTGGTGTTGTCGGCAACCGAGGTAGCATTCACGGTGACGGTGAGAGGGGAACTGGGACCGCCGGGGGCCGTGTAGGTGGCCGAGGTGGTGGTTGTCCCGGACAGCGCTCCACCGCCCGTGACGGTCCAGGTCACTCCGGCGCTGTTTTTATCGTTTGTGACGGAGGCGGTGAGCGTGGTGGTGTCGGTGGGATCGACGCTTGAGGCGGCTGCGGTAACCGTCACGCTTACCGGGCCCGAACTGCTGCCTCCGCAACTGGATAACATGAGTGCGGTGAAAAGGCCGGCAAAGGCCAGAGAGTAGCCTTTGAGCAATCGACTAAACGATGCACTGCGCATGGGAGATGCCTCCAGAGCCATATGTGCGTAGACCTGTGGATGTGAGCGAGCCAGGCTTGCGCTTGCAGGTTTGATCGTCTCGATGGAGTTTTTCGCGTACAGGGGAAGAAAAGGCAGTGTAAGAGGACAGCAAACTATAGGGTTCGAAAAAAGCTCGTGTCAAGAAGAAAAAGCAATGGCGCCAAACACAGGGAAAACGAGGTCGACAAAAACGTCGACGGGCTTGCATTTCTTCCGCCGATTATTTATGATCCGTAAATGTGTCCAGGGAAATCCCTGGACTGTCACAAGCACCACGGTTCTTGGACCCGATCGAACGCTGGCTCTGGCAACAGACAATGTTGCTCCTGCTGCCGGCTCCGGGTTTTCCGTCATACGGAACTTGGCAGGAGCGGTGGGAGACGAGGGGAAGAATGGCAAAAAAAGACAGCAAGAATATCGTGAAGGCGCGCGCGTCTGTGGTTAAGCCGTCGTATGCGCTGCCAGAGGCCGTGGGGCTGCTCAAGCAGGTCAAGTATGCCAAGTTCGACGAGACCGTCGATTTGACCATGCGCCTGGGAGTGGACACCCGTCACGCCGACCAGATGGTGCGCGGCACCGTAGTGTTGCCGCATGGATTGGGCAAAACCAAGATTGTGGCTGTGATCGCCTCCGGTGACCGTCAAAAGGACGCCGTTGAAGCGGGCGCCGACTTTGTTGGCGGCGAAGAGATGGTCGAGAAGATTCAGAAGGAAAACTGGACCGCTTTCGATGCCCTGATCGCCACGCCGGACATGATGAAGGTGGTTGGCCGTCTGGGTAAGGTGTTGGGACCGAAGGGCTTGATGCCCAACCCCAAGACCGGTACGGTGACCCTGGATGTGGCCGCGGCCGTGAAGGAAATCAAGGCCGGCAAGGTGGAGTTCCGCGCCGACAAGACCAGCCTGGTGCATGTGCCGGTAGGCAAGCTGAGCTTCGACCCGCAAAAGCTGATCGACAACGCGACGACCGTGATCGGCGCGATTGTGCGCAGCAAGCCTTCCGCGGCCAAGGGCAAGTACATCAAGAGCGTCACGTTGAGCTCGACGATGGGCCCTGGGGTGCCTCTGGATTCGGCAGTTGCGGACGCAGCCGGCAAGCACTAAGAAGCAGAGATCAGAGATCAGGGGTCAGGGATCAGTTGCACCCGTGATCCAGTCGGCATTGTGCCGGTTGTAAAGAGATTTTGAACAGAGCACACTGAAGAGTGCTTGGAGCGGGGAGTGGGCAGCAGAGTTCGAGGGGCACGGAGTTTTGCCGATCCCCGATCTCTGATCCCTGACCCCTGTTGAGCGGAGCGAAGACATGGCGATTTCAAGGGCGAAAAAGACCGAGAAGGTCCAGTTGCTGACCAAGGAACTGGAGACCTCGACGACGGCAATCATCGGTACGTTCAGCAAGCTGACCGTGGCCAAAGATTTTGAGCTGCGCAAGGTGATCCGCGAAGCGGGTGGCAAGTATCGCGTGGTGAAGAACAAGCTGGCCGCTGTTTCCAGCAAGGGCAGCAAGGTCGAGGCCGCATTGCAGGGCCTCAAGGGCGTCAATTCGGTGGCGTTTACCTCGGGCGATCCTGTGGCCTTGGCTAAGGTGTTTGCCAAGTGGGCCGGCGCCAATGCGGAATTCCAGTTCAAGCTGGGCATTATCGACGGCAAACTGCTGGACGTAAACGAAGTGAAGGCGTTGGCGACCATGCCTGGCAAGGAAGAGCTGTTCTCGAAGCTCTTGTTCCTTATCAACGCACCGGCGCAGCGCTTGGCGACCGTGATCAATGCCACGGGACGCGACTTGGCGGTGGTTCTGGGCCAAGGCGTGGAAAAAGAAAAGTTTGCAGCAGAGGCGGCGGCGTAGAAGCTGCTAGCCTTCGGCCTTTAGCTATTAGCTTTTAGCTATTAGCTTTTAGCTCTTAGCTTTTCTTGCGGAACTCGAGGCTGATGGCTTCACCAAGGCGGAGCTAATAGCTAAAAGCTGCCTTTAAGAATTTTGGCCTCGGAAGCAGGCAGGAAGTGCGCGGGTCTGGCGCATCGGAAACTTCCGGTTTGGTTCCGTTGCCGGTAAAAAACAATTTCAAACAGTTTCGATTGGAGAATAACATGGCGGATTTGGCGCAGTTGGAAGAGCAGATTGTAGCCCTTAGCTTGCTTGAAGCAGCAGCTTTGGTGAAGAAGTTGGAAGAGCGTCTTGGCGTTTCGGCGGCGGCAGCGACGGCGGCCCCGGCGGCAGCAGCCGCGGCAGCTCCCGTGGTTGAAGAGAAGACGGAATTCGCAGTCATCCTGAAGGATTTCGGCGCGAACAAGATCAACACCATCAAGGCTGTTCGCGAAGTCACCTCGCTCGGTTTGAAGGAAGCCAAGGACCTGGTCGATGGCGCCCCCAAGGCGATCAAGGAAAGCGCGACCAAGGACGAGGCTGAGGCGATCCGCAAGAAGTTCGAAGGCATTGCGACCATCGAAATCAAGTAGTCATTGTCACAAACTTGCAAGCACGGCCGGGACGCGCTACGATAATCGTTGCGCGTCTTTCCGGCTCATTTCGGGTTTTGTACGAAATTGACCGGATTTGAGCGGCGGGTTGTGGGTACCATGAAGTGGCACGCAAGCGTCCGTCGGCCTGAGAAGAGCCAAAGCACTCTGGCGGCGGGCCTAGGTTGGATGCATTAAGTGCCTTTGTGTCAGTAGTTTGGCCGCGCGGGTTGGCCAAGCAGTGACGAGTGGCGGGTAGCTGGGCGATTCGCGGCAGAAGCGAGCTTTGGGATCGGCGAGAGCATTGCAAGAGAATCCGGATGGGAGCACAGGCAGTGGGCCGCGCTCGTGAGGCATTGCGTCCTTACGGGCTTTTCGTGTCTCTCGACCGCACAGTGAAGTGCTTTCGTGGTGCGAGAGCGGCGTGAAGTGTGCCCGAATTGTCTTGGTTCTTCATAGGATGCGCTTTTCTGCTCGATTGAGCGCAGTCTAGCGCACTTGCCGGATGTGCGGCAATGCCCAGAACAGGTTTTTGACGCAATGCTCACGGACTTCGTCTCGTCAAAGGTTCTACCGGCGCGACTGCGACCGGCGACAAGGAATGCTGAGGGAAGGGCTACGAGTTTTTCCTTCGGCACATGGGTGAAGGCTGGAATTTAGAAAAACCAGTCTGGACTATTGATTTTCTACCGTAAACAGCCGGCGCCCCAGAGACTCTGGCGCTGGCCGGGACCCCCGGGAACCGGACTGACGAGCCTCAGGAGTGATGCATGCCCAACGAGAAGCGCGCGATTCGCAGCCGGCTCGATTTTTCAAAGATTCCCACCGCAACCCAGATTCCCAACCTGATTGAAGTACAGAGGCGTTCCTACGAGCGCTTTCTGCAGATGGACAAACTGCCCAACGAGCGCGACGATTCCGGGTTGCAGTCGGTGTTTGTGTCGGTCTTCCCGATCACAGACTTCCGCGGCATCTCGCA
>CAZLMY010000146.1:0-12808 GCA_964560845.1 uncultured Occallatibacter sp. | reverse complement strand
ACCAGGATGAAGGAATCGCATGAAGTTCAAGAAATTCGGCAAGGCACTTCTGATGAGCGCCCTCTCAGCTGGCGTCGTCCTCAGCATTACGTCTTGCGTTCAGAGTTATACGGTCGGCTATTTGTATGTGACGGGTACGGTAACGGCCGGAACCGCCGGCAGCGGCATAATCAGCGGCTTTAAAATCGATCACAATACAGGACAGCTGAGCACCATCAACGGACTCCCGATCTCCTCGGGCGGCGCCAATCCGGTCCGTGCGGTCCTGCTCACGGGCAGCCGCTTTCTTTATGTGTTGAACCGCGGCGTGACGGCATCGGGTGGCTCCGACTGCACCACCGCCGATCCTTGCCAGAACGCCAACATCACCGAATTCGCAGTGGGCGGCAACGGCATTCTTACCCCCCAAGAGACCTTCTATCCCCAAGGCGTCAACCCGTTCCGCTTGATCGCCGACGCTACGGGCAACTACATCCTTTCACTGGATCACGACTCTCCGTCGAGCGCTGCCTGCCTGGCTGCCCTGGGCGCCGCAGGCCCTTGCGGGGACATCACCATCTTCCAGGTAAACCAGACCACGGGTCGCCTGCAGCTGGTTGTGAATGCCCAAGTCTCTTCTGCCGGCGGCGCTGCCCTGACCTACTTTCCGGTTCCCGCCAACCCCATCGATTTCGCCCTGGCATCCGGCTACGTCCTGACACTGAGCGGAACACCGGCAACCGGCAACTCCGTCTTCCCCTACGCCTACAACAGTGGAAGCGGCCAAATGACCATCAGTCAGAACGGTTCGCAAACGCTGCTCGGCGTCAACCATGCAACAGCCATCGTTCTGGGCGGCGGCTCCCCTTATATCCTGGACGACGAAGCGCCCAGTCCGAACCCGACTGGCGCCAGCAGCCAGATTCTGCCTTTCACGGTTGGCACCAATGGCGCACTGCAGGCCAAAACGGGTGGAGTTGTCGCGGATGACCCGACCTTGTCCAATCCCATCTTCCTGATGGTGGAAAACAAGGGCAAGTTCCTCTATGTCGCCAACCAGGGCAACAACACCAACACCACCAACGCTCAGAGCGGCATTGCCGGATATGTGATCGACCCCACCACGCAGCAGCTGAGCTTCATTGCCGGCGAGCCGTTCGGCTCCGGCGCTGGGCCGCAGTGCCTGGTTGAGGATCCTTCCAACCAATTCGTCTACACCGCCAACTTCAACGATTCGACTGTCACCGGCCGGATCGTCGACCCCAACTCGGGCGTGCTGAACGATCTCCGGGTGGCCCACAGCTATGCTGTCACCGGGCCGCCGACCTGGTGCCTGGTTGATGGCCGCACCGACTAATACAACACAGGGCGCGGGAATCGAGGGCGGTTTTTGCCTTTCGCCTTCGATTTCCGGGCAGAATCCATCGTCTTGGGATTCTTCTTCAAACGTAGCCGAATGCCGGGCGCGGTTTCTCCAGTGCACGCCGTGGCTTCGATTCCAAACCCGATTTTTTAGGGGCCTCCGGTTCTGGCCCCCTTACGAAAGATGCGCATGAAGTTGAACAAATCGAGCCAGCTGCTGCTGGTCTCCGCGGCCAGCCTTCTCGTGGCAGGACTCCTTACCGCCTGCGGCACCCTCACCGTGGACTTTGTCTTCGTGAGCAGTTCCAGGGCTGCGGGTCCCAACAACTACGGCGAAATCGACGTCTTCGAGGTCAATTCCGAGTCCGGGTTTATGCGCCAGATTCCCACCTCGCCCTTCCCTTCCGGCGGGCGGAATCCTGTGGCCGAAGCGGTCTCCTCAGACAATCAATACCTTTATGTCGTCAACCACGACGACAATACCATCGTTCAATTCATCATCGGAAGCGATGGCAAGCTTTATCCGCAGAACACGGTCAACACGCCTGGCGTATTTCCAATGGCGGTGGCAGTCAACGGTTCCAACCTGTTTGTAGTGGATACTTACCAGCCGCTGGCCACCTGCTCGCCTGCCGCGCCCTGTTCCGGTTCCGTCGCGGTGTTTCCGATTGCCGCCGCAACCTCTTCGACGCCCAGCACTCTGGGCACGCCGGTCACCAATCCCAGCTTGAGCGCCACCTACTGGCCGCTGACCCTGCCCAGCAAGCCCTCTCACGTCATGATCCCAACGGCTGTTACGGTGCTCGGTTCGGGAAGCGACCTTTACGTAACGGCCTACGACTCCAGCGTGACTCCCAATGTCGGCTACGTCTTTGGATTCGCCGTGGGCTCGGGCGGTGTGCTCAGTGCAGTCAGCGGTTCGCCGGTTGCTGCAGGCGCCTTTCCTTCTGCCATCGCCGCCAATACGGCCGGGAGCTACCTGTACGTCACCGACTTCGCCAGCGGCAACGTTCTCGGCTTTGCCATCAACGGCGGTTCTCTGACAGCCGTCAATGGCAGCCCGTTCCCCGCTGGAAACCAGCCCAGCGCGATCGTGGTCGACCCCGACTATCCCTTCGCCTATGTCGCCAACTCGATGGACAACACCATCACGGCATTCTCCATCAGCAATGGGATCCTGACCTGGATCGGCAGCAAGACCGCCGGCGGCGGCACTTACTCCACCGGCCCCCAGCCCGTCGCCATCGGCATCGATCCGTCCACCAACCACTATCTCTACACTGCCAACTTCCTGGGCGGAAACATGTCCAGCTTTGAGCTGAGCCCAACCGACGGCACGCTGATCAATTCCCAGTTTTCTCCGTATGCCTCCAATGCGCAGCCGACGGCCATTGCCGCCATTCCGCATGGAAGCTCCACCAGCAAGTAGCAACACCCCGTCCGTCGCTTTTACAATAGAGGCGGGGCAACCTAACCAGTTTTCTGGGGCTTCAGCACGATGGCCCACGACGAAGGAAGCGCATGAAGTTCAGCAAACCGAGCCAGCTTTTTCTGGTCTCTTCGATCGGCCTTCTAGTGGCCACATTTCTTACCGCCTGCAATATTCAGACGATCGATTACCTCTTTGTGGCCAGTTCCGGAGGCTCGGGATCCACCGCAGCCGGAGAGATCCAGACCTTCGATCTGGATTCCCAGTCCGGCGCCCTGCGCGCAGGGCAGCCGACCGTACCGAGTGGCGGCGTCAACCCCGTTTCCATGGCCGTTTCCTCCGACTACTACAATCTCTACGTAGCGAATCAGGGAAGTAACTCCGTGGTCCATTTCGCCATCGACGGCAGCGGCGTACTGACACAGAAGGACGTGGCAGCCACCCCTGCCCCGCCCGTTTCGGTGGCGACCAACGTCGCCGGCTCCTATCTTTTTGTTGCGTCCGGTACCAGTTCCGCAAAGCTGACCGACTATCCTCTTTCCTCCGGCACGATCGGTTCGGCGGTATCGCAAGTTGCCCTCACCGTGCCGGGATTCACCTCCGACACCATTATCCCGACCGGCGTGACCGCGCTGGCGGATAACAGTGCCGTTTACGTCTCCGCCTACGATCAGTCGGCTTACAATCCCGGCTGCACCGGAACGATCAACTGCCCCGCGTCCAGTTCCGCCAACCCCGGTTGGGTGTTCGGCTTCACGGTTGGCTCCGGCGGCGTGTTGACCGCGGCAAGCGGCAGCCCGTGGAAGGCTGGCGTCAAGCCCAGCAGCCTTGTTGCGGACCCGACCAGCCGCTTCGTCTATGTGACCGACTTCGCCTCCAATGAGCTGATCGGTTACACCATTCAGTCCGGCAGCGTGCTGAATTTCCTGATCAACGGCCCCTTCAAGACCGGCAACGAGCCTGCGGCCGTCACCATCGATCCGCGCGGCAAGTTCATTTATGTGGCCAACTCGCTGGACTCAACGGTCAGCGCCTACTCGATCGACTTGGGCACAGGCACACCGTCCTCCGCAGTGAACACCGTGGGCAGCCAGGCCAACACCACCGACACACAGCCGGTCGCCATCCTGGTGGACTCTTCGTTGGGCCGCTTTGTCTACACCGCCAATTTCCTGGGCAACTCGGTTTCCGGGTTCCAACTCGACCCCACCGCCGGCAGCCTGAAGGCGACCCAATCCACCCCGTATCAGACCGGCCACGGACCCACGGCCTTGGCCTCGGTTCCTCACGGCAACCATTCGTCGCAAGCGGTTGCCCCGTAGGGAGCTGCGAACCCGATGCAACAAAGAGCCCGGCCTTTACGGCTGGGCTTTTTTGTTGTCTGAATGACGGGAGGCCGGTTCCAAGGCTGGAGGGGATTCGGTACGGCAGCTGCGGAATGACTGAAGTCGGGCCTTGTTACCAAGCGCAGCCGTTCAGCCATCCCCAAGGCCTCGGATATCGGACTCCCGCTGGCTCTCCACTGCCGTTGCCAGGGTCATCTGTCTGTTTGCGCAAACTGGGGAGGAGCAAACGGTGTAAGGCGTGGGTCGGGAGACCCACGCTACAGCCGGCCAGGAGGCCAGCGCTACAGGACCGGGTAGAAGCTCTGAATCCAGTTTTGGAGCAGGGTCGGGAAGACGCCGAGAAGCACCACGGCGGCGGCGATGACGATCAGGACCGCCATGGTGACGGGGTGGGCATGGATGGGCGTTTCGTCGACGGCGGGCATGACGTAGGCGCGCTTGAGCACCTGCAGATAGTAGAAGAGCGACACGGCGCTGAGGGCGACGGCCAGGGCTACCAGGGCGAAGGGGATGGGCCCGGCGGAGACGCCGAGGACCGCGGCGAAGAGGTTGAACTTGGCCCAGAAGCCGACCAGCGGGGGGATTCCAGCGAGCGAGAGGAACAACACCAGGAGCACCGCGGCCAGAAGCGGGTTGCGCTTGTGGAGGCCGAGGAAGGCGTCGAGCTTGTCGCTGCCGGTGGCGCGCTCGACCACGGAGACCACACCGAAGGCCCCGATGGTGGTCAGGCCGTAGGTGAGGATGTAGTAGAGGACGGCGTTGGTGCTTGTTTGAGCCGATGAAAACGAGTCCAGCACGAAGCGGAGACTGTCACCATGGCCGGGATAGGGACGGCGGACGGCAATCCCGAGCAGAATATATCCGGCATGAGCAATAGCCGAATAGGCCAACAGGCGACGCACACTGATCTGCGCCAGAGCAGCCAGGTTCCCGACGATCATCGAGGCTGCTGCGACAACAATCAGGACAATCAAAAGGGGCTGCCATATGGCGAACTCAGTCCGGAATATCTCATCAAGCAGGCGAGGCGGTCCACTCCATTCCTTCCCCGGCTGAAACAACCCGTATGAGATGTTCAGTAACAGTGCAAAGCTGGCGACTTTAGAGCCCGAAGCAATAAATGCCGCCGCTGGGGCCGGCGCACCCTCATAGGTATCTGGAGCCCAAAGATGGAATGGGACGGCCGCAACTTTGAAGCCAAGACCCGCGACTATGAGCACCCAGGCGACGTACAGAAGCGGCGTACTTCCGTGCGGGATATTTTGCTCGATCATGGTCAAATTCGTGCTGCCGCTAAGGCCATAGAGGTAGCTAAAACCGAAAAGTAGAAACGCCGCCGACATGCCACCGAAGAGGTAATATTTCAAAGCCGCCTCGGCACTCTTGTGTGAGCTCTTGGCGAATGCGGTCATGATGTACAAGCTAAGGCTCAATAGTTCGAGGCCAACGAAGATAACGAGCAGGTCCTGCGCGCCGGCAACCAGCAAACCACCCGCAGCGGCCATGAGAACCACAGCTGCGAACTCCCCCACATGGCGCGTGAATACAGAATCGACCAAGAGCAACAGTGTCAGAGCTGTCAAAACCAGAATTCCAGCCTGCGCGATGGCGACAAGCCCACCAGTTGCAAGCAGCAAATCGAGGGACGAGTCCAATGTTAGGCCGCTTGAGCATTGGGCTTGCAACGCCCACAACGCAGCTCCGCAGCCTGCGACGCCAATCAAAGCGGCGATGGTGACGCGGGTCTTGAGAGCCGCTTTGCGCAGGAAGCCGAGATCGACCACCAACACGAGTAATGCCGCAATCTCGAGAGCAGTCTCCGGCAATGTGACGCGGAAAAGGTCTGCGTAGTTCATTGTCCCCCTCCCGCTAGCAACGTCTTCACGGCCGGTTCGATGGTGTCGAGCAAGATTCTTGGGTAAAGGCCGACGGCCAGGCTGACGCTCGCCAGCAAGGTCACGCCGGTAACTTCAGGCCAGGTGATGGGGGCCAAGTGGTGTCCATTCTCGTGGACCAGTTCGCGGGCGTGGGGCAGGTTGTCGCTGAAGAAAGCTTTCTGCATGGCGCGCCAGGTGTAGGCGATGCCCACCGCGATGCCGACACCGGCGGCGGCCACCCACCAGGGGTTGACCTGCCATGCACCGATGAGGACTTGCAGCTCGGCTACGAAGCCGCTGAAGCCGGGCAGGCCCATGGAGGCCATTCCGGCGACCACAAAGGCTCCGGCGGCGAAAGGCAATCGCTTGGAGAGATGCATGGGTTCGAGTTCGGCCAACTGGCGGGTGTGGGTGCGGCTATAGACGATGCGGCCGACGATGGCGAAGAGCAGCCCGGCGACGATGCCGTGGGAGAACATCTGCAAGACCGCGCCGGTCATGCCGATCTGGTTGAGCGTCATCAAGCCGAGGAGCACAAAGCCCATGTGGCTCACGCTGGAGTAGCCGATGACGAACTTGAAGTCGGTCTGGACCAGGGCCACCAGGGCGCCGTAGACGATGCCGATGACCGCCAGCAGGGCGAACACGTCGCGCCAAGAGCCTACGCCCGCAAGAGAAAATCCCCAGGGGTCGAGGCCGTGCGGGAAGAGCGCAATGCCCACGCGCAGGCACCCGTACGCGCCCAGCTTCATCACTACGCCAGCCAGCAGCATGGAGGCGGCGGTGGGAGCGGCGACGTGGCCGGTGGGCGCCCAGGTGTGGAACGGCCACATGCCGGCCAGAATCCCGAAGCCCACGAAGACCAGCGGGAAACACCACATCTGAAAGCTGACGGGCAGGTAGGCGTGGCCCAATGCGATCAGGCTCGTGGAATGGCTGCCCGCCGTTGCGTAAGCAGCCAACAAACCGATGAGCACCATGGCCGAGCCCACGAAGGAGTAGAGCGCCAGCTTCATGGCCGCGTATTCGCGCCGCGTCGAGCCCCAGATGGCGATGAGGAAGTACTTGGGGACAATGGCGATCTCGTAAAACACAAAGAGAAGAAAAAGATCGAAGCTGAGAAAGACCCCGTAGACCCCGCCGATCAGCGCCAGGAAGAAGGCGAAGAACTCGTTGGTGCGGAGTTCGATATCCCAACTGAAAAGGATGCCCGCCACCGCGGCCAGGCCGGTGAGCAAAACCAGCACGCGGCTGATGCCGTCTGCGGCGAGCAGGAAGTGAATGCCCATAGCCGGAACCCAGGGCAGATCGACCAGGATGGTGCGGCCCTGGCCCATGCCGGCTGCAAAGCTCTGCAAGGCGACGGCCAGGCCGGCGACGGCAATGGCCAGCGCAAACCAGCGGCTGAGCGCGGGCCGGCTCTTGGGCAACAGCACCAGCACCAGCGCCCCGGCAAACGAGAGATAGATCGTCCAGGCCAACATCAGAATCTCCAGTGAGCCAGTAGGTTCAAAACCGTGGGGTTCACGCTGTCCACAATCAATTGGGGCAGTAGGCCGATCAGCAGCATCAGGCCGATGACAGGGGCCAGCGCCATGCGCTCGCCGTGGTGCAGGTCAGGGAAGGTGGCCAGCCGCTCAGGCACCGGGCCGGCAAAGACCTTCTGAATGACCGTGAGAATGACGGCCGCGGTAACCAGCAGACCGAGTATGGAGACCGTGGCCGCAACCCAGGCCAGCGGAAAGACGCCGCGGAAGATGAGGAACTCGCCCACAAAGCCGTTGAGGCCGGGCAATCCGAGCGAGGAGAACAGCGCGATGCCCATGAGGCCGGCGAAGACCGGGGCAGGCTTTCTCAAGCCACCGAAGTCGTCGATGCCGCGAGCCCCGCCGCTGCGTTGCTGCAGCATGGCTATGAACCAGAAGAGCGCTGCCGCCGTAATGCCGTGATTGAACATCTGGAGGATGACGCCGTTGAGGGCGGCAGCCTGGCTGGCGTGCATCGGCGCGTCGCCCGCTGCGGTGGGAACCGCCAGGGCAAAGATGGCCAACACACAATAGCCCAGGTGATTGACCGAGGAGTAGGCAAAGACGCGCTTCAGGTCCTTTTGCGCGACGGCCGCCCAGGCACCCATGACCACCGTGATGACGGCCAGCACCAGCAGCGGGGTGCGAATCTGGGAGATCTGCGCACCGAAGATGGGTAGCGCGATACGGAGCAGGCCGTAGACGCCCATCTTGGACATGGCGCCGGTGAGCAGCATGGTGACGGGCGAAGGGGCTTCGGCATAAGCCGCAGGGAGCCAGGTGTGGAAGGGCGCGATGGGCACCTTGACCGCGAAACCCGCCAGGACGCCGATGGCCAGCAGCAGGGTGACCGGCCCCAGGTGCGCCGTCACCATCTGCTGCAGCTCGCCGGTCGAAGCCAGCAAGGTCAGGTGCGGAAAGTCCATGCTTCCTGTTGCGACAAACACCGCTAAGAACGCCAGCAGAAGCGCTACGCTTCCAGCCATGGTGTAGACGAAGAACTGGGTGGCGGCCGGGCCGCGCTTGGCGCCTCCCCATAGCTTGATGAGGAAGAAGGCGGGGATGAGGCTGATCTCCCAGAACAGAAACCAGTGGAAGAAGTTGAGCGCGGTGAAGGAGCCGAAGAGGCCAGCTTCGAGCAGCAGGACCAGCGCGAAGTAGAGGTTGGGCTGGTGATGCACGCGGCTGGAGGCATCGACCGACATGAGGGTCACGATGGCGGAGAGCACCAGCATCAGCGCGCCCAGGCCGTCGACGCCGAGGTGATACTCGATGCCGATGGAAGGCGCCCAGGCGTGCTGCTCTATGAGGCCAATCGTGCCGTTGGCGGGAATATGGAACCAGGCCACCAGCGCGAGGCTCAGGCTGGCCAGGGTGGTCAGCAGCGCCACGGCGCGCGCGTGCTTGCCGGAGAATAGCGCAAGTGCCGCTCCCACCAGGGGCAGCACGGTCAATAGCGTCAATATCGGTATTTCGCTCGAAAAACCGCTCATGCCCGGCTGCTCCAGATCAGAATCGCGGCCAGCGCGATCACGGCCAATGCCAGAATTCTCAGGTAGGTCTGCACGCGGCCGGTTTGAATGCGCGCCAACAGGCCGCCGCTCGAGGCCAATTCGTCGCAGCCCTTGTCGAAACTGCCATCCACTACGTTCATATCCAGAAAGCGGTTGAGGTGGGCCCAGCCGCGGACGGCGAAAGCCACGCCGGTGACCGCACCGCCCCAGACGCGGCGGTCGAGCCAGTCGGCCACGCGCGCCCACCAGCCATAGAAGGCGATGAAGGTCGCGGCGTAGAACTCATCCACATAGAACTTGTTTTGCAGCAGGCGCCAAGGCCAGGGAGCGGCCATCTCCAGCATGTCGGGCTGGTCGGCCTTGAACTCGCGATCGCCGTAGATCCACCAGCTCAGCATGAGGCCGCCGATCACCACCACGGTCGAGGTTCCCATCAGCACCAGCAAGCCCGGTTCGCCGAAGCCGTGCAGGTCGAATGGCGCGGCGTGGTCGTCAAGAAAGCTGCGGAACCAGGGCCAGAGCGGCGTCCCGATGAGGCCCAGGGCCATGGCGAAGAAGGCCAAAATTGCCAGGGGCATGGTCATTACCGCGGGGCTTTCGTGAGCCGGTTTGTGGCCCCTCCAAGTCCCGAAGAAGACATACGCCACCTGGCGGGTCATGTAGAAGGCGGTCAGCAACGCACCAAAGACCAGCATGTAGAAGGGCGCTTTGGCCACGCTCCAGTGCTGCGCCGCTTCCAGAATGCCGTCCTTCGACCAGAAGCCGGAGAAGAACAGCGGAAAGCCGCACAAGGCCAACATGCCGATGGTGTAGGTGAAGAAGGTCAGCGGCATGTCGGACTTGAGGCCGCCCATTTTGCGGATGTCCTGCTCGTCGTGGCAGCCGTGGATGACCGAGCCCGCGCCCATGAACAAGAGGGCCTTGAAGAAGGCGTGGGTGATGAGGTGGAACATGCCCACGGCCACGCCGCCCATGCCCAGGCCGGCCATCATGTAGCCGAGCTGCGAGACGGTGGAGTAGGCCAGGATGCGCTTGATGTCGTTTTGGGCCACCGCGATGAGGGCGGCGAAGACGGCTGTCGAAGCGCCGACCCAGGTGACCACTGTCAGTGCTGGAGTGCTTGCCATTCCCGAGGCACCAAGCGGCATGCCGGCCTGCATCAGGGGATAGACACGCGCGATGAGGTAGACGCCCGCGGCGACCATGGTTGCGGCGTGAATCAGCGCCGAGACGGGCGTCGGGCCTTCCATGGCGTCGGGCAGCCACACATGCAGGGGAAGCTGGCCGCTCTTGCCGGCGGCTCCGGCAAAGATCAGCAGGCCAATGGCGCCGGCGGCAGTGAGGCCAAAAGCGGCGTGCTGACTGAGAAGGGCGGCGAGAGCACCGTGTTCCATGGAACCGGCACCGGCGTTATAGAAGAGGAGCGTGCCGGTCTGTGCGAAGAGCCAGACGATGCCGAGCAGAAAGAACACATCGCCCACGCGCGTGGTGAGAAAGGCTTTCTTGGCGGCTGCGGCGGCCGAGGGCTTCTGGTACCAGAAGCCGATGAGCAGGTACGAGGTCAGTCCGACCAGTTCCCAGCACATGAACAGCAACAGCAGGCTGTTGGCGATGACCACGCCCAGCATGGCTCCGGCAAACAGCGAGAGGAAGCAGAAGAAGCGGGTGAAGTTCTCGTCGTGGGCCATGTAGCCCACGGAGTAAATGAAGATCAGCAGGCCGACGAAGGTGACCATGACCAGCATGATCGCCGAGAGCGGATCGAGCACCCAGCCGAGGTCGACGTGGGTTGCGCCCATCTGGATCCAGGTGAAGTTGACGGTTTCGCGCACGGCAGCGTGGTGCGCCCAGCCGACCAGAACATGCCCAAAGGCAATCAGCGACAGAAGGAGCGAAAAGCTCATGGAACCGATGGCCAGAAACGCCGCCAGCTTGCGGCGCGGCTGTTTCAACAGCGCGGCGAACCCCGCGGCCACAATGGGCACGGCGGGAATCAGCCAAAGCCATTGGGCTATGGGTGAGGCCGCTACTTGCGGAGTGAATGACATGGCTTCCTGCATCAACTCCTCACCCCTTCATCCTGTTCATGGCATCGAGATCGGTCGAGTGCGCGTGGCGATGGATGTGAATCACCAGGCCCAGACCAACGGCCGCTTCGGCCGCCGCTACGGCGATGGAGAAGATGGCGAACATCATCCCGGTAAGCGCTTCGGGATGCGGCCCGTAGCGCCAGAAGGCAATCAGATTCAAATTGGCCGCGTTGAGCATTAGCTCGATGCCGATCAGCACCAGGATGGCGTTGCGGCGCGTCAACGCCCCGGCCAATCCGATAGCGAACAGCATGGCAGCAACCATCAAATATCCAGCCAGAGGCGTCACTTGACCTCCTCTTTCTCGTGCATGGCGACGATGACAGCGCCGACCAGCGCGGCGGTCAGCAGCAGCGCCACAATTTCCAACGGAAGCACGTAGCGGCCCATGAGCGCGTTGCCGATATCGAGCACGGAGACGGCGGGCGCAGCGACGTTTTGATTGGGCAGCGCCTTGACGCTGGCCATGACCGCCCATCCCAACGTGGCGAAGACCCCCGCGGCGATCACGAGGCCGACCGGCCAGTTCTTGCTGTAAACGCCGTCCTTGGGGGTTTCCGAGCCCTTGGTCAGGAGAATGGCGAAGACCACCAGGATGGCAACCGCGCCGATGTAGACCAGGATCTGGGCGAACCCGGCAAACTGCGCGTCGAGCTTCAGGAACAAAAGAGCCAGACCGGCAAAGGCCACGGTAAGAGCCAGCGCGCAGTGCACGGTGTTCTTGAGGAGCACCGCAAGCAGGCCGCCGGCCAGCGTAACCGCCGAGATCAGATAAAAGATGAACGTCACTGGGTCGCGGTCCTTTCGACGGCAGGGATCTGGGAACAGGGATCAGGGATCAGGGAACAGTTCCCGGGGCGAGTTTTGTGGTTTCCCACCCATGCGATGGAAAGAAATCGCAAGGATGGGGCACGGTGAGTTGGTGCGCTACAAGCACCGGGAGCGTTCGCACTAATCGGCATAGCGATAGCTCCTGACTGCGAAGTGCTTGCGGACCATGCCGGTGCGGGCCATGAGCACGTAGGCCGTCAGCAGAATCGAGGAGCAAAGCACCCAGCGCATCCAGTCGTCGGGCATGAAGCGCCACAGCGCGCAAACAAACAGATTCAACATGCTGAGAGGCAGCACAAACTTCCAGGCGAAGTTCATCAACTGGTCCTGGCGCAGGCGGGGCAAGGTGCCGCGCAGCCATATGAAGACGCAGATGGACGACATCACTTTGCCGAAGAACCAGATCCACGACGGCACCCAGCCCAGGAACTCAAAGGGCGCCGACCAGCCGCCCAGAAATAGCGCCGCTCCCAGCCCCGAGATGGACAACATGCCCACGTACTCGCCCAGAAAAAACTCGGCAAATTTGAAGCCGGAGTATTCAGTGAAATAGCCCGCCACCAGCTCCGATTCGCCTTCCGGCAAGTCGAACGGCGAGCGGTTGGTCTCGGCCGTAGCCGCGATGGCATAGAGCACGAAGCCGGCAAATCCCCAAGGGGTGAAGATGTACCAGTGCGGCAGCCCGTAGCTGTAGACGTTTTGCGCGTCGACGATCTTGACCAGCGAGAGCGATCCGGTGATCATGACCACCACCACGCTGGACATCAGCAGCGGGACCTCGTAGCTGATCATCTGGGCTACGGCGCGCATGGCGCCCAGCAGCGAATACTTGTTGCGGCTCGACCAGCCGGCCA
>CAZLMY010000145.1:0-12820 GCA_964560845.1 uncultured Occallatibacter sp. | reverse complement strand
CTGGAAAAGAAGCCTACCTCCGAGATCCGCAAACTGGCCCGCAAAGAGGGCATGAGTTTTCTGCGCGAGTCGGCCCTGGAGCGAGTGCGGCGCGGGCTGACGACGCTGAAGGAGATCAACAAGGTGACGTTCATCGAGGCGTCGAGATAGGGATAAGGGACTGAGGGACTAGGGAAAAGGAACTAGGAACAGGGAACCGGAAACCGGAAATCAAGAGGCCGGAAAAGCGCTTGTGTTAAGCCGGCAGTGTGAAAGGCACGACTTCAGTCGTGCCGATAAGGCCAAAAAACGAGAGGGGCTTTAGCCCCTGAGGGAATGCTGGAAAGAACATGAAATCGATTCTCAACACGGCGATGCTGCAAAAGACCGGCAACCCGCTCGGAGGCCGCCCTCCGGCGGCGATCGAGATTACGCCGGAAGGGGTTCTGGCGGCAGCGCTGCCGGGGCCGGGGCAGGCGCCGGTCTACGCCTTCGAGCCATTGCCACCGGGCTTCATTCTGCCCGGCATCGGCGAGCCGAATGTGCGCGCCCCTGAGGCCGTAGCCACCGCCATTCGCTCGGCGCTGGGTCAGGTTTCGCCGCGCACGCGCGCGGTCACGGTCATCGTTCCCGACACCGTGGTCCGGGTGTTTGTGCTGGACTTCGATTCCCTTCCCTCCAAGGCAGCCGAAGCCTACCCGGTGCTGCGCTTCCGCCTGCGCAAAATGGTGCCGTTCGAGGTGGAGCACGCCGGGCTCAGCTACCAGATATTGACCCAGAAGAAAGACGAGTGCCGGGTGCTGGCCGCGGTGATGCCGGCCGCGATCCTGGCCGAGTACGAGGCTCTGGTCCGCGCAGCAGGTTATGAGCCGGGAGCGATGCTGCCCTCCAGCCTGGCCGCATTGGAGGCAATCGACTCCATGGAGGCGGTGCTGCTGGCCAACATGAATTCGTTCGCACTCACTACCGCGGTCACCAACGGGCAAGACCTGCTGCTTTATCGCACCCTCGATCTGCCCGAAGACCCTGACCAGCGGCTGGCCGAGTTGCAGCGCGGCATCGCCGTGGCGGCAGCCTATTTTGAAGACCGCCTGGGGGCGCCTCCTACCAGCATCTACTACTCCGGCAGCTATTCGACCAAGGTCTTCACCAGTCTGATGGGCAATCGGGAGCTGAACGTGGTCGATCTGGTGCCGCGGCCTGAAGTCGGCGCGGCTACATCCCTTGGCGAAACCAGCATTGCCGCCGTTGCCGGCGCACTTGTGGGGGCCCGATAGATGCGGATTACCCTGAATCTCGCCACCCGCCCATTCGCCGACCTGGGGCCGGCCATGAAGCGCTTGCGCATCGCCATGGCGGTGCTGGCGCTGGTGGCCATCTGCCTGGGGCTCGGCCTGCGCGCCTTCCACCAGAAGGCCGAACAGGCGCGCGCCCGCGACCACTCCCTGGATGGCCAGATTGCCGCCATCGGGCAGGAACGGCGCAGCTACGAGAACCTGATGCACCAGCCGGATAACGCCCAGTTGCTGGCCCAGGTGGGCGTGCTCAACCGCCTCTTCGACGAGAAGACCTTCAGTTGGACCCTGGCGATGGAGGACCTGGAAACCGTGCTTCCCGGCGGAGTGCAGGTTTCGACCCTGGAGCCGGTGCGGGCCAAGGACGGCCACATCACGCTGCATCTGCGCGTGGTCGGGCCGCGCGACAAGGCCATTGACCTGGTGCGAAACCTGGAGCATTCGCGGCGCTTTCTGCTGCCGCGCATCGTGGGCGAAAACGCCGAAACCACCGGGAGCGGCGCCAATGAGCGCCTGGAGCCGGTGAGCGCATCGAACCGCGTGAACTTCGACCTGCTGGCCGAGTACAACCCGGCCCCGCCTTCGGAGCGAAAGCATGACCGCAAGCCGAACGCGGGCATTGAGAATGCGGGGGGCTCCCAGGCAAACCCGGCGCACCTCGCCCATCCGGTGCGCAGCCCCGTGGTTCGCTTGCCGCAACCGAGTCAGGCAGGCCGTTCTCCGTATACGGGACGGCCCGTGAATGCCCGTCCCAACTCCATGAACCCGGCGCAAGGAGGCCCCCGGTGAGCAAGCGCGAGACCTTGAACTGGAGAGAGCGGCTGGCCTCTCCGCTGACCTGGCATTATGCCGGAGCCGCCGTGCTGCTGGTGCTGGTCGTCGGGCTGGCCATTCGCCTGGGGCTGGATTGGGCTGCAACCAACGGCCACTCCAGCGACGCCCTGGCCGGCAAGCAAGTTGAACTCAAGGCCCTGGATCTGGAGACCGCCCCGCTGCGCGGCCTGGACAAGCGCGTGGAAGACTCGCGCGACCAGATGCGGGAGTTCTACCACAAGCGCATCTCGCCCAACTACTCCTCGATCGCCACGCGGGTAGGCGAACTGCAGGTCAAGTCGGGGGTGCGGCTTTCGCGCGTTCAATACACGCAGGGGTTGCCCGGCGCCGATCTGACGGAGATCTCAATGGACGCCGGCATCAGCGGCGGCTACCCGCAGATCATGCATTTCGTCAACGACCTGGAGCGCGACCAAACCTTCTTTGTGATCCGGGCCATGGCCTTGACCGGCCAGCAAAGCGGGCTGGTGAATCTGCGCCTGCGCGTTTCCACCTGGCTGCGCCCGGCCGACGCCGCGGCCAGCGGGTTGCCGCCGACCCCAGACCTTGACCAGGCCGCGCCTGCAGCCGCCAGCGGCAAGGAGGGCGAGTAACCATGGCCATCCCTCTGGGCACTGAAAACAAGAAACAAGTTTACTGGGCTGCCGGATTGATGGCGGTAGTTCTGTTGGGCGGCGGCTATGAGCTCTACAGCTACCTGGGAGGTCCGTCCGCGCCTCCGCCGCCTCCCGTGGCAACCCGCGCCGCGCCGCCTGTTGCCGCCGGAAAACCCGCGGGCAGCCCGCAAATCGCGGCCGGGCAGAACGCCACAGGTCCGGACGCCCAGAAATTGGGCTCCGGGAATCTGGACCCTACGCTGCACTTCGACAAGCTGGCCCAAACCGAGGACGTAGAATATGCCGGCACGGGCAGAAACATCTTTTCGGCCGAATCGGCTCCTCCGGTGATCGAACGGGCCCTGGCGCCCGCGCGGCCCGGCAATGCACAAGCGGCGGTGTTTGTGCCCCAGGGACCGCCCCCCCGGCCGCAGCCGCCGTCGATCGATTTGAAGTACTTTGGCTACACCCAGACCAAGGACAAGTCGCTGCAGGCATTTTTTGTGCACGGAGACGACATTTTCATGGCCAAGAGCGGTGAGATTGTGGATCACCGTTACAAGGTAGGTTCGATCATGCCGGGCAGCGTGCAAGTAACCGACCTGGGCTACAACAACACCCAGACCCTGCCGTTGACGGTGAATTGAGAAAAACAGCTTCTAGCTTTTGACACCGACAACGGCACAAAAAAGCTAGGAGCTAGAAGCTAGGAGCCAGGAACTAGCAGTGTGTCTCACTCATCGGGTCAGTTTCAATTGACCAAAGGACGGGGCGGATTTGAAAGCGAATTCCCTCGGGGGCTAAAGCCCCGCTGATTCTGCGGGTCTTATGTACGGGCTGAAGCCCGTACCCTTCAAGACCGATCAACAACGATCTGCTTGAGACAGACCACTAGCAGTCTGCGCATGCCATGACCAACGCTTCTCCAAATCGCTGCCGAAAGAAGCCTTCCGAAGAAGGCTACATCCTGATTGCGGTCATGTTCATGCTGGCCATGCTGGTGATCGCCATGTCGGTGGCGGTGCCGGTGGTGCGCAAGGAGATTCAGCGGGATCGCGAGTTGGAGACCATGCGCCGCGGCAAGCAATACGTGCGCGCGGTCAAGATGTACTACAAGAAATTCAACGCCTATCCGCCGAACGTGGACGCGCTGGTGAAGACGAACGAGATTCGCTTTCTGCGCAAGAAATACATCGATCCAACCACGGGCAAGGAAGAGTGGAAGCTGATTCACTTTGGCCAGAACAAGACCCAGACCATGGGTTTCTTCGGGCAGCCCATTGGAGGCTCGACCGCTGCCGGCACCGGGCCCATGGGTGGCGGCAGCGGGCTGACCGGCTCGGGGATCGGCACAACACCGGCCGGCGGCGGGTCGACCGATACGGGAACCGGCGGCGACGCGGGCGCCGGGACCTCAGGCGCGGTTGGTACGGCTGGCGGTGCCGCGGGTACCGATTCCGGCACTGGCTCTAGCACTGGGTTGACCGGCCAGACCTTTGGCGGCGGGGGAATTATCGGCGTCTCGCCCGGCAGCCCCAAGCAGTCGATCCTGGTCTACAAAAAGAAGAATCACTACAACGAGTGGGAGTTTTTCTACGATCCCCAGGCCGACCAGATGATGCAAGGCGGGAACCTCGGGACTGGCATGCCGAATGGAAACCTGGGCGGCATCGGGACGGGCGGAACTGGCACAGGTGGGACAGGGACTGGCGGCAGTGCCGGCGGCGGTGGAACCGGCGGGTCGAGTCCGACCGGAGGCACGACCACAACGCCGTAATGCTCTTCTTTTTTGTGGGCTGTTGTCCAATGCTGTCAGGTTGAGGTTTGAGGTCATGAGTACCTCCGGCAGTGCTTGTTGACCTCTGGAATTGCAGACGCCGATCAACGGCCGCCCGGGTCCCGTTAGTGGGCGGTTAGACTGATTGCAGGACGCCGATGAAAGACTCGATCCAAGTATCCAAAGAGAATTACCTGAAAGCCATCCTGGAGGCCGAAGCAGAGGGCCATCAGGTGATTTCGGCCATGCTTGCGCACTGGCTCGAGGTCTCGGCCCCTGCGGTCACCATGGCCCTGAAACGCCTCAAGCGCGATGGCTTCGTGGAGGTCGGTGCCAACGGCATCGTGCGCCTCACCGAGACGGGCCGGGCCACAGCCTACCGCACCGCCCTGCGGCACCACCTGATTGAGCGCATGTTGAGCGAGATCTTCGGCATGGAATGGCACGAGATCCACGAAGAGGCAGAGCGGTTGGAGCATGTGGTCTCCGACGCCTTCGAGGCCAAACTGAAAGAGAAGCTCGGCGATGGCGCCTGCCCGCATGGCAACTCGGTGCTGCCCAAGAGCCCGGCGGAACGCAAACTGCGCGGCGAGTTGCCGCTCTCTGAAGCCCTGGAAGGCCACAGCTATGTGGTCACCAGCCTGCAGGAGCGCGACCCCAAGCTGCTGCTGTTTCTGCATCGTGCCGGCGTCGGTCCCCACCAGCACCTCAAGGTCACAAGCCAGAACTACGACCAGACCGTTTCCATTGAGTTGCCTGCGCTGAACTGCGTGTTGGGAAGGCCAGCCGCCGAAGCGGTTTGGCTGCGGCCGGAGTCAGTCTGACGAGGATTTGAATGGTAGGTCGGGGCTTCAGCCCTGACATAGAGGCAACGAATCCAAAGGGGCTTCACAGGCTGCGGAAAAACTCTTCGGGAAGGCTCGGTGCGTCAGGGCACGACTTCAGTCGTGCCGATAAGGCCCACAGAATGAGTGGGCTTTAGCCCTCGAGGGATGCTTTTCAGAACTTCTGGGTCAAAACAAGGGTTTTTCCGCAGCCTGTTCAACCCCTGAGACAAGCTTTTCGGGCACACTGCCCCGATATCTCCCATTCCTCCGCAGCCAGCAGCTATTGCGAGACCGCTTTCGGACTCGTTGAATAGCCTCCTTTCTTTTTTCCCGCATCCCATTCAGGGAAAGCTCTTGAGGCGAATAGTGACTAGTAATGCAATATAAGAAGAAACCTTAACCATGATTAACTAGCTGTGGCATACTGGTTTCTATGAGCACAACGGTCGAACCCCCTCTGCCCGTCATCCCCGGCCTGCTGCCGGGCCCCGAGCACCAGGTTCCTTCGCTGCCGGAGGTGCACGCTACCGTCCGCCTCTCCCGTTCGCCCCACTATTGGCGGCGTCTGCTGGGCTTTCTAGGGCCGGGCTTCCTCATCTCCGTCGGCTACATGGACCCTGGCAATTGGGCCACGGATATTGCCGGCGGCTCGCAGTTCGGTTACACCCTGTTGTCGGTCATCATGATCTCCAATCTGATGGCTATTCTGCTGCAGAGCCTGAGCCTCAAGTTGGGCATCGCCACCGAGCGCGACTTGGCCCAGCTTTGCCACCAGAGCTACGGTCCGCGCATTAGCTACGCTCTGTGGATCTTTGCCGAGATCGCCATCGCTGCCTGCGATCTGGCTGAAGTCATCGGCTCGGCCATTGCGCTGGAACTGCTGTTCCACATCCCGCTCTTCTGGGGCGTGTTGATTACCGGCTTGGACGTGCTCCTGATCCTGCTGCTGCAACGCTGGGGCTTCCGCTATGTGGAGGCGCTGGTCATGGCGCTCATCGGCACCATCTCCGGGCTTTTCCTGATCCAGGTGCTCATGTCGCACCCCGACCACTGGCTGGCGCTGCACAGCCTGTTCATGCCCTCGCGGGCCATCGTCACCAACCCCGAGATGCTCTACATCGCTATCGGCATCCTCGGCGCCACCGTCATGCCCCACAATCTCTACCTCCACTCCTCCATCGTGCAAAGCCGCAAGTACGAGCGCACATCGGCGGGCAAGCGCGAGGCCATCCAAATGGCCAACATCGATTCGGCCCTGGCGCTTACGGTCGCGCTTTTTGTGAACGCAGCCATCCTGATTGTGGCCGCCGCGGTCTTCCATCGCAGCGGCCACTACGATGTAGCCGCCATCCAGGACGCCTACAAGTTGCTCAGCCCTCTGGTGGGTGCGGCAGGGGCCAGCACGCTGTTTGCGGTGGCTCTGTTAGCATCGGGCCAGAACTCCTCGATTACCGGCACCTTGGCCGGACAGGTGGTGATGGAAGGCTTCATCCACCTGAAAGTGTCGCCGTGGCTGCGCCGCATGATTACCCGCTCGCTGGCCATCGTCCCCACCATTATTGTGGTGGCCGTGACCGGCGAACAGGGCACAGAAAAACTCTTGATCCTGAGCCAGGTAATTCTCTCCCTGCAGTTGAGTTTTGCGGTGGTCCCGCTGGTGCTGTTCACCGGCAACAAAAAGATCATGGGCGAGTTTGTGAACCGCCGCTGGCTGCAAGCTCTGAGCTGGTTTGTGGCCGTGCTCATAGCCGGCCTGAATGGCTGGCTGCTGGTGCTGATGGCGCGGTAGCGGCTCGCAAAGACCGAGCCACAAGGAAAAGAAAAAAGGCGGCCGGGCCGGATCGCCTGGCGGCGCGTTGCCTGTGGTGGCGCTGAAACAGGCAGACGGCTGAAGTTCCTCCCCGGCAACTTCACGCTCCCGGCACCCGGCTATCGTGGAAATTTGCAGTTGCCGCTTGGAGGTAACATATACCCGGCCGGTTCAATGTGCATCTAACATCGAGCAATGAATTTGGGTATCGTCATGTTCGGCAGAACCCCCATCTTAACGGTATTTCAGCACGGTACTTCAGCCTCGGGACTATAGGAAATCTTAGACGGCTCTTACAACCAATAAAAACTACTCGACTTCTAATAGGACAGCCTTGAGATGGAAATGCCTCAGGCGACTTGAACTGGGGCGCCCTCCTCTGTCTCAAGCACCTCCCCATGCTTTGAATAACTTCCTCAATGGAGTGAAGGTATGCCTATCGGAAATGAAACTTCCACAAGAATCGAGATACTGCGCTTCCCACTTATTGTCGGAGTCGTGTTCGGTCACGACTATCCAAGATCGATGAGCATGGCCCAGGGCCAGATAGGCGTTGCTCATAATGGCGCTTGGGTAGGTTTCATAAGAATCTTCATCTCTCAGACTATCGCGTGGGTCACTGTTCCCCTTTTCTTCTTGATCTCCGGCTATCTGATCTTTGGGGGTGGGTGGTCATGGAAGAAATACCTCGACAAGGTTGACAGACGAGTCAATACGCTGTTGGTGCCTCTTCTCTTTTGGACTTCTTTTATGCTCCTTGCTTATGCCTCGGCCCAGAGCATTCCGGCATTGAGTGGATACTTCTCTTACGGCGCGTGGCCGCCAATCCGCTCCTTTACTTTGCTCGATTTCCTGAACGCATTTTTTGGAATCTCCGTACCGTATCCGTTCTTGTACCAGTTCTGGTTCATTCGAGATTTGATGGCCCTTGTCGTGTTGTCTCCGGCAATTCATTTTCTTGTCGTAAGAAGAACGGCACTTCCATTTTTGCTTCTCATGTTCTTATTGTGGTTTTGCACAACATGGCCTGCTTTCCCAACAAGCGTTGAGGCAACCTTCTTCTTTGCTCTCGGATCGTACCTCTCGCTCCAGAGAATCGACGTGAATTATTTCGAGTCGTTCGGCCGATGGACGACCATTGCAACAAGTGTCGCTTTTGTGGCCTTTGCCATTGTGAATGCAGTTCTCCAGGACAACAATCCATATATTCAAAAACTGATGATCGTCTTTGGAATTCCCAGCGTTTGGTGGGGTTCTGGGTTGGCGGCCAAAAATTGCAAATTAAGGTCATCGCTCATCGAATTGGGCGGCGCAAGCTTCTTTGTATTCGCGGCACACGAACCGCTCATGAAAATCACCCGAAAGGTGCTGTACAGCGTGTTCTTGCCGACGAGCGACTTTGCGGTGCTGGCTCTCTACTTCTTGCTCCCGATATGCTTGATTGGCTTTCTGGTTGCAACTCATCGGTATCTTGAGAAGACAACGCCATCGTTTCTGGGATTCATCACCGGAGACGCTTACCGGCCTACCAAGCCATTGCCATCAGGCGTTGCCGGCAGCCAAAGTGCCTGACGCGCAAGGCGGCATCGCTGTCCCTGAACGCGTTGGCCACGCAGCGGAATTGGGAGGCCGCTTTCCGATTGAGGCCGCCCGGGTTTCCGAAGTTGACCTGGGGATTCAAATCCGCGAGGGATCGCGAGAGCCCAATTCCAAACACCTGGTTGAGCTCGCCGTTGGGATAGCTGGCGGGCAGCGACCCATACTGGATGTTGCTGTTCTCTCCCGACTCGTCCGAGCCAGGAGTCGCCACCGGTTTTTGCTTTCCGTTACCGGCAATCGCAGCCGCTGCGTGGAGGGTTCCCGGCGCCGCCTGCCTGGTCTACCATAGCTTCCATGCACGTTCTCTCTGCTGCCGAGATGCAGGCTTGCGACCGGGTAACCTCGGAACGGTTCGAAATCCCGTCGATTGACCTGATGCGCGCTGCTGCTGCGGCTGTGGTGGCTGTGGCTCAGGAGCAGTTTCCCCAGGCGCGGCGCGTGACCGTCCTCTGCGGCCGTGGCAACAACGGCGGTGACGGCTTGATGGTGGCTCGGCTGCTCGCTGCGGCAGGCCTGGACGTGACCACCATTCTGCTCGGTTCTCCCGAGGGCTTGAAGGGCGATGCGGCCCAGGCTTGGCGGGAACTGCACACGGCGCCGTTGCACGGGGCAGTTCATGTGGTGGAAACTGCCGAAGACCTGGCGACGATAAACGGCGCGCTCGATGCCGATCTGCTGCTGGATGCCGTCGTGGGTACAGGGTTCAAGCCGCCGCTGCGGGGGCTGGCGCTGGCCGCGCTTGAATGGACATCCAACGCCAAATCGTCCATTCTCGCCATCGATTTGCCTTCAGGCTGGGGCGCGGACAATACCGGGGCAACCGCTGCTGGGCCGGTATTTTCTGCCGATGCGGTGGTGACTTTTACCGCGCCCAAGCCGGCGCATGTGTTTGGGCATTTAACGCGGCGATGGGACCAGCCGGTGGTGGTGGCGCCGATTGGGTCTCCTGCGCAGGCCATGGTCTCGGAACTGGGGTTGCACTGGGCCGGATCGGCCATCGATCTGGTGCAGGCGCCGCGTGGCGTCGGGGCCAACAAGGGAAGTTTCGGTCATGTGCTGGTCGTGGGTGGCACGTTTGGCGCCGCCGGCGGCAAGGCGGGTGCGCCGGCCATGACGGCCTTGGCGGCGATGCGCTCCGGGGCGGGCCTGGTCACCGCGGCCGTACCCTTTCCGGCAATGGCCGTGGTGGCGGCCATTGCGCCCGAATTCATGACCTGGGGCCTGATATCGAGCCCGGCTGGTACCATCTCCGCGGAAAATCTTGCATCCGAAACAGTAACGGCGCTATTGGCGGGCAAGACCGTGCTGGCCATTGGTCCCGGGCTGGGCCAGGCCCCGGAGACAGCCCAGTTCTTGCTAGGCTTGTTGAAGGCAGTCCAGATACCGATTGTGCTCGATGCCGATGCACTCAATATTCTGGCCGCAGCCCCGATGGAGCTTGCCAGGTTGGCGAAAGGCAGGACCGTCGTGTTGACCCCGCATCCGGGAGAGATGGCAAGGTTGGCAGGGTTGACCGTGGCCCAGGTGCAGGCTGACCGGCTGGGCGTGGCGCGCGGGTTTGCGCAGAAGTGCGGGGTTACGTTGGTACTGAAAGGGGCACGAACGCTGATTGCTCACCCCGACGGGCAGGTTGCGGTCAACACCACCGGCAACCCGGGCATGGCCAAGGGCGGCAGCGGCGACCTGCTGACGGGCTTGATAGCAGGGCTTTTGGCGCAGTTTCCGCAGCAAGCAGAGCAGGCGGTGGAGGCGGCCGTTTATCTCCATGGGCTGGCAGCGGACCTGGCGGTGGGTGCGGGCGACGAGCATACCTTTCTGCCTACCGACAGTCTTCAACAACTTTCCCGGGCATTTCGCTTCCGCCCGGGCGGGTCGAACCGGTATGTTTGGTTGCAGGGGCACTGCGTGCGGCAGCGAACGCATGCAGGCATCGCGTGAAGCGGGGATTGCATCGAGCGGCCCCAATGAGGATCGAGAATGAGCAACGCCGCAGCACCCACTGAAGGACGGATTCACGAGTTCACCACGCAGAGTGGCGCCGACACCATCGAGGTGGGACGCAAACTGGCGCGGCTGCTGAAACCGCCGCAATTCCTGCTGCTGCGCGGCGACCTGGGTACCGGCAAGACAACACTGGTGAAGGGCATTGCCGAGGCGTTGGACGCGGCCGAGGCCGATGAGGTCACCAGCCCCACCTTCACTCTGGTGCACGAGTACGACGGCACCCAGAACGGTAAACCCGTGAAGCTGTTCCATCTGGACGTGTATCGTCTGGAAGGCGAGCGGCAACTGGAGACGCTGGGCCTCGACGAACTGGCCACGCCCGATGCTCTGGTCCTGGTGGAGTGGGGCGAGAAGTTCAAGAGCCTCAAGAAGCGGGCCACCGGCGAAATCGCCATCACTTCCGCAGGCGGCGACGCCCGCAAGATCACCGTGACGCTGAAAGACTAGGCACCTGCGGTGCGGCCAACTCGGCTGGCGCCGAAAAGCGCGCGTGCGCTGTGTCGGCCCGCATCTCTTGCCCGTCGCCAAACCATGGTAGCGCTGCCCTCCCGGCCGGCTGTGCTGAGGGCCTCCTGGCCCTCTGAGATCTATGCGAGGGCAAGGGAATCCGCCCGGGCTGGCCGTTCTCCACATCGAGCCGCTAGAATGTTGCGCATGGACACCATCCAATTTAATCTTCCGCAAAGCCGGATTCCCGAGGCTTGGTACAACATCCTTGCCGATTTGCCCCAGCCTATGGCGCCGGCTCTTCATCCCGGTACCCATCAACCCATCGGACCGGACGACCTGGCTCCGCTGTTTCCGATGAGCCTGATCCTGCAAGAAGTCAGCACGGAGCGGGAGATTGAGATCCCCGGCCCGGTGCGCCAACTCTACGCGCAATATCGGCCCTCGCCGCTCTACCGCGCGCGCAGGCTCGAGAAGGCGCTCGATACCCCGGCCAAAATCTATTACAAGTACGAAGGCGTAAGCCCCGCCGGCTCGCACAAGCTCAATACCGCCATCCCCCAGGCCTACTACAACAAGATGGAAGGCACCACCCACCTGGTCACGGAGACCGGCGCGGGCCAATGGGGCTCGGCCTTGTCCATGGCCTGCGCCATGTTCGGCCTGGACTGCAAGGTCTTCATGGTCAAGGTGAGCTATAACCAGAAGCCCTACCGCCGCGCCCTGATCGAAGCATTCGGCGCTCGCGTCACCGCCAGCCCCAGCACCGAAACGGCGTGTGGCCGTGCGATTCTTGAAACGCATCCCGACTCCAACGGATCTCTCGGCATCGCAATCTCCGAGGCCGTCGAAATGGCCGCCAAAGACCCGCACACCAAGTACGCATTGGGCAGCGTATTGAACCATGTGCTTCTCCATCAGACCGTGATTGGCCTGGAAACCATCGAGCAGATGGCGCTGGCCGAAGACGAACCGGATGTGGTGATCGCCTGTGCCGGCGGCGGATCGAACTTTGCCGGCCTCGCCATGCCCTATGTCGGCCGCAACCTCAAGGGCCAGAACCACGCGCGCATTATCGCCGTCGAACCGGCCGCCTGCCCCACGCTGACCAAGGGCCAGTTCCGCTACGACTTCGGCGATACCGGCCACCTCACCCCGCTGGTCAAGATGCACACCCTGGGCAGCGCCTTCATGCCGCCCGGAATCCACGCCGGCGGTTTGCGCTATCACGGCATGGGCCCCCTGGTCTCGCACGTAATGGATCTGGGCTTGATCGAAGCCGCCACCGTGCAGCAGTTGGATGCGTTTGCCGCAGGCATTCAGTTTGCGCGCGCCGAAGGCATCATTCCGGCGCCGGAAGCCAACCACGCGGTGGCTCACGCCATCAAGGAAGCGCTCGTAGCCAAGGAAGAGGGCAAGGAGAAGACCATCCTGTTCAACCTCAGCGGCCATGGCCACTTCGACATGCAATCCTATATCGACTACCAGGCCGGCAAGCTGGAAAACTACGACTATCCGGAAGAAGAGATCGCGCTAGCCCTGGCGGGATTGCCGGTAATGAACTAGTATCCTGACCCCATGATTTGGTAAGGACAGGATTGTAGCGCCGGCCTCCTGGCCGGCTGTGGTGCGGGCGTCCTCGCCCGCACTTC
>CAZLMY010000144.1:0-13063 GCA_964560845.1 uncultured Occallatibacter sp. | reverse complement strand
ATTGTAGCGCCGGCCTCCTGGCCGGCTGTGGTGCGGGCGTCCTCGCCCGCACTTCCCCAAGAGCGATTACCGAATCACGCGGTCTGCAAACGAGCCCCTGCGATGCGGCAATTTGTCTTCGGCGTAATGAGAATTCGGCGAGTTATATTCAACTTGCGAAGGATCTGCCATGAAGACCATTCTTCTTCCTGAAGATCTATACGACCGCGTCGCGGAGTTGGCGAATGCAGACCATGTCTCGGTCGACCGGCTGGTGGCAACCCTTGTTAGCGAGCGGATCGACGATTGGTCGAGGCTGCATGTTCGCGCCGAGCGCGGCTCGCTGGAGAAGCTTAGAGCCGTTCTGGCAAAGGTCAGCGACGCTCCGCCGGAAGAGGCGGATCGGCGGTAAACGCACAGTCTGAGTGCCGGACAACCTACCCGACGTATCCGGAACAACGGGGGCGTCACTCAAAGAAGCTTCACAAAACCCACTGTCATCCTGAGCGAGGCGCCCTTCAGCCGAGTCGAAGGATCTGCGGTTGCTCTTCGTTGAAGCTTCTGGGCCAGATCCTCATGATTCAAGTGAAGAGGCACCAAATGCAAGCCTATTCGGCCAGGATAGGCGATTCGGGGTAGCGTCTCGAATCGCCTATAAGACCTCTGGCACGCGCCAATCGATAGTACCAAGTAAATCTTTATTCGAGAGAAACTTGCATAGGTGCGGAGATTTGAACGTTCTTCTCCGAACTCTTGATCGAGAGAGAGTGCAATTTCTGATCGGGTACTTGATGAGGCACAACGCCAAGAATCCACTGCTTATGAATTGCATTGAGCAAAAGCGCCACTCCGTCCTCCACTCTCTCGGGCCGGAAGTTCTGGCCGCCAGTCTCGAGGCTGGCTAACTCCAAGTGGAGGCGGGCATAACGGCCTTCTATCCTTCCCATCTCGGAGGTCCCAGTTTGCAAACAGAAGATCGCAACCCCTTCTCCGTTGGCGATGTCTAGGGTTTCGCTGAGGTTGTTTTTGCTGGCATTGTCTTCCCCATCAGTGATTAAGAAGATCGCCCGACGGGGAGCTTCGGGATTTCCATGTTTGTCTAGAAGCTTCTGGCTGGCAAATGCAATCGCATCGTTGATTGCTGTTCCGCCGCAGGGTTTAACACAATCAAGGGCCTGGCGCATCCCTGATTCAAAGGCTTTGCCCACCTCGGACAATTGCAGTGGTTTGCCGCTGGTAATTACCTGCTCATTGAAGAGAATCAAGTAGCCTTCGTTCCCCTGTTCTAATAGACCCTGGAAGAGTTGAAGCACTGCTTCTCGTATCGACTCGGCTTGCTTACTTTCCGAATTGCTCGCGTCGACAAGCAATGCGAACCGCATCTTATCCGAGCTTGCTGAACGCAGAGAAGTTATCTGGGAAGCTTGTTTATCGATGGCGACGCTCAATCTTGCCAGAGCAGGAATCGGCGAAGAATCATCCTTTCCCGATGCAGTGATATATATCTGAAGCGGTCGATTGGAGGAAGGCGCTGCTTGCGCCACCATCAGATTCGGGCTTGCGATGCACAAGAGAAGGACACCGTAGAGTATGCGCAATGAGTGCTGGACCATGTCGCTTCCATCGTAACACTGGGTCAGAGAAAGGCAATCAAACACCCGAAGAGACAATCGATCATAGCGCCGCTTTCTTTTTTGCGGCCCTCTTCTTCGGCTCCGGCAACTCCTCGGCGGTGATCTGGATCAGGCGCTTGAGCCAGTCCCGGTCCTCCCAGCGGTCGCCGGTGATCAGGAAAGAAGCCTTGGCGCCTGTGAAGGCGTAGCCCTCCACCACCTCCCCGATAAACTCTCGGCCCGCCGCCGTGGGCTTGACGAATAATTGCCCGTCGCAGACCAGCGCTACCGTCTTTTCGCCCAGATAGAGCGCATATTCGCCGAACATCTTCCGCGCGCTCACCGCCCCAGCGCCCTCAATCTGCTCCAGAATGAAATCGATCGTGCCTTGTCGAGTGGCCATACGAACCTCTACCCAGCAGATTCGATGAATCTTCGCTTTGTCAAGACTAAAAAGCCTCCTCCTTGGCCGAGTTGCTTTGAAGGAAGGAGGCTTTTTGGATGGAGAGCCGTTTGCGCCAAGGACCCTCTGAACAAGTCCTCAGCGCAAAGCGCACTTCCCTGAGGGGCTAAAGCCCTGTTTATTTTCTGGCACTTACGGCACGACTGAAGTCGTGCCCTTTCAAAGCAAGGTCCTGTTCAGAGGTTCCCAAGATCTCCGCGCCGAAGGCGGTTAACCCCACCGCAGGTGGCGCCGAAGGCAGTTGGCCCCACCGCAGGTGGCAGGTGGTTAGAAGCCCATCACGTTGTAGCCGCAGTCCACATACATGATCTCGCCGGTGATGGCGCTGGCCAGGTCGCTGGCCAAAAACAGCGCTGCGCCGCCGACTTCGATCTGGTCCACGTTGCGCCCGAGCGGGGCGCGGGCGGCGTGGGACTTGAGCATGTCGCCCAGGTCGCCCACACCGCGCGCGGCCAGGGTCTTGATGGGGCCGGCGGAGATGGCGTTGACGCGAATACCCCGTGGCCCCAGGCTCGACGCCAGGTAGCGCACAGTCGACTCCAACCCGGCCTTGGCCACGGCCATCACGTTGTAGTGCGGCACGACCTTCTCGGCCGCGTAAAAGCTGAGCGTGAGGATGCTGCCGCCTTCGTCCATGATGGGCACGGCGGCGCGGGTGACGGCAATCAGCGAGTAGACGCTGACGTCCATGGCGATGCGGAACCCGTCGCGGCTGGTGTTCAGAAAGTCGCCGCGCAGATCGCCGGCCGGGGCATAGGCCACAGCGTGCACCAGAGTATGAATCTTGCCGTACTTCTCTTTGAGCGCGGCGAACAGGGCTTCGATCTCGCTGTCGTTGGACACGTCGCACTGAAAGCCGCTGGCGCCGGGCAACTCGTCGATGAGGCTCTGGGCCTCCAGCTTCATGCGCTCGTTTTGATAGCAGATGGCCAGGGTGGCGCCGGCCTCATGCAGTTTTTGGGCGATTCCCCAGGCGATGGAACGCTTGTTGGCCAGCCCGAAGACTACGGCCGTCTTTCCTGCCAAATTGATCATGCTTGCTTTTCTTCCTCCATGGTCCGGACAAAGGGGATGCCGGAGCAACGTCTTCTTAGAATATCAGCCGGCTCAGAGATCGGGGGGCGGAGATCGGCGAACAGAGAGCAGCATCGGGGATCGGCGCCTCCCATCTGAATCCTGCCGATTTTTGCGCCGGATAACCTTGGGGATATGCCGCCCTTGTACAAGTAAAAAAGATGGTACCGGATCGCTATCCGTTGCGTAGAATTTGTTCCGATAGGCAGATAATAGAGAGATCGAAGCCCATTCTTGAATGGTGTTTTGGCGCTGAAAACACTCCAGGTTGCCCCCACCCCTATCCTCCCCCTCCCCTGTTTTCAGCCTAACCGCTAGTAAACAAATAGGTTACGCCGGAAATGCTCAAATTGAGACGTTGAAAACAAAGGACTTACTACAACCGAGGCGATGCTGCGAGTCCTCGATTCGAGCTCAGAGGCTGGAATTCCCTGCCATACCGGCCGCGCAGGTTTCGGCTTGGCCAGGTTCGGGACGCGCGATCTTCCCAGAATACAAAGGAACGGCCTCGGAGGAGTTCGATCCTCCGAGGCCGCTCTTTGATTTGGGTTATGTGTACTTGAAAGGACTCAGCACTGTGGATCGGCAAGTCCTGCGCGGAGCGCGTACCGCCGTCCGCGAAGGACCGCTGGACAACGGGACAGTAGGACCTATTTGTTGGCTTCCGTGGGCTGGTTGGCCACTTGAAGGTTGTTGGTTACGCTGAAGACTCCAGGCACGCCGTTGGCGCGCATGAAGGCCAGTTCCTTGTCCCCTTGCGAGTCGACGACGCCGTCAAGCTGCACATGGCCGTTGGCAACGGTGATGCGAATGGTCTTGGCCGGGTCGATCGCATACTTGTTCAGAGCCGGGTAGCCGTAGATGGAGCGGAGTTCCGCCATGCGGATGCCGTCATCCATGGGCGAAGGCGGATCGACCTGAATGTCGTCGACTACGTCTTTGACGCCGGCATAAGTGCTGACCATAGCCAGGGCGGAATCGCGGGCCACATAGCTGAGCGCATGTCCGCCGAGCGTGACCACGCCATTCTGCACGTCCAGGCTGATGGCATTGAAGACGTTCCAGTAGCCGACCTGGTCATAGGTCAGCTTCTTCAGCAGCTTCTCTTTCAACTCCTGGTCCGGGACGGTGGGGCCGGCGACTTCGATCTCGTTGCGCACCGCCCGGACGCCCTTCACCTTGTGAACCCGCTTGTCGGCGTCGGCCTTGTACTCGTAGAGATCGACGGTGCCGGTAAGGGTAGCTATACCGTTCTCCACGCTCACCTTGACGTTCTTGTACTGGGATTTATCGAGCTTGCTCTGGACACTGCTGGCGGTGCCGGAATCGTCTTGTGCGCCAGCGCCGCGAGGAGCAGCCATTGAGCCTTGGGGAAGACCCAAGAGAGCGCCTGCGACAATGGCCGCGAACAGGGCGGTCCGGGTTGATTGAATGGTCGTTGTCATGAAAAAACCTCCTGGTTGCATAAACTCTCTCCGGCAGCACTTGGGAAACATCCTTCGGGTTGCCGTCCGGCTGTATAGACACAGATCTTCACCAAAGGTTACGCAGAATTAGGATGCAGACGAAAGGGATGTTGTTGCAGGGGCGGAAGCTCTCATGGTCGAAAAACAAACCGCCCCACGGATCGATGTTTCCGTGGGGCGGGTGGCTGAAAGCTAGCAGCTAGAAGCTGCTTTTAGACGCCGATGACTGCGCAGAGTTCCTTGACGGCGTCGGCGCTCTTTTTGAGGGCGGCGTCTTCTTCGGGGGTGAGCTTGATCTCGATAATCTGCTCCAGTCCGCCCGCTCCCAGCTTGCAGGGCACGCCGATGTAGAAGCCGTCGATGCCGTACTCGCCTTGCAGATAGGCGGCGCAGGGCAGGATCTTCTTCTTGTCCTTGAGGATGGCCTCGACCATCTCCACGGCCGCGGCCGACGGGGCATAGTAGGCGCTGCCGGTCTTGAGGTGCTTGACGATCTCCGCGCCGCCGTCGCGCGTGCGCTGGACGATGGCCTCAAGCCGCTCGGGGGCAATCAGTTCGGTGATGGGGATGCCGGCGACGGTGGAGTAGCGCGGCAGCGGAACCATGGTGTCGCCGTGGCCGCCGAGGACGAACGCCGTGACGTTTTCGACAGACACATTCAGTTCAGCGGCAATAAAAGTCCGGAACCGGGCTGAGTCCAGTACGCCGGCCATGCCGATGACCCGTTCGCGGTTGAAGCCTGCCTGGCGATAGGCGGCCTGGGCCATGGCGTCGAGCGGGTTGGAGACGATGATGAGGATGGACTCGGGCGACTGGGCCACGACCTTGGTGACCACGTCGGACATGATCTTGAAGTTGGTGTGGAGCAGGTCGTCGCGGCTCATGCCCGGCTTGCGGGGGATGCCGGCGGTGATGACCACGATATCGGAGTTGGCGGTGGCGGCGTAGTCGTTGGAGCCAACGACGCTGACGTCGCGCTTCTCGATGGGGAGTGCTTCCTGCAGGTCGAGCGCCTTGCCTTGGGGGATGCCCTCGACCACGTCGATCAAGACTACATCGGCCAGTTCTTTGGACGCGATCCAGTGGGCCGCCGTGGCGCCCACGTTGCCGGCGCCGACAATACTTACCTTTTTACGCATTTTTCGATCTCCTTGGGGGTGTTGAATCTGTTCGAAAAAACCGTTTTGAATCGGATGAAGGGTACGGGCTTTAGCCCGTACATAAGTTGAGCGAAACCGTCGGGGCTTTAGCCCCTGAGGGAACGAAACCCGTCCCTCGTTATTCTGCCGAAGAGGAGACACCGATCGCACTTGATTTCCTGATATGCACGATCATGTCAGCCCTGAGAATGAACAAGGAGGCAACAACAAGCACCGAGGTAAGCCAGAAATATAGCCCGTTGGGATGGGTTCTCCATTCGTGCATGGAAAGAACAGTCCACACAACACATTGGAGAAGCGACCCAGAGATCCTGTTTCGCGTACGACACTTGAGCCAGCCGACATTTATCATTTTCGATCTTTCAATGAATGGTCGGTGCAGCAGTTTCCCGATGAAAACGGCCTTCCCCTCAGGGGCTAAAGCCCAACTTCATCGTCTGCGGTTGATGTACGGGCTAAAGCCCATACCCTTCAAAAGCAGGTAGGATTGGGAGTGTATTGCGGCACGGCTAAAGCCGTGCCCCTTCAATACCTGTCGAGGTTCGTGGTTTCCCACCCATCCGACAAAGAACGTCGGATGGGTGGGAAACCCATCTTCGTGCTGCTGCTTTCAAACTGAGACCTGATTACTGAAAACTGACAACTCGGTTTACATGTTGCCGATGATCCTTGTCGCAAACTCGCTCGTTCCCACCTTTGTCGCTCCCGCCGTTTGCCGCTCGAAGTCATAGGTTACGAACTTCTGCTGGATGGTCTTTTCCATCGAGGTTTCGATGAGCTTGGCCGCTTCCTTCCAGCCGATGAATTCCAGCAGCATGACGCCCGACAGAATCACCGAGCCGGGATTGATCATGTCCTTGTCGGCGTACTTGGGGGCGGTGCCGTGGGTGGCTTCAAACACCGCGAAGCCGTCGCCGATGTTGGCGCCGGGCGCAATGCCCAGGCCGCCCACCTGCGCCGCGGCTGCGTCGCTGATGTAGTCGCCGTTGAGGTTGGTGGTGGCCAGAATGCTGTAGTCGGCCGGACGAATGATGATCTGTTGGAAGATGGAGTCGGCGATGCGGTCGTTGACGAGGATCTTGGACTTCCAGGCGCCGTTGCCGTGGGTCTTGCCGATGGAGTCGAGCACGCTCTCGATCTCGGCATAGAGGGCATCGCGGAAGGCCTGGTTGCCGAACTCGAGGCCGGGCTCGATCAGGGCTGCGTTTTCTTCAACGGTGATGCCGGGGTTGGCGTCGACATTGCCCAGGATCCAGCTTTCGCGCTCGGTGACGGTGTCGGCGCGGAACTCCTCGACGGCCACCTCGTAGCCCCACTCGCGGAATGCGCCCTCGGTGAACTTCTGGATATTGCCCTTGTGGACCAGGGTGACGGTCTTCCGGCCGGTTTCAATGGCGGCGCGGAGGGCGGCACGCACCAGGCGCTTGGTGCCGAAGATGCTGATGGGCTTGATGCCGACGCCCGAGTCTTGCCGGATCTTTTTCTTGCTGCCCTTGAGCAGATCGTCGTTGATGAACGAGATGAGGCGCGCGGCGTCCTCCGAGCCCTCTTTGAACTCGATGCCGGAGTACACGTCCTCCGTGTTTTCGCGATAGATGACGATGTCGACTTTCTCGGGGTGCTTCACCGGGCTGGGCACGCCCTGGTAGTACTTGACCGGGCGCACGCAGGAGTAGAGGTCGAGCAGTTGGCGCAGGGCCACGTTGAGCGAGCGGATGCCGCCGCCGATGGGCGTCGTCAGCGGTCCCTTGATGCTCACGCGCAGGTCGCGCGCCGCGGCCACCGAGTCGTCCGGCAGCCATGTGGAGAACTGGCGGAAGGCCTTCTCGCCGGCGAAGATCTCGAACCACTTGATGGCGCGCTTGCCGCCGTAGGCCTTTTCGACAGCGGCGTCGAAGACGCGCTGCGACGCCTTCCAGATGTCGCGCCCAGTGCCGTCGCCTTCAATAAAGGGGACGATGGGGTTGTCGGGGACTTCGAACTGGCCGTTTTTGTAATCGATGGCCTGGCCGTCTGCGGGCAGCGGGAGCCCGTTATAGGTGCTTTGCATGGGTGGGGATACCTTTCCTTGCGTCTTCAAGCATGAGGCTACCACCTGCAATTCGGGGGTGGCAATGGCGCCAGTGAACAGTGGTCAGTGCACAGTGGTCGCTGGGGCTGTGGCGCAGGGAGCATTGCGGCTTTTCTGGGAATACGACTGGGGACGTGGCTTCCGACCCTTCCGGTTGAGATCGCGCTTCAAGCGGAAATCTAGGCCTTACAAGCCGAATTCGGCGTGAGGGGCAAACCTGCGCAATTCATCTAGGAATTCGCAACGGTTCCTGGGCTCTGCGTACAACCAGCCGTAATCCTCTACCGAATGACCGCAGGAGATCTTGATGGTGTCAGTTGTGAATCCAAACCTGCCGACGCGGGTTACTTCTGTCCATGGAATCTCTTTTTTCTTCCAAAGATTGCGCTGCCGAAGGCATGTACTGTCGACCTCCCAGTATGTAAGGGAGGAAGAGAGAACGGTCAACGGAATAGACGCAATCCAGAGAGCGAGCATCGTCCACGCGAAGCCAGGGTACATTCCTCTTTCAGAGGAGAAGTCAGCTTGGAACGCGAAGAACCCTATCAACGGAACCACGTACCATGGCGACCCGACTAGCTTCGAGCGGAATCTCATACGCGGTAATGGTAGATCGGGAGGCCGAGCGAGGAAAATGGCTCGCGTTGTGTGATCCTGCCGTGCTGAAACCCCGGGGCACAAACGAATCGAGAGAGAGTCGCAATTTCAGTTGAAATGTATACACGTTTGTGTACATAATGATGTGCAATCGATGGAACGCGATCTCGAGTTCGAGTGGGATGAGGCAAAAGCCAGGAGCAACCTGAAGAAGCATGGGGTCTCCTTCCTGACTGCTGCCGCGATCTTTTCCAACGAGCGATTGGAGCGTATCGACGACCGGGAAGATTACGGTGAGATTCGCTGGATAGCGCTTGGCCGGGTCGGCACCGAGGTCTATCGCGTTGTCTTTACCTGGCGCAGCGAGACCCTCATCCGCATCGTCAGCGCCCAGAAAGCGAGCCAAGATGAGCAGGAAATCTACTATCGTGAAACATACTCTTAGCGAGATCGAGGATCTGCGCGAGTGCGGCCTCGACAAGACCCGCCCCGACGCTCCGCCAGCCGAATCCCTCGGCGCGGGATTCTGGAAGTCTGCGCGTGTGGTTTTGCCGCCCGGAAAGACTTCGATCCACCTCCGTCTGGATAGCGACGTGGTGGAGTGGTTCAAGTCGCGCGGCAAAGGACACTTGACCCACATGAATGCGGTGCTTCGCGCCTACGTCGAAGCGCAAAAGCGATGTGCCTGAGTGTCCTCGGCCGAATATGTGGTTCCTTGAAAGGGCTGGCTGGGATAGCTCAGCCCTGCGGTGACACGAAACTCGTGTACACTGTTTTCGTATGAAGAACGTCACCTTGAGTGCCGACGAGGACCTGATCGAGAGGGCGCGGCTGATTGCGCGCGGCCAGCGCAGGACGCTGAACGATGCATTCCGCGAATGGCTGGTGCAATTCGCCCAGGGCGCGGGAGATGGCCAGAGGTTCGATGCGCTGATGGGCCGCTTGCAGCATGTCGACGCCGGCGGGCAGTTCAGCAGGGACCAATTGAATGAGCGCTAGATTCTTTTTGGACACGAATATCTTCGTCTACTCATTCGATCAAAGCGCACCCGAAAAGTCCCGGAAAGCCACGCAGCTCATCCGCAACGCCCTGACGACGCAGAAGGGTGTCATCGGCTATCAGGTGGTGCAGGAATTCTTCAACGTAGCTTTGCGACGGTTTTCCAAGCCAATGCAGGCGGCAGATGCCGAGCAGTATCTAAGTACGGTCTTCCGCCCCTTGCTGAACGTTCATTCTTCGCAGGCGCTTTATGTCGAAGCCTTGCATCTTCATGCTGAGGGCGGCCTTTCCTGGTACGAAGCGCTGATTGTTTCGGCTGCCGTCCAAGCGCGTTGCGATGTGCTGTATACGGAAGACATGCAGCACGGCCGACGCTTCGGGAGTCTTCAGGTTGTGAATCCATTCCTCTGAATCGCGGGAATCGCCGGGCATTCTCAGCCCCCTTCGATGGCGCTCTGCATGAACATGCGATGAAATCGCGAGTGGGCCTGCAGTGGCCGTTGCGATGCGCTAAACTCATGCGGTGGATCCTGCGGATCTGCCGATTTTCTTGAAGAGACCTTGGAGGGCACATCGAAATTGGGAAAGAGCATGGTCCCGAAGAAGATCTTCTTCACCAAGGGCGTGGGCAGGCACAAAGAGCGCCTGACCAGCTTTGAGCTGGCCCTTCGGGATGCGGGCATCGCCTCGCAAAACCTGGTGCGCGTTTCTTCCATCTTCCCGCCCCAGTGCAAGGTGATTCCGCGCAAGGAAGGGCTCACGCATCTCGATCACGGCGAAGTGGTGTTTGCGGTGATTGCGGAGAACTCCACGCGTGAGCCGCACCGGCTGCTGGTGGCCAGCATTGGCGTGGCCATTCCCGCCGACCGGAACGCGTACGGCTATTTGAGCGAGCACCACAGCTTTGGCGAAAGCGAAGAGCAGGCGGGGGAATACGCCGAGGAACTGGCCGCCGAGATGCTGGCCACCACGCTGGATGTGGAGTTCGATCCGGACAAGAGCTGGGACGAGAAGAAAGAGATCTACCGCATCAGCAACAAGATTGTGCGCACCAGCAACATTACGCAGTCGGCGGTGGGCGACAAGCGCGGACTGTGGACCACCACCATCGCCGCCGCGGTACTGATCCTGGAAGAATAAGGCACTTCGTGCGGTGGTGTTTGGGTGGACGTGGGAAGGTTTTTTGCGCTTTCTGTCCGCGAAAGCTGGTCTTGTTATGTAGGACAATAGAATGAAGTGGAAGGGCTGAGAAAATAGATGGGAAACGCACGCAAATACACAGTGGGCTTGATCCAGATGCGCATGGGCGCGGACCCTGCGGCGAACTTCGACGCGGCGATGGGACACATTGAAGAGGCGGCGCGGCGGGGCGCGAATGTTGTCTGTCTGCCGGAGTTGTTCCGCGCGCAGTACTTCTGCCAGCGCGAAGAAACGAAGCTGTTCGATCTGGCCGAGGCCATCCCCGGGCCTTCGACAACGAAGCTGGCCGAGGTGGCGCGGACTTTGGGTGTGGTCATTGTTGCTTCGCTGTTTGAGCGGCGCGCGGCGGGGCTTTATCACAATACAGCGGTGACGTTGAATGCCGATGGAGCCATTGCCGGCGTGTATCGCAAGATGCACATTCCGGACGATCCGCTCTACTACGAGAAGTATTACTTCACGCCCGGCGACCTGGGGTTTCAGGCGGTGGACACCGCGCACGGCCGCATCGGTACGCTGGTGTGCTGGGACCAGTGGTATCCCGAAGGCGCGCGCATCACGGCGCTGCAGGGCGCGGAGGTGCTGTTCTATCCCACCGCCATTGGCTGGCACCCGGCGGAGAAGGTCGAGTTTGGCACCGCGCAGTATGACGCGTGGCAAACCATTCAGCGTGCTCACGCCATCGCCAACGGTGTCTATGTGGCGGGGGTGAATCGCGTAGGTCAAGAGCATGGCGATATCGAGGGCAATCGCGCCGAGGGCCTGGGCCTGGAGTTTTGGGGCGGCAGCTTTTTGGCCGATCCGTTTGGGCGCGTAATAGCCAAGGCCTCGCACGACAAAGAGGAAATTCTGCTGGGCGAGATCGACCTGGGACTAATAGAAGACACGCGCCGCAACTGGCCATTCCTGCGCGACCGCCGCATCGATGCCTATGCGCCCATCACCAAGCGGTATCTGGATCCGGCAAGCACCTGGCCAACAGACGGAAACGCCAAGTAGCGGTTGTCGCTCTAAGGAATCTCTGAATAAGTCAATGTTTTGAAAGGGCACGACTTTAGTCGTGCCGCAAGTTGCACAAAACTCGGTGGGCTTTAACCCCTGAGCGAGGGGTTTCTTTGCAACGCCGCGGGACTGTCATCCTGAGCGAAGCGCTTTTCAGCGGAGTCGAAGGATCTGCGGTTGTACTTCGGAATTAGATTCTTTCCCGGTTCACTCACCAAAGATTGGTTTTCAATGACGACAGAGACAACGCAAGAACTTGGCTACATCATGCCCGCCGAATGGGAGCGCCACGAGGCTACGTGGCTGGCCTGGCCGCACAATCCAGAAGATTGGCCGGGCAAGTTTCTCGCCATCCCGTGGGTCTATGCGGAGATTGTGCGCCTGCTCTCGGCGCGGGAGACGGTTCACATCCTCGTGGACGACGCAAAGGCGCAACAGCGCGCCACCAGCATATTGGAGCGCGCCGGAGCCAACTTGGACCAGGTGAGCTTTCACGTGTGGCCCACCAATCGCGTGTGGATGCGCGACTCCGGCCCCATCTTCGTGCGCAATCTTCAAGGCAAGGTAGCTATCACCAACTGGCACTTCAATGCCTGGGCCAAATATCCCGACTGGCCGCTCGACGACCAAGTGCCGGGGCGCGTGACGGAGTTACTCGGTCTGCCGTCCTGGCAGCCGACGATTGAACTGGAGAACGGAGCGAAGCATCGCCTGGTTTTAGAAGGCGGCTCGATCGACACAAATGGCGAGGGCATTCTGTTGACCACCGAAGAATGCCTGCTGAGCGAAGTGCAGCAGCGCAATCCTGGCGTCAGCCGCGTCAAACTGGAACAGGTATTTCACGACTATCTGGGCATGGAGCAGGTGATCTGGCTCGACCGTGGCGTGGCCGGGGACGACACGCACGGCCATGTGGACGACATAACCCGCTTTGTTGCTCCCACTACCATCGTGACCGCCGTCGAGCCCAACACCAGCGACCCCAATCACGAGCCGCTGGAGGAGAACCTGGTCCGCCTCAAGGCCGCGCGCACTCTCGACGGCAGGCAGTTCACGCTGGTCGAGTTACCCTTGCCGCGGCCTGTCGTCTTTCGCGGACAGCGCCTGCCGGCGAGTTATGCCAACTTCTATATCGCCAATGGATTGGTCCTGGTGCCCACCTTCAACGATCCCAATGACCGCGTGGCGTTGACCATTCTGGCCGACTTATTTCCAGGCCGCGAAGTTATCGGGATCCATGCGGTTGACCTGGTCTGGGGCCTGGGCACGCTGCACTGCATGACCCAGCAGCAACCGGCGGCTGGGACGTCTTCTGGGGTATAATGCGATTCACGGAGATCTGGTTATGCTTGAGCCCAGCGAAGTGCTAAGCAAAGCGCGTGTTGTGTGCTACGAAAGCGACCGTTGTAATTTGAGCGGGAGCCAAGCTTCATTGAAG
>CAZLMY010000143.1:0-13438 GCA_964560845.1 uncultured Occallatibacter sp. | reverse complement strand
CGACGGCCTGCGCCAGACCACCGAAGACGCGGTGCTGAACGCCAACTACATCCGCGCCAAGCTGGAAGACGTGTTCGAGCTGCCTTACAAGACTGCTTCGATGCACGAAGTGGTGTTCAGCGACAAGAGGCAGGCGGCCAAGGGCGTAAAGACCGGCGACATGGCCAAGCGGCTGATCGACTACGGCTTCCACCCCTACACGGTGAGCTTTCCCATGATCGTGTCCGGCGCGCTGATGATCGAGCCGACGGAGAGCGAATCTCTGGAGGAACTGGACCTGTTCATCGAGGCCATGCGCGCGATAGCGCAGGAAGTGGAGGACACGCCGGATCTGGTGAAGACCGCGCCGCACTCCACGCGGGTATCGCGGCTGGATGAGGTGAAGGCGGCAAGGAAGCCGATTCTACGCTGGAGAGCGAACGCGTAGCGAACTAGGCTGCGGCTAGCCGAATTGCCTTCCGGAAAATATGGGATCCGGTGCGGTATAGTTGGGGTTCGTGGTTTCCCGGGTCCCCGTATGCGAGGGACGCGGGCACCCACAGTCAGTGGCGCGATTCATTTCGTGCCACCTGCCGGGTGATCCCAACCACCTCGCCGCTCTGCAGCCCGAATCAACTCGGACCAGCGCTTCTTCGCCTCTGCGATGCTGACTTCCACGCCGAGAACTATAGCCCCAAATCAAGTCTCACAGCGAGATTTCCGGCCAATTGATGAGCTTCTGCATTCCAGATCGCGATTTTCCTACCTCCGAAAAAGCAAAACCGCGCTAAACTCAATCCATCCGCTTTCCGGCCCACGGAGGAATCATGTTCACGACCGTCACCGTACGACCTACCCGCTGAACATTTCCTTGGGCCGATGTGCGTTGCAGCCGCCTCTGAGCGGCACCCCAGGGATGTTTCCACCCCGGGTTTCCGTACTGCATTCCGATTGATCGCAGTGTGACCCCACAGCTGCATGGCCTTGTTTCAGGTCATCGTGGAGTTATCCATGTCTGAAGTTGAATTGTTCCCGCTGCCGCTGGAGGGCAGCGGCCATGGCCTTTGGTCTTCGATCCGCGAGGCCCTGCGCGGCTCTCATCAGGACTACACCACCGGCAGTCTGAACCGGTCAATCGTACTGCTGGCCATCCCCATGGTTCTGGAGATGGTGCTGGAGTCGCTATTTGCCGTGGTGGATGTGTTCTGGGTGGGCCGTCTGGGCGCCAACGCAGTGGCCACGGTGGGCATCACCGAGGCGCTGATGTCGTTGGTGATGGCCGTGGGAATGGGGCTGTCGCTGTCGACGACCGCGATGGTGGCGCGGCGCATCGGCGAAAAGGACCCGGAGGATGCGGCCATTGCCGGGGTACAGGCGATTGGTCTGGGATTGCTGATTTCGCTGGGTCTGGGCCTGGCGGCGGGGATCTATGCGCCGCAACTGCTGGGGCTGATGGGGGCTTCGCCGGCCATTGTGGCCAGCGGGTCGGGATATGCGCGCATTGCCCTGGGCGGCTGCGGGGCGATTCTCATGCTGTTCTTGAATAACGCCATCTTCCGCGGGGCGGGCGATGCGGCGATTGCCATGCGGCTGCTGTGGGTGTCGAACATCATCAACCTGATTCTCGATCCTTGCCTCATCTTCGGGATCGGGCCGTTTCCGCGCATGGGCGTGACCGGCGCGGCGCTGGCCACGCTGATCGGGCGCAGCACGGGTGTGCTCTACCAGTTTTACCGGCTGATGCAGGGCACGGAACGGATCCACATCCTGGTGCCCCATGTGCGCTTCAATCTGCGGGTCATGGTGCGGCTGCTGCGCGTTTCGCTCACCGGCATGGTGCAGTTCGTGATTCCCCATGTGAGCTGGATCGGGCTGGTGCGCATCGTTTCTCTGTTCGGCGCTACGGCGATTGCCGGCTATACGGTGGCCATTCGCATCGTGGTTTTCTTCATCCTGCCGGCGTGGGGGCTGAGCAATGCTGCGGCCACCTTGGTGGGCCAGAACCTGGGCGCCGGGCGGCCGGACCGTGCGGAGCGGGCCGTCTGGCGCGCTGGGCTGTTCAATATGGTGTTTCTCGGATCGTTGGGAATTTTCTTCATCGCCTTTGCGACGCCGGTAGTGAGCTTGTTTGTATCCGACCCGGCTGTGGTGCGGCTGGCCGCGCTGGCCCTGCGCACCTTTGCCTGCGGCAACATTGGCTACGCCTACCTGATGGTGACGATCCAGGCCTTCAACGGCGCCGGCGACACGTTTACGCCGACGGTGGTGAACTTCTTCGGTTTCCTGGTGTTCGAGTTGCCGCTGGCCTGGACGCTGGCGGTTACGCTTCACTTCGACGCGCAAGGAGTGTTCTTGTCCGTTGTGATTGCCGAGTGCTGCATCGCCCTGGCCAGCATTGCGCTGTTCCGCCGCGGCAGATGGAAGCAGAAGGTGATTTGAACAGGCTCCGAACCTGTGCGTGGACCGGGAGGCCAACGACACAGCCGACCAGGAGGTCGACGCTATCAATTTGAGGAGAAGATTGCCGAATCGCGCCCACCGGCATAGAATTGCCCACTGAAAGCGTTTCCATAAAGGATCGACCATGCGCATTGCTGCCACACTCTCTCTTGCCGTCGTCTTCGGCGCCTCCCTCGCCGCCATTTCCCAAACCACCCCAACCAAAACACCCGCCGCACCGAAGGTGCAGTCAGCCCCACCGCAGGTGGCGGCGAAGCCGCAGTTGGCCGCACCGCAGGTGCTGGTGGCGAAAACGCCCCCCATGGGGTGGAATAGCTGGAACTACTTTGCCGACCGGGTGGACGACAAGGGAGTGCGCGCCGCCGCCGACCAGATCGTCTCCACCGGCATGAAAGACGCCGGCTACATCTATGTGAACATCGACGACACCTGGGAAGGCCAACGCGACGCCAGCGGCGTGCTGCACACCAATGCCAAGTTCCCCGACATGAAGGGCCTGGCGGATTACGTTCACTCTAAAGGCCTGAAGATCGGCATCTACTCCGGCCCGGGCAACAAGACCTGCGGCGGCTACGCGGGTTCGCTTGGCCACGAGGAGCAGGACGCGCAGCTCTACGCATCCTGGGGCATCGATTATCTGAAATACGACCTTTGCAGCTTCATCCCCGACGTGATGCAGAAGCAGCAGCCCAACGACAAGGCAGCGCAGATGCGGCTGATGATCGCCGCCTACGACAAGATGTCGAAGGCCCTGAAGGCCACCGGCCGCCCGATTGTGCTGTCACTTTGCCAATACGGCTGGGACGCAGTTTGGGAGTGGGCGCCGGAGCTGGGCGGCAACCTGTGGCGCACCACGGGCGACATTACGCCGGAGTGGGACCGCATTTACGCCATCGTCAGCCAGCAATCGGGGCTGGAAAAGTACGCCGGGCCGGGCCACTGGAACGATCCTGACATGCTTGAGGTGGGCAATGGAAAGCTGTCGCTGGCGGAGAATCGCAGCCACTTCAGTTGGTGGGCCATTCTGGCAGCGCCGCTGCTGGCCGGCAACGACCTGCCCAACATGAAGCCGGAGATCAAGGCCATCTTGACCAACCACGACGTGATCGCCATCGATCAGGACAAGCTCGGCAAACAGGGCGCCCATGCCTACTCCGATGGCGAAGTGGAAGTGTGGACGCGCCACCTGGCAGGGGGAGGGCTGGCCGTGGGGGTTTTCAACGTGGGCAGCGACCGCTATGCGACCCACCCCTTCCACCTGAATCTGGCCAAACTCGGCCTGCACGGGGCCCAGGCAGGCAAGGATCTGTGGACCGGCAAGGCCGTGACCCTTACCGACAACCAACCCGTTGAATTAGGCAGCCACGACGTGATGCTGGTGCGTATCGACGCTCCCAAATAGCTGCCGCGACCGGCTTCAAACTCGCCGGAAACCGATGGTCCAGGACCTGATTCAGGGTCCTGGATCGCTGGATGGCACCCTAAAACAGCTTGAAAACACTCCGCCAACGCCTGTTCGACGAATCCATCGAGTTGAGCGCCCCTGCTTGAATCCCCGCCCGTTTTTCCTCGATATCCGAAGTTTCCTTGCTTCACCTGAAGCGGGGTTCAGCCTAGACTCTTGAGATGGCCACTCTCCCCGATCTCCGGATGGACACGGGACTTCCCGCGAACGTAGACGCCGAAAAAACCATTCTTGGCGCCATCCTGCTCGACAATTCCTCCCACTCGGAGGCCGCCGAAAAGCTCGAAGCCGAGGATTTCTCTCTCGACTCGCATCGCCGCATTTATCAGCGGATGTCTGAGCTGATGGACGCCCAGCGGGCCGTCGATATCGTCACCCTGGCCCACGAATTGTCAAAGAACAAAGAGGTGGAATCGGTGGGCGGCGTCGCCTATCTGGCCTCCCTCACCGAGGGTTTGCCCCGCCGTCCGGTCATCGAAGAGTACATCCGCATCGTCAAGGAAAAGAGCGTGGCGCGGCGGCTGATGGCCATCTGCTCCATGGCCATCGCCCGGGCTGCCGATCAATCCGAAGATATTCTGGATGTGCTCGGGGGCACCGAAACACAGTTGATGGAGGCCACCGAGAAGGGCCTCAGTCAGGGCTTCCAGAGCCTGCACGAGATCGTCGAGCACTCCTTCGGCAGCATCGACAATCTCTACAAAGAGAGCCGCGAAGTCACCGGCCTGGCCACCGACTTCATCGAATTCGACCGCATGACCAGCGGTCTGCAGAAGGGCGAACTGATCATCATCGCCGCCCGCCCTTCGATGGGCAAGACGGCACTGGCCATCAACCTGGCCCAGAACGCAGCCGTGAACCACAATGCGGTGGTGGCAGTCTTCAGCCTGGAAATGAGCAAGGAGTCGCTGCTGCGCCGCATGTTGGCCTCGCAGGCCTGGGTTGACCAGCGCAAGCTGCAAACAGGCTTCCTGGGCCGCGAAGACCACGACAAGCTGCAGAAGGCGCTGGAACAGTTGATCGAGTCGCGCATGTTCATCGATGACTCGGCCGGCATCTCGCTCTCGGAGATGCGCGCCAAGTCCCGCCGTCTCAAGCAGAACGCCAAGGGACTCGATTTGATCGTGGTGGACTACCTGCAGCTGATGACCGCTTCGATTGGTGGCGGAAAAAAGGGCTTCGAAAACCGCACTCAAGAGGTTTCAGCAATCTCCCGCGGATTGAAGGCCCTGGCCAAGGAGTTGAACGTGCCGGTGATCGCCCTCTCGCAGCTCTCCCGTGGCAGCGAGCGCCGTGACGATAAGCGGCCCATGCTCAGCGATTTGCGCGAGTCCGGCTCGATCGAGCAGGATGCCGACGTAGTGGCCTTCATCCACCGCGAAGCCTACTATAACCGCGACGAGGAGATGTCGGAGTCCGACCGGGCCAAATCCGAGATCATCCTGGCCAAACAGCGTAACGGCCCGACCGGCACCGTCTATTTGAACTTCATTTCGCGCTTCACGCGCTTCGATAACCCCGTTGCCGGCGACGAAGCGGGAGGATGAGGAACCAGGCCTGCTTAGGTTCATTCGCCGGGTCAGGCTTTCTAGGATTTCGCTTTCCTGGCGGGCTTTGCCTTGCGGGAACTGTTGAGGGCGACCGCCTGGAGGACGAGCGCCTTGAAGGCGGACTCGTCCACTTCATCCGATTCGTGGATGTCGATGGCGCGGCGTACATTTCCGTCGAGACTTGAGTTGAACAGAGAGGACGGATCGTTCAGAGACGCGCCCTTGGCGAAGGTGAGCTTCACAACGCTCTTATAAGATTCGCCGGTGCAAATGATGCCGTCGTGCGACCAGACCGGCGTACCCATCCACTTCCACTCCTCGACGACGTCCGGGACTGCTTCCTTGATCAACCTGCGCATTCGGCTGAGGGTTTCCCCACGCCAATCCCCGAGTTCGGCGATTCTTTTGGAGATCAATTCCGATGCCGGCGGATCTTGCTTCGTGTCTGGTTCGCTCATGTTTTCATCCTGGAAAGCTGTGGTGTAGAGCGACGAATCTACGATAGACATATAGCCAAGCGACTGGAGCCGCGTCAAGCGATTCTGCGAGAACCGATCTCGCCCCGTCTTCGAAGCAGCCTGTAGCCGAGTCTACCTGAGATGCACGTGCGCCGGGTTTTAGCCTTGAAAACCGGCCAGTTCCGCCTGGGCGCGCTCCAGGTCGGCAGGTATGCCGATGTCGATAAAGAACCCGTCTGCCTGCCAAGCCGCGGGAGAGAGGGCAGCGACTTCCGGCATCAGATAGTCGACCTCGAAGGAGAACTTTTCGGGAAGCGATAGCGGCCATTCCACGTTCCGGCGGATGGCGTACGCACCTGCGTTCATCCATCCAGGGCCCGAACGGCCCTTTTCCTCGAAACCCGCAATGCGGCCTTCGCGGACGAGCACTCCGCCGTATCGAGCGATATCCGGCTGGTGAGCAATTGCGAGGGTGATCGCCTTCCCCTGATCCGCGTGGAAAGCGAGCATGGCGGAGTAGTCAGTCTGGAGAAAAGTGTCACCGTTCAACACCAGGACGCTTTCTTCCGTGGCCTGCGAGAGCGAAGCCCGGATCGCGCCCCCGGTGCCTAGGGGGACATCTTCAATGACATAGTCCAGAGGCATTCCTTGAAAGGACGCGCCGAAGCGATCCTCGATTATGTGGTGGAGATGCCCTACGGAGAGCAAGACATGTGCGCATCCGGCCCGCTGAAGTTGACAGAGCAGGATTTCGAGAAAGGGGCGACCTGCTACAGGCGCCATGGCCTTGGGCAGGCCATTCAACTTTGACGCCAACCGAGTTCCAAGGCCGCCCGCGAGGATGATGGCTTCCATGCGTTCTATACCTTCTGAAGAGACGCTGCACCAGAGGCCACGAAGGGTTGCGTCTGGCCGAAACAACTCTGCTCGACGAGCAGGCAGAAGATGTGCTCCAGGGCCAGGTGCGCCTGCTGGATATACATGGTGACATCGGAGGGAATCCGGATGCAGTAGTCGCACAGGGAAGGCATTTTGCCGCCTGTTCTGCCGGTCAACCCTATGGTTACGACGCCCATTTCCCTGCATATCTCCAGGGCTCGCAGGATATTGGGGGAGTTTCCCGAGGTCGAGATGCCCACGAAAACATCGCCTGGCTGACCCAACGCCTCAATCTGACGGGCAAAGATGCGTTCGTAGCCGAAGTCGTTTCCAACCGCGGTGAGGATGGAGGAATCGGTTGTAAGAGCAACGGCGCGCATCGCGGGCCGGTCCTCGGCAAGCCGGCAGACGAACTCGGAAACCAGGTGTTGCGCGTCGGCGGCGCTGCCTCCGTTGCCGGCGGCCATCAGCTTTCGGCCGGCCTTGAGGGCAGAGACGGTTCGATCGGCTGCTTGGGCGAGAGTGGTATGCAGAGCAGGGTCGTCAATAACGGACTGAATGACGGCAAGGCCCTCGACAAGTCTTTCTTGAACGAGGCTCATTATGGGATTCTCCATGCCCTCACCCCCGCATCAGTGAAGTGACAGCGATAGGTTAATCCGCCCGGCTCATTTGCATTGAGAGCGGCGGAGACTTTGTCTATATGAATTGGATCGGCAAGAAACATCATGAATCCGCCACCGCCCGCTCCGGATATCTTGGCGCAATGGGCGCCGGCGTCCATTGCACAGGCGTAGATCTGCTCGATGTGGTCGTTTGAGATGCGGGCGGCCATTCGCTTTTTGGACTCCCAACTGCTGCGCAGGACCTCATGGAGGAGCTGAAAATCGCCTCGCAGAAGGCACTCCTTCATTCGAAAGGCTTCTTCCTTGATGGAATGCATGGCGTCGAGCGCCATCTTGTTCTTGTCGCGGACGTTGCGGGACTGCTCCTCGATGATGTCCCCGGAGGCACGCGACTTTCCGGTGAAATACAGGAGCAGGGACGCCTCGAGTTCGGAGACAACCCAGTCTTTCACGCGCAAGGGATTCACCAGGATGCGATCGTTCCTGCCGAATTCCATGAAGTTGAAGCCGCCAAAGGCCGCAGCATACTGGTCCTGCTTGCCGCCCGGGAGACCGGCTTCCTCGCGTTCGATGACGAAGGCGGTGCGGGCCAGTTCGTAGTCGCCCAGGGGGATGTTCAGCCATTCGACATAGGCCGAGAGCATGGCGACGACGAGCGTAGAGGACGAGCCCAGGCCGGAACCGGCCGGGACATCGACGCGCGTACTCATGCGCAGACTGAGAGGCTGACCTGCGTTGAAGTTCTTGACCACGTGGTTGTAGACAGCCTTGAAGAGATCCAGGCGGCCGTCGTTCGCCAAGACAGGGGCGGCCGGGTAAGCTGCACTTTCGTACAAGTCTGCGGACTCGAATTCGACCATGCCGGTGTCAAGGGGCTGCAGAGCCGCATAGGCGTAGTAGTCGATCGTGGCATTGAGGATGGCGCCGCCGAATTCATCGCAGTAGGGGGAGACGTCGGTGCCGCCTCCGGCCAGTCCAAGTCGTAACGGCGCGCGCGAGCGGATTAGCATAAAAGGCTCATGACTAGATCCATAGTAATTGTGAATGCACGTAAAAGAAATCGGCCCAAGGAGAGCAGGGTACCCAAGCGATTCCTGCAGTTCATCGCTTCATTTCGCTAACTGTGAGTGGAGTGCTACCAGTCAGCCTCGGAAAGTGGCTATGTATTCGGGGAAGCGAGTCTCGAAATTACTTCGGCGCCTGATAGAGCCTGCGACAAGACTCCGCCGCCCTGCATGCCGGCTTTCGGACGCAAACTGCAACCAATTCAACCCATCCTTTTGCCGGCCTCAAGAAACGCAGTTTCGTACCTGCCAGGCGATTGGACAGAAATGGTACATTAATGGCATGAGTGAGAATAGCCGTGCGGCCTTAACTGGTCGAATTGCGACTTTCGTAGCGGGACTATTATTTTATCTTGCAGCCAGTCCGCTAGCGGCACAACAGCTTGCCACAGGGAACATGGGGGGATCCAGGAATGGCGCAGACCGTCCAGCGTCTGTTTGTCAGGCCTCGATTCTTGGTTCACCGTTTATCCCGGTTGATAGCTGGGTCTACCCGGCAGTGCTTCGGCTTTATTCGCTTGGCTACGTGGATGACGTTTTTCTCGGTGTAAGGCCGTGGAAGCGCTCCAGTGTCGCCCGGATGCTGGATAAGGCAGGCGCGAACATTCAGGACGCGACAGACGATCCAAGCAAGGATGAGGCGCAGGCAATTTACAAGTCTTTGATGGACGAGTTGCGGCTCGACATGGAAGGCCCATGCCTCGCGCATCAAGGTATGGCGCGCGTGGCATCTGTCTACTCCGTTGCCCGTGGCATCTTTGGCACCCCCTTGCGCGACAGTTATCATCTGGGATCGACCGTGGTGAACGACTACGGCCGGCCGTATGAGGCAGGATTCAACAACTACTCCGGCGCCAGCGGCTATGCGTCTCTGGGGCGATTTGTTCTCTATGCCCGCACCGAGTTTCAAGGGGCGCCCTCGGCCACCGGTTACTCCTCTGCTCTGGCACAGCAACTAAGCGTGGCTGACGGAACTACCTATCTGAACGCGACCACGGGCTTGCCATACAGCCAGGCGACCATCCCAATGGGCCCAATCGGGACCAGCACCGATGTGCGGTTGATGGAGGCCTATGCGTCCGTTCACTTCCTGAGACACGAGATCTCCTTCGGTAAACAGGACGAATGGCTCGGACCGGCACAAGGCGCCTCCATGGCGTACTCCAACAACGCACAGAACATTTACGCCTTCCACATCAACCAGGCGGATCCGCTTTGGATTCCCGGGCTCTCCAGGATTACTGGCCCGTTCCGTTATGAATTTCTGGTGGGACCGCTCAGAGGGCACACACTGATGCCGTCTTTGATGCCTGGGTCGCCAGATACACCCAATGTGGTCAATCCAAGTGATCCCTGGGTGCATGCCGAGAAGCTCAGCCTTCGACCCACCAAGAATTTCGAACTCGGTTTTGAGCGCACTGTGATCTGGGGGGGTGAAGGGCACGCCCCGATCACCCTTCACAGCTTCTTGAAGAGCTTCATCAGCCTGGCTTCCCCGTCTGCCGCAGACAAAAATGGCCGCAACGACCCCGGCGCCCGGTTTGGCGCCTTCGACTTCTCCTACAGGCTTCCTTTCGTCCGCAACTGGCTCACGCTCTACACAGATTCCGAAGTTCACGACGATGTTTCTCCCATCGACGCTCCCCGGCGCGCCGCAATCCGGCCAGGCTTGTACCTCTCCCATGTTCCCGGCGTACCCAAACTGGATATACGCTTGGAGGCCGCCTCTACCGACCCGCCAAGTTCGACTGTAAGCGCGCGATCGGGTGGCCGCTTCATGTATTGGGAACAGATCCAGAGGCAGGGCTATACGAACCAGGGGCAGCTTTTCGGCGACTGGATCGGCCGCGAAGACAAGGGCGGACAGGGGTGGATTACCTACCACCTGAGCGGCAACGAATGGATTCAGGTCAGTATGCGCAATCAAAAGGCGACCAAGGACTTTATCTCGGGCGGCACTACCCTGAACGACATTGACTTTCAGGCGGCCAAGCGTCTGGGCAAGGACCTGGAAATTAGCGGCAACTTTACCTTCGAGCGATGGAAGGCGCCCATCTACCTTCCCGGCCCGAACACGGTCACCGTAACGACCCTGCAGCTCACCTGGTTTCCGCAGAAGAAGGCCAGCTTTTAGAGCAGCATTTTCTTGAGCGCTGTACAGGCGGACCATACTTCGTCTTCTTCGACGGTGGCCCGCGACGGCATTTTCCATTTTGCCACGTCTCCATCCTGCACAATGAGCCGTCGGTGGCGCGTCGGTTCAGGCTCGAACTTGGACATTCGCGCCGTCCGAGCAGATATTGAATTCGACGTGTAGGGCCCGGCAAAGGCGTCTCCAGTAAGCGAGAATAGAGTTCAAGGCAGAAGAGCCATTGGCAGCGCAGAGGGAAACGCCGGCATTTATCGCCGCCCCAGGCGAACATCTCTGGAATCAATCTCGGTAATTTAAGATCGACAGCAGCAGTGAACCTTCCAAGTCCCATCCCATCGGATCTTGTTGGAGGAGAGATCATCTGCTAACCGGAAAGCAGCGACAGGACACCATGATTGATATCCATCACCACTTGATTTACGGCGTGGACGACGGACCGCCTGACGTACAGACATCTTTGGCTATGGCTCACCAGGCCGCCGAGGAAGGCGTGACGCAGATTGTCTGCACTCCTCATGCAAGCGACAGCTATCCCTACCAGACAGAGCTAATCCAGGAACGACTCACTGAACTTCGCGAGCGTCTGAAGGGTGTGGTCGAGCTGAGTCTGGGCTGCGACTTCCACATGAACGCGGAGAATATTTTCGACGCCGTTCGAAACCCTCTTCGCTACTCCATCGATGGCAAGGGTTATCTGCTGATCGAGTTTTCCAACTCGGTGATTCCCACCCAAATGAGCGACAGTTTGTTCCAACTGCAGTCGGCAGGGTATACGTTGATCGTTACGCATCCCGAGCGATATCCAGCCGTGCAGCAAGAGCCAGAGATTCTTGCCGAGTGGATGCGGAGGGATTGTCTTGTCCAAGTCACCTCGAACTCCCTTTACGGCCGGTTCGGCAAAATTGCCGAGGCCCTTTCCAATGAATTGTTGGAACGAAACTGGATTCATTTTCTTGCCACCGACGCTCACAATCCAGAGTGGCGGCCACCCCATCTGAAGAAGGGGTATGACTATGTAGCAAAGCGTGCCGGGGAAGAGACGGCAAAGCGGCTTTGTGAAACGAATCCCCGGGCGGCAGTTGAAGGTGTACCGCTTGGACAGCAGCCCGAGCCGATAGGACTATGGGAGCACAAGCCCTTGAAGTTCGAAGCAAGACACTATGCGACAAGGCCCAAAGGGTCAAAACCCAAGGCAAGCCCCTCTACAGAGCGCGAAGGCAGCGCCGCACCGGCCTCGAAAAGCTTTTGGGGCCGTCTGTTTGGTAACTGAACGACTCCCGCTCGCAGTGCATAGCAAGCGGGAGTCAGATCGAAACACCAGGCAGCATCCGTTGCTCAACAGAAAGGCCCGGCGCAAGCCGGGCCTTTCTGTTGATTGAAAGAGATTTGGCCGCACCGCAGGTGCCTATTCGGCGGCCATCTCTTCGGCTTCGCCTTCCTGGCGCATGAGCTCCAGTTCGCGCTCGGCCGCTTCGATCTCGGCCGTAACTTCCTGTTGCACGCGAGCTGCCGCTTCTTCCAGTTCCGGCGACAGTTGGACGTTGCGATAGTACTCCAGGCCGGTGCCCGCGGGAATCAAGCGTCCCACGATCACGTTCTCCTTCAGACCGCGCAGGTTGTCGATGGCTCCGTTGATGCTGGCTTCAGTGAGAACACGAGTGGTCTCCTGGAAGCTGGCAGCGGAAATGAAGCTATCGGTTGAGAGCGACGCCTTGGTGATTCCCAGCAGCAGCGGACGGCCGATTGCCGGACGGCCACCGTTGTTGAGAACGCGCTCGTTTTCTTCGCGGAAGCGGAAGCGGTCAACCTGCTGCTCGAGCAGGAAGTTGGTGTCGCCCACTTCGTCGATGCGGACCCAGCGCAGCATCTGCCGGACGATTACCTCGATGTGCTTGTCGCTGATGGCCACGCCCTGCAGACGGTAGACCTCCTGGATCTCGTTCACCAGGTAAGACTGCAGTTCCTTCTCGCCCAGGACGGCGAGAATGTCATGCGGGTTCAGGGGGCCGTCCATCAGAGGATCGCCGGCGCGCAGGCGTTCGCCTTCCTGCACGTTGACGTGAATGCCGCGCGGCACCGAGTATTCCTTCTCGTCGCCGTTGTCCGCGGTCACGTAGATCTTGCGCTGTCCCTTGACCACATCGCCGAAGCGAACCACGCCATCAATCTCGCTGATGATCGCCGTCTCACGCGGCTTGCGCGCTTCGAAGAGTTCGACCACACGCGGCAGACCGCCGGTGATGTCCTTGGTGCGCGTGCTTTCCTTGGGGATCTTGGCCAGTACATCGCCCGGTCCCACTTGCTCGCCATCTTGGATCATCAGGTGAGCGCCGCGCGGCAGCAGGTACCGCTTGTGCCCCGTTGCGTTCTTCACCACAAATGCCGGCTGGCGCTTCTCGTCCGGCGCATCGGCAACCACCCAGCGCGAGAGGCCCGTTACTTCATCGACCTCCTCATTCAGCGTGATGCCTTCCTGCAAGTCCTTGAAGGTGACCGTGCCGCCGATTTCGGTCAGGATCGAGTAGGTGTACGGATCCCACTCGGCCAGCAACTGGCCCAGTGTTACATGTTCGCCGTCCTTCACCTTCATGCGCGCGCCGTAGACCACCTGGTAGCGCTCCTTCTCACGACCGCGCTCATCCTGAACGGCGATCGATCCGGAGCGGTTCATGGCCACCAGCGTGCCGTCCTTGCTCTCCACGTAGTTCAAATTGATGAAGCGCACAAAGCCGTTGTTCTTGGCGTCCAAACGCGACTTGTCGGAGACGCGGCTGGCCGTGCCGCCCACGTGGAAGGTTCTCATCG
>CAZLMY010000142.1:0-13769 GCA_964560845.1 uncultured Occallatibacter sp. | reverse complement strand
CCCCTCTCATCCGGCAGGAATATTATCGCATAGATGTAAATACTTAAATTAGAACAGCTCTAGAAGGCAGCGCGCCGCCCCAGCCGGGAACATCGAGGGGCGGCTATCGCTCTGAACGATTGAAGAGCCGCTTTTATTGGATGGATCGGAGATAGGCGACAATCTGCCAGCGCTGCGCTTCGGGCAGGCTTGACCAGGAAGGCATCCCATGGCCCAAATCGCCCTGCCGCAGGAACCACTCGAGGTCCCCGTCGCTGGCCTCGCGGATGCGATCGCTGCGCAGAGGCGGGCGCTTGTGGCCGTCACCCTTGGCATCGGCTTTGTGGCATTGCAGGCAATGCTCGCGATAAACCAGAGCCCCTGCCGCAACTGCCTCCGGCTGGCCGCTCATCGGATTCTGCCGGGTATGCTCCCGCACGGGAATATGCGCCCAGCGGGTGCTGGCGGTGCCCGCCACAGCCAGGGCCGCGCTCAGGACGAAGGCCGAGGCCAACAATAAGGATACGACCGCAGATTTCCGATGGCTCAAAGTCCACCTCCCTTGGAAGGGCCGCCGGCACGCAGGCCATGAAACCAGCCGCCCACTTGATCGAATTCAAAAGCCAGGCCCATGCGGTAGACACGCGCCAAGCTTGCGCCGGTGAGGCCGAACCCGGGCGAGAAGCTCAGCCGTGCACCCCGTGGCAACTGCCAACCCAAGAGTGGAGCGATGTAGTGGGAAGTCGAGCGCAAAGTGAGCGAATTCGTATCGCCGAGACCGCCATAGCCCTCGAGGCCGGCGATGAACTTCTCGGCGCATGCCGTACACGGCCGGCCGCTGGCCGCGCTTCGCAACGGATGCGCCGCCCCCACGGCATACCCGAATTCCCAAGGCGCATGGCCAAGATCCTTTTCGGAGATAAAGTTCTCCGAAACGTTCCAGTCCTTGAAGTTGGACGAAAGTATCAGCTTCAGTTCGGCCTCGTGTTGGTGCTCGCGACGGAGATCCCCATTGGGCCCGGCCAGATCGGTTTGCGCGTCGTGGCCCACGACTTCAAGAATGGTCTTGTCGGCGCCGGAGGTGTTCTCGTACTCCACGTAGAGCACCGGGTTCACAGCGTGCTCCGCCATCAGCGGCCGAACGCGGTTCTCAATCCGGAAGCCGGTAAACAGGGTCGAGTCTCCACCTGTAGCCTGGCCATCGAGGTACAGTTCCGTGGTCCACCACGCGCGGACGCCATATTCGAGCTCCATGGCTGTTGCGCCATACCGATTGCCGCCTTCCGGCCTTGCCAGCGCGGTCTTGGTCTCGATCTCCAAGTTGCCTGGTTCCTCCAGGTCATGCGAATAGGTAACAAAGTAGGGCTTTTCCTGGCTATGGCCGAGGGGGACCGCCAAAACGGCAAGGAAAAGAGACTGGCACACACAGCGCCAACGGGGCGGTATTCGAAACACGAAAGGCAAAGTTGGATCCTCCAGAAATATCCGACAGATTCAGTCGTAGTTATAAATAAGACTAAATCAGTCGGATATTGATTGCAAGGGGTTGCTCATGCGCGGCACCCGTGACTCTGGAGGCGCCTTGTTCGTTGTTCCGACAAAAGCGAAAACACAGAAACCGGGACATGGGTTTATGTAGATACCATCAGACAATGTTGACAACAACCCACTCAATCTGGCATTCTTTGAGAGTCAGAAATTCCCGTATCTAAGGCAGAGGACCAAACATGGCAAAGATTATCGGCATCGATTTGGGCACCACGAATTCGTGCGTGGCCGTTCTCGAAGGCGGCGAGCCCAAAGTGATTGCAAACGAAGAGGGCGCGCGCACCACGCCTTCGATCGTCGCCTTTTCAAAGAGCGGCGAGAGGCTGGTCGGCCAGGTGGCCAAGCGCCAGGCGATTACCAACCCGGAGAACACCATCTTCTCCATTAAGCGCTTCATGGGCCGCCGGTACAACGAAGTATCCGACGAGATGAAGATGGTCCCGTTCAAGGTGACGCAGCAAGGCGACCACGTCGGCGTGTTGGCGCAGGGCAAGGAATACACCCCCCCCGAAATCTCGGCCATGATTCTGCAAAAGCTGAAGAAAAGCGCCGAGGCTTATCTGGGTGAGACGGTCACCGAGGCGGTGATCACCGTTCCGGCCTACTTCAACGATGCGCAGCGCCAGGCAACCAAGGACGCGGGCAAGATTGCCGGCCTGGATGTGAAGCGCATTGTGAACGAGCCCACGGCGGCCGCGCTGGCCTACGGCCTCGACAAGAAAAAGGACGAGACCATTGTGGTCTATGACTTCGGCGGCGGCACGTTCGACGTGTCGATCCTCGAAGTCGGAGAAGGCGTGATCGAGGTCAAGTCGACCAACGGCGACACCCACCTGGGCGGCGACAACCTCGACCAGCGCATCGTGGAGTGGCTGATTGCCGAGTTCAAGCAGGAGCAGGGGCTCGATTTGGCCTCCAAGGGCAACGAAATGGCCCTGCAGCGCCTCAAGGACGCGGCGGAAAAGGCCAAGATCGAGCTCTCCACCACCATCGAGACCGAGATCAACCTGCCCTTCGTGACAGCAGACGCGACAGGCCCCAAGCACTTGGTCCGCAAGCTGACCCGCGCCAAGCTGGAGCAGTTGGTCGAAGATCTGCTGGACCGTTCGCTCGAGCCCTGCAAGAAAGCACTTGCTGACGCCGGCATCACCGTCAAGGAGATCCAGGAAGTGGTCTTGGTAGGCGGACAAACGCGCATGCCCAAGATCCAGGAGATGGTGAAGGCCATGTTCGGCCGCGAGCCGCATCGTGGCGTCAATCCTGACGAAGTGGTGGCGATCGGCGCCGCCGTCCAGGCTGGCGTTCTGGCCGGCGAAGTGAAGGATCTGCTGCTGCTGGACGTGACACCTCTGACCCTGGCGATTGAAACGCTGGGTGGAGTGGCGACTCCCATGATTCCGCGCAACACCACCATCCCGACCAAGAAGACCGAGACGTTTTCAACGGCTGCCGATTCGCAGACCGAGGTCGAGGTGCACGTGCTGCAGGGCGAGCGTCCGCTAGCCGCGCAAAACCGCACTCTGGGCAAGTTCAAGCTGGCCGGTCTTCCTCCGGCGCCGCGTGGAGTTCCCCAGATCGAAGTTACCTTCGATATCGATGCCAACGGCATTCTGAATGTAACTGCGAAGGATAACGCGACGGGCAAGGATACCCGCATTACGATTACTTCGAGCTCGGGTTTGAGCAAGGAAGAAGTCGAGCGAATGGCCAAGGATGCTGAGGCGCATTCGTCCGAGGACAAGGAGAAGCGCGACGAGATAGAAGCGCGTAACTCCCTCGATGGGTTGGTGTACAACATCGAGAAGATGCTCAAGGACTCAGGCGATAAGATTCAGGGCGCGGAAAAGACTGAAGTCGAGGCCGTTTTGGTTGAGGCCAAGAAGGCTCTGGAAGGCACGCCGAAGTCGACTGAGTTGAAGGCCGCGCACGAGAAGCTGACCAAGGCAAGCCACAAGCTGGCCGAGGTACTCTACAAGGCCAACGCGGCTGCTGGCGCCGCTGCCCCGCCCGCCGGCGAACCCGCCGCCGAGCAGAAGAAAGACGAAGGCGTGATCGACGCCGAGTACGTCGACGTGGAAGACAAGAAGTAAACGGAAGTAGCGGGGCTGGCGTCGCTAGCCCCGCTGGAATCCTGAATACCACTATTAAATAGAAAGGATCCATGACTTTGAGAGAACATTACAAGGGATTCTATTTGGAAGCGGGAGCAAGCGAGTTGCAATACGATCTCGGATACAGCCCTAAGCTTATGATCGAAAAGCATCAAGGAGACAGCGTGATAGATACGGAGATCGTGTCAGTCTGTGGCGTTTTCAAAACTAAAGACGAAGCTATAGAGGCGGCCCTGAAACACGGTCGTGAAGGAATTGACCGGGGGTTTCAAATGCAATGTACTTTTGACAAATAGCCCAATAAAAGGGGCTGACGAGCCACTTTTCACTTCAAATGATTCATTTGCTGCGGAGTCTGCCTCGAGCTAGGAAATAGTCAATTCCGTAGGCCAACGACACAGCGCCAGGAACCGCAAAAGCAAGGGACTCTGGATACCAAGCCAGATTAATAGCCGGTAGAAGAAGCAGAAATCCAAGAATTATTGCGGCGATTGCCAGATATGACTTTAACCACTCAAGGGAGTAAGGGGAGATCGAGAAGCGTGAATTTCCTGTACCGGATTCGAACGTGCTGATTGCGCTTGGTGTGGCTGGGTAGCCTCTACTCGGCGGCGGCGGCGTGCTTTGCGAGGGCGTAGCGGGTGCGAACAATGCAGGAGCAGCTTGTCCAAATGGCACCCACCTAGGATCGCCTTCTCGGCCAACCCAATCGTTCGGTGAAATCCTTCCCTCGAGTGCCATACGACGGAGGTCTTCGGCTGTAAAGGGCACGTATTGTCTTCCATTCTGTCCGAGCCAATACTTCATATCAGAGCAAGTGTAGCAGGACTTGCGAGGGGCAGAAGGTGGTTTCCCCTTGATTAGAAATAGTCCGAGAGAGAATTGCTGTAGAAATCCCCAAATGCCTCCTGCTCCGACCAGATCTGCGGACATTGTATGATGTAGTGCAATGCACTACAATGACTTTTGCAAGAAGCACGTCCCATCACGGTGGTCGAAACGCACGAGTTCCTCAGCGCGACAAAGAAGTTGATGGACGACGTGGAGCGAGCCGACCTTGTGGAATATCTGGCCTACAACACGAAGGCTGGCGATGTGATACCTGCGTCGGGCGGGGTGCGAAAGCTCCGCTGGGGGCTTGAAGGTCGCGGCAAGCGAGGCGGGGCGCGAGTGATCTACTTCTACCACAACATGGATATGCCTCTTTACTTGCTGACTGCGTACGCCAAGAACGAAAGGGAGAACCTAGGTCAGCCTGAAATCGACACAATGCGGAAGCTTGTCCAGATTCTGGTTGAGTTGAATCGAAAGCGGAGGTCGGCACCATGAGCAAGGTTGGCGAGAGCATTATCAGGGGGCTGAAGGAGGCGCTTGCCTTTGCCGACGGCACAGCGGACGAGATCCAGTACGTCGTGCACATTCCTGCCGAGATTGACGTGAGGGCGATTCGAGGCCGCCTGGGGTTGACACAGCAGGGGTTTGCCACACGCTTCGGCTTCAACATCAACACCCTTCGCCACTGGGAGCAAGGCCGGCGGGTGCCCGAAGGACCCACCCGCGCCTACCTCATCGTCATTGATCGCGAGCCGGAAGCCGTTCAGAAGGCACTGCGCATTGCTTGATGCCATTGCCAAATTACTCAGTTACCCTGACCGGCGTTACGGTTGAGCATGCGCGGCCGGCGGGGGTTTCGGCAGCTCGCCCAAGGTGAAGACCACGTAGATGGAGGTAAGCACTTCCACCGGTTCGTTGTTCAGCAGATAGGGCCGGTAGACCCATTGTTGGACGGCGTCGAGGGCGGCTTGCTGGAGCAACGGCGGGCCGCTGATGACGTGTAACTCCTTCAGCGTTCCATCCTTGCCGATGAGCCCTTGCAGCACCACCGTGCCTTGCACGCGCGCGGCCTTGGCGATGGGCGGGTAGACCGGGGCGGTCTTGCTCAGCAGCAGGCCCGCGGCGATACCGGGGGCGATGCTGACCTTTCCGTCGGGCAAGACCGGCATGCCGCCCGAGGCCGGAGAGCCCTTCTCCCTGATCTGTTTGATTGGCAGCGGCACGGCATCGGGTGGGGGAACAAAGAGAGCGTCGTCTACGGGGTCCAGCGATTCGATGCTTTCAAGATGCGCGGTCATGGCCACCTTGCCGTTGCGGTCCACTTCAATGTCGCCGGGAAGCTGGCGGCCCTGAAAATTCACCGGATGGTCCCGCTTGACGGTGGTCTTCTCATAAAGCGTCAGGCGAAGAAAGGTGGAACCCGGCTGGAAGCATTGAGTGGCAACCACGTTCGACGGCATACCGATGGGCATCGGCCGGGTCTTCATCAAGAAACAGGCATAGCCGGCGCCGTCGATCTCGCAGTGCTCCGCGGTTATGTCGAAGCGGTCGATCTGCGCGCGCGCCGGCCAGGGAAACACCCAGGCCTGCAGCAGACTGCCGAAGAGCGGAGACGGCCAGTTCTTGGTGCCGGTAATGACCGGCGCGGCCTCGGCGCCGAACTCGGTTCGCGTGAACCCGGTACCGGCCATGATTCGCTTGTATTTGTGCGTGCTGACCCAGAACTCCTCGTAGCTTCCATGGTCCGTCGCCTTGCCTTGTTCATCCAATAAGCTGAAAGTGGCTTTCAGATGCCATGGGTGCACGTCGGCGCCGGAGAGCGTGTTGGCGGCCGAAGCCTGCACGACGAAATCCGCCGGATCGGCGGGCAGTGGAGTGAGTGCCTGCTGACAGAACGATGGGCCGGCAAGGACCAGCAGCCAAGATGCAAGTCCGCAGCAAAGAGGCAGACGATGCAAAGCAGTTATTTGCATACCGGCACGATAGCACAGGGCGCCGGATCGACGGCTCTCGACGAGGTGAGGGCAGCCGGTGTAACGCTTTCCGTGTTACGATAAGCGTTAAGCATGATTCGCTCGTTTGCCGATGAAGAGACCGAGACGGTATTCAACCATCGCCACAGCCGACGCTATGCGGCGTTTGAGCGGGTGGCATTTCGCAAGCTGCGCCAGATTCATCGGGTTTCAGGGCTTGAAGAGCTTTCTGTGCCGCCCAACAACCGCCTGGAACCGCTGAAGGGTGACCGTGAAGGCCAATGGAGCCTGCGAATCAACGAGCAATGGAGAATTTGCTTCAGGTGGAGAGACGGCGATGCCTATGAGGTCGAGATTGTTGACTACCACTGAGCCGACACCCGAGAGCGCAGAACTGGAAGATGGCGCGCGGATGCCAGCATTGCATCCCGGCGAGATGTTGCGCGAAGATTTCATGAAGCCGCTGGGTTTGTCGGCCAACGCGCTGGCCATCGCGCTGCGCGTGCCCGTGACGCGGATTTCTGAAATTGTCCGCGAGCGCAGGGGGATCACGGCCGACACTGCTTTGCGGCTGGCCCGCTACTTCAGCATGACACCGGAGTTCTGGATGCGTCTGCAGATGGACTTCGACCTGGAGTCGGCCGCTGACTCGCAGGCAGCATCCATTCGGGATGAAATTCGGCCCCGTCCTGTGAGCCCCTGCCCGGAAGCGGCAGATTCGCGGGCTATTGCGTGAAACCTCCGCGAAGATTAGCAATCTCTTCAAAGAAGACCGCGAGAAAAGCACTTGGGGTGCAAGAGTTAGCAAGGCAGACGTTTTAGCCTTAACCAGGAAACGAGTCAGAACAAACTATGGCGACTACGCAAAACAAGGATTATTACGGCTCGCTGGGCGTGAAAAAGACGGCGACGCCGGAAGAGATACGCAAGGCCTTTCGCAAGGCGGCGCGGCGCTACCACCCGGATGTGAATCCCGGCGACAAGCGGGCTGAGGAGAAATTCAAGGAAATCTCCGAGGCCAACGACATTCTGAGCGACGAGAAGAAGCGGAAGATCTACGACCAGGTGGGGTTCTACTCCGACCAGATCGACCCCGCCCAGGCCGAGGCGTATGCGCGGCACCAGGGCGCTCCGCAGAGCCCGGTGGACTTTGGCGGCTTCGACTTCTCCGGCTTTCAGAGCGGTCCCGGGCAACACGTTGACCCGCAGGCGGGGGCTGGTTCGTCGTCGTGGGGCAGCTTCAAGGACATTTTCAGCGGCATCTTCACCGGCGCACAGCAGCCAAGGCCGCGCGGCCCGCAGGCCGGCACCGACCTTGAATACCAGGCGACGGTGGACTTTTGGACCGCCATCCGCGGCGGACAGGCGCGCATCCAGGTGAACCGCCAGGAAGTGTGCCCCACCTGCCACGGGCAGGCGTCGTCGGGCGGGCCGGTGCAGTGCACGGAGTGCAACGGAACCGGCCAGGTGACGCAGATGGGCGGGAGGATGAAGTTCAACATTCCCTGTCCCCGCTGCAACGGCACTGGCCGCACTTCGGACGAGTGCGGCACCTGCCACGGCGAGGGTGTCGTCAGCCGCTCGGAGACGGTCGAGTTCCGCATGAAGCCGGGCACCCGCGACGGACAGCGCATCCGCCTGCAGGGTAAAGGCAATGCCGGGCTCAACGGCGGCGCGGCCGGGGACCTTTTCGTGATTGTGCGCACCGGAACGCACCCGGTGTTCACGCGGGTTGGGGACGACATTCAGTTGACGGTGCCGGTGACGGTGCCCGAGGCCTCGCTGGGCGCCAAGGTGGATGTACCCACCATCGACGGCCGGGCACAGTTGAAGATTCCGCCCGGCACGCAGAGCGGCCAGAAGCTGCGCATGAGAGAGCGAGGGGTTGAGAACTCCGCCCGGCCCGACCAGCGCGGCGACCAGATTGTGACGGTTGAGGTGGTGGTGCCCACGCTGCAGGATGAGCGCAGCAAGGAGATCATGCGGGAGCTGGCCAAGTTGAATAACCAGGACCCGCGCGTGACGCTGTTTGACAAGATCTAAGCCACGGAAATTGAAGCAATTCGCGCACCAACTACGGTAATCTGATTCCGAGAAGACCCTATGGCCGCAAAACGAAAGTCCAAAGGCGCGTACATGATCTCGGCGGTGGCCGAGATGTATGAGATTCACCCGCAGACGCTGCGCCTCTACGAGCGCGAGGGACTGCTGAAGCCGTCGCGCACCGAGGGCAACACGCGCCTCTATACCGACGAAGACATCGAGCGGCTGGAGTTCATTCTGAACCTGGCGCGCGACCTGGGCGTGAACATCGCCGGCATCGCCATCATCCTGCAGATGCGGGAGCGGATGGAAGAGATGAACCGGCAGATGCAGAGCTTTGTGGAGTACGTGCGCACCGAAATGCTGTCGCGCTTCCAGCAAAATGCGCCCGGCGCCGGGGCGGCCATCGTGCCCATCCGCAAGACGGTGGTCAAACCCGCGGTGGTGAGCAAGGCGGGATCGCGGCGGGAATAGGCGCGCTCAGTTTGGGCCGGATGAAGGTGCAATGGAAGACGAAAAGAAGCTTGTGCTCGATTGGGTTCATCTGCCTCCGGAAGCAACAGCGGAGAGTTTCTGGGATAGTTTGCATGACGCGGACTTGAAACTTGTTACCTCTGACAGGCTGCTGCGCACGGTTCGGCTCGAATTCGATGTGCGGCATCTGCTGGACTTCCACAATCTTCCTGAAGATCTGAGGTTTGTGCTCTTGCTGGAAGGTGTGAAGTCAGCCCGCATTACTCAGAGCGTGCCGTGGCCCGGGGAGTTTTCTGTTCCCAAAGGCGTATCTCGCGAAGAGGAACACAAACTCATCGTGGACTATCAATCGAAATGGCGCGAGGAGTCCTTTTCCTGGAGTGAGTTCGAAACCTGCTTGATCAGCGGACACACTGCGGTGGTTCTTGATGCAGAATCTGTGAACGGGCCGGATGCGGGATTTGCCCTGCGGCTTGTGTTGCAGGTTGATGGCGATACCTATACCGAGTTGTTCCTGCGGGCGGAACGCCTGACGATCGCAAACAGCGAAGGCGAAGCGATGAGTCTGGAAGAGTTTCTGAAGCTTGGCGAAAGCTATTGGGAGGCTTTTGCTGCAAGGGGGGAGGCACGGCGCGCCGCCGAGGCTGCGGTTGCTGCGGGCGACAATGTTCCGCTATGAAGTTGAAAGCCCGAAAGACTTCCTTCAGGGGCTGGAGCCCCGTTCCTATAAAGGCTGTGTTTCGACAGGACTGAAATCGTGCCCCTTCAAATCTTCGACGCACTCAGCGCTCCGTGAAGAGACTTAGAAGACGAAAAGCAACCGCAGATCCTTCGACTCGGCTGAAAAGCGCCTCGCTCAGGATGACAGAGAAGAGGTTGGGCGAGCCGAAAGGGCTTTGATGAATCAATGAAGTCGTCCTTTTATTTAGCGGGCTCTTCGGTTTATTTAGCGGGTTCTTCGGTTAGCTTGCGCAGGCGGCCTTCGGGCAGCAGTTCGTAGGGATCGCCGCGGTAGCGGAGTTTGCGCGAGCCGAAGTAGCTCATCACCCAGAAACAAAAGCCCATCCAGTCGCGGAACGGGTAGATCCAGGCCTTGCGCAGGGCGTTGCCGTCTTTCACCACGCAGCCTGCAACCAGCAGGCACAGGAGAGCTCGGCCCAGCACCGTAAAGGCAAACAGAGCCAGGCCCAGAGTCGGCTGCCCCAGGGCCGAGGCCGCGATCAGTCCCATCAGGCCGAAGGGGACGGCGTAGGTCAAGACTTCGCCGATGTGACCCATGGGCCGCGAGAAACGGGTGCTGGTGGCCCATGCCTGCTGATGCGCCATGCTCTTCTTGAAGGAGGCGTTCAGTACGTGGTGCTCCACAATGTAGCTGGAGAGGGCCACCGTCTGGCTGGTCTTGGTCGCCGTCCAGTTGCCTAGCACAAAGTCGTCGGCGTAGTACTGCGCCACTTCTTCGTATCCGCCGATCTGCTCGACCGTGCTTTGGCGCATCACCATACTGGGCCCCAGGCAAAACTGCATGCCCTCCAGCATGTTGGCCACCAGCACGCCCGAGGTCATTTCGACGCTCATGCCCATGGCTTCCAGTTGCGCCCACAGGCCGTGGCGCGTAACGCCGCGGTAGAGGCAGGTGACCATGCCCACTTGCGGATCGCGCAGCGGAGCCACCACCGAAGCCAGGTAGCTGCGGTCGACCCGCACATCGCTGTCGGAGGTTACCAGGATGGGATGCAGTGCTTCGCGGCGCATGATCTCAAGCGAGTACGTACGGGCGTTCGGCCAGGGCGGTTCGCCGCAGGTCAGGATGCGCGACTTGATCCGCGGAAAACGGGCGGCCACACGCCGCGCCGCTGCCAGACCCAGGTCGTCGCTGTGGCGCGCGCAAAAGAGGATTTCGTAGTCGGGATAGTCCTGGACAAAGAAGCTGGTCAGGTTCTGTTCCAGGTCGGGCTCGTCGCCATGCACCGGCTTGAGGACGCTGACCGGAGGCAAAAAGGCCGGCGCGGCAGGTGCCCCGCCCTGGCGGAGAAAGCGAAAAACGCCGGCGCAGACCATCAGGCTGTAGATGGTCGAGGTGGTTATGCCCAGGCCGGCAAGGCCGGCGAGAGCAACCCAAGCAATGTTTCCAAAGGTCATGGTGATGTGGTCGATCTCAAAGCCCATGCTGCACGCGATCCACTATCCCCGGACTTTGGACAGGTATAGAAGAACCCAGAAACCGGTGCGCCCAGCCAGGATTTTACTATAACGGCGACTTGGCCTGGGCCAGGCGGCAATTCGGAGTCCATGCGGTAGACGAACGGCGTAACAGCAAGCGCATTGAAGGATGCCCTTCTTTGTTTTGGGCTACAATGTAGCACGGAGGATTGCTCTATGGCCGCTAATTCCGTAGTTCGTGCCAGGATCGACGAAAAGACAAAGGTTCGCGCCGCGGCCGTTCTGGCCACCATGGGCCTCACGGTTTCCGATGCGTTCCGGATGCTCCTCATCAAGGTTGCGGCAGAACAGAAACTGCCGTTCGAGATCCATACTCCGAACACTGAGCTGATCGAGGCGATGCGCGCCGCGGACCGGGGCGAAGGAGAACGCTTCGATTCCGCCGATGCCCTGTTTGAGAATCTGGGCATCTGACGATGCGCAAACTGATCGTCGGTACGCAATTCAAGCGGGATGTGAAGCGAATGGAAAAGCGCGGCAAGCCGATGGCAAAGCTGCGCGAGGTCATTCAGTTACTGCTAGACGGAAATCCGCTGCCGTTGCAACTAAGAGATCATCCCCTGGATGGAAAGTGGAAGCATTTTCGCGATTGCCACATCGAGCCCGACTGGGTGCTTATCTACAAGATCGAAGGGGACGACCTTTATCTGGTCCAGACCGGAACCCACGCGGACCTGTTCGATACATAGCCATTTCGGCCATCGTCAAACAGGTCCGCGGGTGGTGAACGGTTCCCTGCCCTTGCTCTAAGGGAGCGGCCGATCGGTCCAGAGGGCCTTGTCGGCCAGCGACTGCACCGGGTAGAGCCGCCCGGCCAGCAGGTTCTCGGCCTTGGCCTGGTTCACGTCCTGGGCAAAGAGCCACTTGCGCTCGCCCTTGCCCCATATGCTTGAGAGCTTCTGTTCGCTCAAGTAGATATCGGGCGCGTCGGGATAGCAGGAGCCCCACAGCAGTGTCGAACCCTCGCCGTGCTGGCCGCAGCGCGGAAGCACCAGCAAGGCCGGCTTGCCCAGAAACTTGTGGGTATAGAAGATGACCGAGGATGCATCGGATTGATCGCCGAAGATGATGAACGTGTCGGCGGGCGAGCCCTTCTGGACAATGGTGTCGGCAATGGCCTTGGAGCCCAACATGGGATCGAAGCGGGCAAAGGCGATGTGCGCGGCCACCAGAAACACGGTGAAGGTGAGCGCTACGCTGACGGTAGCCGCAAGGTGCTTGCCTTTGAGGCGCAAGAACCAGCCTAACGCGGGACCCAGTAGCAGGGTAACAGCGGCCAGGGCGGCAGGCAGACGCAAGGCGGCAAACGATGCGCCGGTGAGATCGAAGAAGTGCGACATCGACAGCGTATAGTCGCCCACGCCGCGATGCGCGAGAACTGTGCCGATGTCGGGGACAAAAGGCAAGTTGCGCGAATCCCACAGGCCCCAGATGAGGGCCGCGGCAGACAGAGCTCCTACTACGGAAAAGACTCCCTGCGCGCCGGTCAGCCAGGCGGTGGAAAGCAAGGGCTTGGCGTCTGCAGGGCTGCCTTCGGGAACCCGCTTCTCCTCGATGCCGGCAATGACGCCCGCAATCAGGATGAACAGCGCGGGCCATACCGGAAAGGTGTAGTACTCCTGGTTCGACGAGAGCGAGAAGAAGAAAAGCGTCCAGGCTGTAAACAAACTGAGCAGCCAGATGGAGCGGACCCGGAACTTCAGTTTCAGCACATAGCTTGCCAGATCTTCGCGGCCGGCATTGTCGAGGTAGTAGTCCACGGTCTGGCCGGCGTCGTGGCGCATGTGCTGCATCCAGGTTTTGCGCGTCTTCCACGCCACCATGACGAGGGCCGGCAGAAACAGGCTCCACGGAAACAGCCACACCAAGTGCAGCAGCCAGTAAGCGACAAAGGGCAGCTTGTTGTAGTCGTGCGGGTAGCGCAGGCTGAAAAAGCGCAAAAAGTGTTCGTTGACAAAGAAGAAGTAAAAGAACCCATGCACGTTGCCGATGGTGGGATGGTTGCCCACCGGATGACCCTGGTCGTGGTTGACGATGCCGCAGAGAATGTGCCATGGTGCGGCGATGGCCAGAAACAACAGAAAGCCGGAAATCGGCTTCAACTCGCGCCAGCGCCGCCATTGCCCGGTCAGCAGCAGGTAAGGAACAGCCGCGCCGATGAAGAACACGGGCGCAATCAGGCCCTTGGTGAGCAGCGCCAAAGCAACCGAGGCCCACATGATGTAAAAACGCTTCGGATTCAGCGACTCAAATCCCGTCAGCAGACAGTAGAGCGCCAGCATCAGAAACAGCGCCAGCTCGGCCTCGGGAATAATGAACCGCGTAAACAGAAACGGCCCGATCGAAGTCAGCACCCCCAGGCCGGCATAGAGCCCGGCGCGAGGTCCCCAGGCGCGACGCGCCCAGAGCCACGAGAGCCATGCCAATGCCAGCATGGCCAGGGCATTGGGCAGGTGGGTGGCGAAGGTGTTCTGTCCAAAGATCCGGTAGGAGCCGGCCACGATCCAATAGGGCAGCGGTGGCTTCTCGATATAGCGGATGCCGTTGATCTTGGAGGTGATCAGGTCTCCGGTCTCAGCCATGTGCT
>CAZLMY010000141.1:0-14063 GCA_964560845.1 uncultured Occallatibacter sp. | reverse complement strand
CCCGACTGCGAGCAGTTGGTGATCGCGCTGATCGTCAACAACGAAGGCTTTCCGTTCAGTTACGAAACCTTCGACGGCAATCGCAGCGACGTATCGACCATGGAAGCGATGCTGCGTATGGTGGAGCGCAAGTACGGAAAGGCGCGCCGAATCTGGGTGTTCGATCGCGGCATCGTGAGCGAAGAAAACCTGGCGGCGATCCGCAAGCGCGGCGGCCAGTATCTGACCGGCACGCCGCGCAGCCAGATGAAACGGTTCGAAGCAGAGCTACTGACAGAAGACTGGACCCGCGTGCGGCCCGAAGTAGAAGTGAAGAAAGTCTCGATTCCGCAAGGTGAAGAGACTTACATCCTGTGCCGCACGGCGGGCCGCAAGGAGAAAGAGAAAGCTATCCGCAATCGCTTCTCCAATCGCATGGAAGCCGCGCTGGAGGCCTTGAAGAAGAGCATCGCCGCGGGCCGTCTGAGGGACCGCAACAAGATGGAGAGGCGACTGGGCAAGATCCAGGCCCGGCATCCGCAGGTCAGCGATCTGTACGACGTCGAACTGCGCGAAACGACCGACGGAGTGCGCCTGTTCTGGCAGATGAAGGAGGATCGCAAGAACTGGCGTGCAGCGCGTGAAGGCGCCTATCTGCTGCGCACCAACATCACCGCAGAGACGGCCGAAGAGTTATGGTCCAAGTACATGCAGCTTACCGAGGCAGAAGCGTCGTTCCGAGCGCTGAAAAGCGAACTCTCCCTCAGGCCCTTGTACCACCAACGGGAGCCGCGCGTGAAGGCTCATGTGATGGTGGCGTTTCTCGGTTACGCCTTGTGGGTCACCCTGAAACATCTGCTGAAGAATCGGCCTGCCGTTGTGCCAAAGCCCTCGATCAGTGGTGTCGATAACGCCGAGCCGATGACGCCGATGAAAGCTCTGGCGCTGCTCTCGACGCTGCAAAGCGCCGACATCGTTCTGCCTACCACCGACGGGCGGGAAATCCGGCTGCGGCGCATCACCGAGCCGACAGCGGAGCAGAAGTCGCTGCTCCGGCAACTGGGACTCAGCTTGCCGGAGCACCTTCGATTTCAACGCAAATGTAGTGCAGACTCGGCCGTAGCCTGAACTGATTCTGAACCACTTAGGCCATTTCTGGGTCCGTTCGTGACGAACTTGGGTTAGGAGTGGTTAGCGTTTCAATCCACACCCGGCATTGCTGCCGGGTGATGCGGAGAAATTTGGCGCCGCGCAGTCGAGCCGGGTGGTTTCAATCCACACCCGGCATTGCTGCCGGGTGATGCATGGAGTGCTGCCGTCTCCTGATCCGCGCGGTCATGTTTCAATCCACACCCGGCATTGCTGCCGGGTGATGCATACGCAAAACAGAGTGGTACAAAGACATGCATGTTTCAATCCACACCCGGCATTGCTGCCGGGTGATGCCTGCAGTACATCATGCAATAGGAGCTACTATGCAGTTTCAATCCACACCCGGCATTGCTGCCGGGTGATGCACGCAGCCACGGGCGCGATGGGCTGGCTGTTTGGTTTCAATCCACACCCGGCATTGCTGCCGGGTGATGCAGGACTGGGCGGAGCTGGCGCTGGACGGGCTTTCGTTTCAATCCACACCCGGCATTGCTGCCGGGTGATGCCTCAAAGACGCGCGAGACAGGCATTCTGCGCTTAGTTTCAATCCACACCCGGCATTGCTGCCGGGTGATGCGCGGAGCTGGCCGACGTAATCGTGATCTGCTTATCGTTTCAATCCACACCCGGCATTGCTGCCGGGTGATGCTGACGGCATCCGGCTGCGCGCCAAAACCCCCATGTTTCAATCCACACCCGGCATTGCTGCCGGGTGATGCAGAGCAAGGGCAGCAAAGTGCTTCTCTCCACCGAGTTTCAATCCACACCCGGCATTGCTGCCGGGTGATGCGAGCGGCTGTTCGGCGTCGGCTCGTTTAGGTGTGGTTTCAATCCACACCCGGCATTGCTGCCGGGTGATGCTGAGGAGCGAACGGCAACTCCGGTCGATCAGGTTGTTTCAATCCACACCCGGCATTGCTGCCGGGTGATGCGGTGAGGACGATCTTGCGATTCCAAAACTTGGTGGTTTCAATCCACACCCGGCATTGCTGCCGGGTGATGCTGCAGTATAGGGCCGCGAAAGTTGATGCGGAGCTGTTTCAATCCACACCCGGCATTGCTGCCGGGTGATGCTCTGCCCTTTGCGGATCGCAAGCGGTTCTGCGGTGTTTCAATCCACACCCGGCATTGCTGCCGGGTGATGCGCCACCGGCCCCGTGGATACGCGCACCGATGTCAAGTTTCAATCCACACCCGGCATTGCTGCCGGGTGATGCGCCCTTCTGTTGAGAATCAAGCCGGACACTTTGAGTTTCAATCCACACCCGGCATTGCTGCCGGGTGATGCCTCAATCCGCAAAGGTTCTTAGCTGCGAGAGGGGTTTCAATCCACACCCGGCATTGCTGCCGGGTGATGCAATTGTCGCCCTGGTAGTGATGGGTTATTTCGTCGCGTTTCAATCCACACCCGGCATTGCTGCCGGGTGATGCAGTCAAGGATAGAGCCCACTCCAACAGCGAGCGCGTTTCAATCCACACCCGGCATTGCTGCCGGGTGATGCTACCAGCCAGCTCTGCGGCATCTTGATCTGCACCGTTTCAATCCACACCCGGCATTGCTGCCGGGTGATGCGTCAACGGGTTCCCGTAGGCGTCGAGGAACTTTGTTTCAATCCACACCCGGCATTGCTGCCGGGTGATGCGCCAGCTGCTACGTTCAGCGCGCTTGCTACAGAAGTTTCAATCCACACCCGGCATTGCTGCCGGGTGATGCGGCCTGGGCATGCAGATGGCAGAGGAACTGCAAGAGTTTCAATCCACACCCGGCATTGCTGCCGGGTGATGCCAGGCAATGTGGTCATGGGAAGCGCCATCAGTATGTTTCAATCCACACCCGGCATTGCTGCCGGGTGATGCGAAAACTCCATTCATTCCCCTGAACGCAAACTTGTTTCAATCCACACCCGGCATTGCTGCCGGGTGATGCAGGGCACCGCATCAACCCGGCCACGGGTGAACGGGTTTCAATCCACACCCGGCATTGCTGCCGGGTGATGCACCACACGATTGAAAGCAGGGATGGCCGCCTGGTGTTTCAATCCACACCCGGCATTGCTGCCGGGTGATGCGGCGGCGGCGTTCGGCTGTTACGTGGTGCAACCTAAGTTTCAATCCACACCCGGCATTGCTGCCGGGTGATGCAAACCAATGAGGTATGCCATGATTTCTCCATCAGTTTCAATCCACACCCGGCATTGCTGCCGGGTGATGCCGCTGTCGCCCATCGGGCGTGTCGGATCGTAGCGTGTTTCAATCCACACCCGGCATTGCTGCCGGGTGATGCCTCGAATGCGTCGCGCATGGCGGGTGTCAGCGTGTTTCAATCCACACCCGGCATTGCTGCCGGGTGATGCATCAAAGAGGCTGTGTGGCTTCATAGTCACGCAGGTTTCAATCCACACCCGGCATTGCTGCCGGGTGATGCGGCTACACGGTTTCCGTTACGGCAGTTGGCGCTGTTTCAATCCACACCCGGCATTGCTGCCGGGTGATTCGTCCATGGGGCTGATCTTCCGTTCGGACCACTTTGTTTCAATCCACACCCGGCATTGCTGCCGGGTGATGCGCGAGTCCGCAAAGAGTTGAGCGTTGAAGAAATCGTTTCAATCCACACCCGGCATTGCTGCCGGGTGATGCTCGTGTCTCGCAGGCGCGGAAGCGGGTGCTCGCCGTTTCAATCCACACCCGGCATTGCTGCCGGGTGATGCGAGAACCAGAGACTTAGCAAGTCTGTTCTGCACGTTTCAATCCACACCCGGCATTGCTGCCGGGTGATGCGATGACGCCGGGGCGTGGTTTGTATTCCCACCTTGTTTCAATCCACACCCGGCATTGCTGCCGGGTGATGCACGTGCTGGCGCTGTGGGCAAAGATCGAGGCACTGGTTTCAATCCACACCCGGCATTGCTGCCGGGTGATGCCGCCGCCAACAAGCGCAACGCCGAGCGCATCCAAGTTTCAATCCACACCCGGCATTGCTGCCGGGTGATGCCAAAGTCGGCGACACAACCCGGCTCAGTAACAAGTTTCAATCCACACCCGGCATTGCTGCCGGGTGATGCCTCGCCGATCTCCGGCGCATGCACGAGTTCACTGGTTTCAATCCACACCCGGCATTGCTGCCGGGTGATGCCTCTCCGCTGACCAGGTCGCAATCGCGAGTTTCGGGGTTTCAATCCACACCCGGCATTGCTGCCGGGTGATGCCGAGCTGTTCGACCGCAAGGTCAAGCATGCCCTGTTTCAATCCACACCCGGCATTGCTGCCGGGTGATGCGACCGGGCGCTCAGCCACGAGGCTCCCGCCTGCATGTTTCAATCCACACCCGGCATTGCTGCCGGGTGATGCCGAACTTGCCGCGCTTTTCCGGGTCGTTTGAGATGTTTCAATCCACACCCGGCATTGCTGCCGGGTGATGCAGCTTTTTTGTTGCCTTCAAAGTGTAGCCATTGGGTTTCAATCCACACCCGGCATTGCTGCCGGGTGATGCCGGACGCGACAGCGGAGCACATGAAGTTCATGGAAGTTTCAATCCACACCCGGCATTGCTGCCGGGTGATGCAACGCTTGCCCGTACCATGAGCCGATTCAACGATGTTTCAATCCACACCCGGCATTGCTGCCGGGTGATGCCTATCCTCAATTAGAGTTGCGTTACACTCTATCGTTTCAATCCACACCCGGCATTGCTGCCGGGTGATGCAGGGTACGCTACGGCTGTTGCGCGGTCCTGGGAAGTTTCAATCCACACCCGGCATTGCTGCCGGGTGATGCAAGGACCGGGCGGCATATCCCTCAACACGTCTTGGTTTCAATCCACACCCGGCATTGCTGCCGGGTGATGCGCGGCGCTTCAATTTCACAAGTGGATTTACATTGGTTTCAATCCACACCCGGCATTGCTGCCGGGTGATGCTTCGACGGGGGTTCGCTCAAAACCGCAACAACTTGTTTCAATCCACACCCGGCATTGCTGCCGGGTGATGCTCCGCGCTTGCAAGCCCTTTCAAATCATGGCGCTGGGAGCAGCCGTCCGCGAACCTGTGCCGCAGACTCCGTAGCCGGGTGTCGCAGCACTGGATCCACGAAGGTAGGTTGTCGGAAATGAAGGGTTTATGCATTGTGCGAAACAAGCCGTTTTTGGCGGTCGCTCATGGTTCGCGGGAACCTGTTCAGACGATGAGTGGTCCGTCAAAATCGATTGCCCTGAATTTACCATATTCTTTGACAAATTGGCTGGCTGGCTCAGTGAGCCGATAGAGGCGCAGGCAATCTTCTGTTTGATCTATTTCTTCAAGTAGTGCTCGTTCAAATTCCTCGTATTTCATCCGGTCAACCCGGCATTCAAAGACCGATTTCTGCACCCGTTGGCCGACCGCCTCGCAGGCTTTGGCCACGCGGTGCAAGCGTCTGCGGCCCTGGGGTGTTTCGGTTGACACGTCGTAGCAGACAAGGATGAGCATGGCTAGCGCTCCTGGTAGGGTATATAGTCCTCGGCCTCCCCACGGATCACGCGTGCAAGCAGCCGTGCTTGAATCTGAGGAAGCAGGCCAATGGGCAGTTTTTGATCGAGGAGCGGATGCGATGTCAGTTCCTGTTTGCGCTCCTGGTAGGCGAGAATGAGTGCTTTACGTGCGGCGTCCAGCATCTGTACCGCCCCGCCGGGCCGTTCCTCAAAATCGTTGGACTGGAGCTGTTTTCGATTGACGAGTGTGAGGGCCAAGCGATCTGCGAGGATGGAACGAAATTCCTCCATTAAGTCGAGCGCCAGGGCAGCGCGGCCCGGTCGGACGGTATGAAGATAGCCGAGTTGCGGGTCGAGGCCCACGGTCTCAAGGGCTGTACGGCAGTCGTTCATCACCATGCTATAGAGGAACGAGAGCAGCGCATTCATGCGATCTTGTGGCGGGCGCCGGGTGCGTCCGTCGGGCGTAAACGCGGTGCGCTGGTCATTGCGAATCATGTGGGGCATGGCGGCGAAGTAGCGGCGGGCGGACTCGCCCTCAAGGCCGCGCACAACATCCAAATCCGGAGCCGATTCCAAGTGGCGCAGGTTGTTGGCCAGCGCTTCGGCGGTCTCGCGCAAGCGGTCGGCATCGGCGCCGTCGTTGGCGTCGCGCGCGCCGCGAAGCATCACAGTGCGGCTATTCTTCAGCTTCCCGGCAATGCAGGCCTTCCCGTGGGCCAGCGCAAACTCCGCCGAGTTAGCCTTTGCAAATTGCGCCTGGCGCAGCAGGATGTTGCCGCTGATGGGGCCTTCGAGCCGAGCTCTGAAGCGGCCATTGCGGTCAAGCAGAACAAGAGACTTGCCCTCCTCCGCCAGGCGGCCCATGGCCGCAGGAGAGACCAGAACATCTCCCAGACAGACGACACTGCCGAGGTGGTGCAGCGGCACGCGCAGCCGGGTTTCCTGTTCGACCTCGAAGCGGAGAGTGTCGTTGTCCAGGTGCAGATAGCCAGGCAGGGTGAGATAGAGCGTATTGAGCAATGTTTGCATCTGTCATTCGTCCTCGACGCTGAACAGCCGCGCCCTCAAGACCTTTCGCCTTGCCTGCCCAGCAAGAATCTGAGGCTGGCAAAGATCGATGAGCGAACATTCACGGCAGCGCGCGTCATTGACTGCTGGCGGCATCTGCCCCGATTGCAGCAAGGCGCGAATCGCAATCGTTGTATCGACAACCAACTGGCGCAGTTCCGCGGTAATGGAAACCTCGCGCCGGCGGTGGCTGCTGGCGTGATAGATTGCGCCCAGAGGGACGGGATGGCCGGTCATCTCTTCCAGGCAAAGCGCCTGAGCGGCGAGTTGAATCTCGTCGTGAGTTCGCTGGCGGCGTGGGCCGTGCTTATATTCGATGGGATAAGGCGTGCCTTCGGCCAGGAACTCGACGATATCGGCCTTGCCAACAAGACCAAGCCGCTCCGAGACCAGTGGAAGCGCTCTCTCGATGCGCACACCCGCGCGCAGTTCGTAGCCCGCAAGATCGACGAGCGCGTGAACCGCATTGCCACGCGCCGTGTGCAGGTTGTCAGCAAAGCTCTGTTCTTCGTGAATCAGAGCGCACTGGCGCGGGCAATAGCTGTAGTGTTGCAGAGCCGACAGCATGACGAAATCGTCAGTTTCCATGCCGCCTCCGAAGGGTTCGTGGCCTGGGGACCAGGCCTGCAACAGGACTAGACGGCCAGGCTGATCAACTCAACGCCGTTGGGCAGGCCGTCGCGGTCTACGGTCACCAGGTAGTCTTCCCAATCGCGGGGAGCGAGCACGCCTTCGTTGAGCTTTGGCTGAATGCGCCTGAGCAGAGAATACGCCGGAGCATTGCCGAGTTCGCTGGCGTGTTTGAAGATGTGAAGGCCTCGCGTGCTCATCTCGCCGCGCGCGGCAGAGCGATCGTGATCGAACATGCTGACGAGCGCCTCCCAAAGAAGCTGCAGATCCTCTTCGGAGAACCCCGTTTGTGCCGCCAGATGCGCGGAGACAAATCCGTGCGCCACATAAAGGCCATAGGGGACGGTGAACTTGCGGCCCATGGTGCGATTGTCGCCGCCTTGTTTTTCGGCTTCCGCTTCAGTGGCCACGGCCATGCGCGTGATGGAGTGTTCAAGCGACACAATGGGATCGACCGAGCGCCCGAAGGTTAGCTGCACGGGGCCGCGAACCTGGCCGCAATTGATGCCCGTCGACATGACCGCGCCAAATGCGCGCACGTCGAAAAAGTTGGTGCACATCCACTTGCGCGCCTCGTCGACTTTGTCGCCGCCTTTGCGCTTCTTGTCGTCTCCATTCAACAACTCGGCGGCGCCGATGCCGATGTAGGCGCGCTCGTGCTGCTTGTTGAGGATGGCCTTCTCCTTGACGTAGATCTCATACGGAGGGACTTCTCCCTTGGCAATGCCCACGTAATTGCGTACCTTGCGCTTGAGGCAGACATCGGTCACCAAGCCGCGCCCGCTCTCGGCGTCGACGCGCGGTAAGTTACCGGCGTCGGGATCGCCGTTGGGGTTGCCATCCATCACATCGAACAGAAGTGCAAAATCGTAGCGATTCTTCAGCGCGGTCATGCTTGTTCTCCTTCAGCGGCTTCAGGTTTCTTGACGTAAAACGCCTGTTTCTGGTGGTAGTAGCCGATGGAAAATCGGCCCTGGTCGGCGATGGAAAGGTGCGCGGTAAACCCCGCGTCGCCATCGAGAGCATCGGCGATTTCTCCGATCAGCTTTTCGAGATTCACGGCCCGTCCACGATTCTCGATCTTGGCGAGATGATGCTTGTTGAGCTTGAGCAGGTTTGAGAACACCGTGACCGGGGTTGAAGAGGCGGCGCCATAAAAGCGGTCGCGGATGGTGGCATTGAGTCCGGGACTGGCTTCCTCCTGCACCTTTTCAAGCGCAGCAAAGAGCCTTCCCAAGCGATAGCCCACGTTGGTATTGGCGAGATCGAGTGACACTTGCAGTTCCTCCTCGGATTTGTCCCGGCGGGTTTTGCGGTTGATGCATGCCTTGATGAGCGCGGCGCGCGGGTAGCTGACCTCGCGCTCGGCGCGAATGCGGCGCAGTGCGCACTGGAGCAGTGTTTCCGGATAGGGCAGCCCGGAAAGAATTGCGCGCATGGTGTCGCCGCCCAGGTTGGGCGGAATGTTTTCGGCTTTGCCTTGAAGCGCAGTGCTGGCCAGCAAACGGAAGAGCGAAGGGTAGGGCAGCTCATAGGGCGCGTGGCCGATGGCAATGTCGTCAAAGTGCTCGACGATGCGCTCAGAGAATTGCCGGACGGTTCCCGTGAGCCAGAAGCGGATGGAGATGCGCGCGGCATTCGGAGCCAGACCGAGCACAAAGAACGGCGTTCTCTCGTCGTTCACGTTCAAGCTGCCCTGCTTGACCGACTCATATAAGGCTCGAACGGCGTTCGTCCCCCGATCCGGGTCGTCTTTCGGCGCCTCTGAGAAATAGCTTTGGAAGCTATCTTCCAGAAAGCTTTCCGCGCCGGCCCAGAATACGGTCGAAGCATCGCCAACCTGAATGCGCTGCTTGGAGTCTTTTCCGAGCAGATGATTGAGCGCGGTGGTGTAAGCAAAGGCCGCGGGCTCACCGATCGGTGCATTCTCTCCTTGCTTCTGTTCCTTGCCGTAGGACTCGAAGGCGCGGAGATTGAAGGAGACAATATTTGCGCCCGAACTTTGGGCTCCCCAGACCCCTTTAATGGAGGGATGCAGGCGCTGGATTTGGGCGTCTTGGCCGCTGACGAGGCAGATGCCGCGGGCAACGCCAGGCGCAGGCGCAGCCGCGTTTGCCGCGTAGGAGCGCAAGGCTTCTACGATGGCTGGCCGCTCGCAAACCAACTCCATATCGCCGACAAGCTGGAAGGTGAGATTCGGATTGGTGGTTCGAATCTCTTCCCAGTTCGGAGATTGTTCAAGTTGCGCTACGGGCAGATTGGCGAGGAACAACCGGACGGGCTCGATGCCTTGTTCATCGGCCGGAAGCTCGGCCAGCCGATTCAAGAACGCAGCATGTTGAAGAACGACTCGGTCTGGGTTGCCTTTAGTGTCGATGCCGAGCACATACTCCGCCGTGTCCCAGAGCAGATTGGCCGCGACGCCTGAGGTTTTTTTGACGCCTTGCGGGAGCAGAAACGACCGTGCGCGCTTCTTCTTTCCCTCGCCGCTACGCGTGTCCTCGATCTGAACCAGCTTGCCGTGTCGATCGAGAACGATAATGAAGGGTATTTCCTTCTGCTCAAAGCCTTCGGGCGCCAGCGCCGTATCTGGATCGCTGGCTTTGCGCTCGTAGTACCGCACCAGTTCTTGCAGAATCATCCCCGCACCTCGCAACTGTCCCACGACGGAATCTTCACAACTCCGTCGGTCATGCGTGCGTGATAGAAGAGCGGCTGGGGAGAAGCAGTATCTTGGAAGTCGAGATCATAAAGCATCCAACCCAGGTCGCGCTCGCCGCGCAACTCCTCGGGAATCGCCGCTGCTGCTTCGCCTTGCTCCACGAGGCGAAAGTCGCAGGCAAACTCGCGGCAGCCGAGATAGGGCTGGTTGATGCACTGTCCTTTGGCCGCGCGGCGGGCAAACATCTCGCCAAACTTCTGCGCGTTGTCTTCTGCCCCGGCCCTGCCGGTCCTGGAGAAGCTTGCCGTAATGCGGTATCGCACATCGCGCAGCAAGAGGCTCGCTCGCTGCTGGCGCTCTTCCTCAACATAGAGCGCGATGGCGCCAGAACCCTTCTGCATGGCGCTCTTCACGTTGGTCAGCGAGACCTTGCTCCCCACTTCATTGCGCCGGATGGTTGTCCAGCGGATAGGAGCCAGGACCTCGATCTCCTCCGCCTGCCAGTGAATAGCGGGCTTCCACAGGATGGATTCAAAGACGGCTCTGACGGCCGAGGGAGTCACGATGTCGTAGCTCACCCGTTCGACCTTCATCTCCGGACGAGTAAAACAAGCTAGATCTCCGCCGATCTCTAAACAAAAGCGGGTAGGCATTGCGTCTCCTTACGTGCCTCTTGGAAAAACTTGGGAAGGAGCATTACACTCTTCACACACCCAGACCACAACATGAACTTGCTTGAGGTTCATACTTAAGCAATACAACTGTTCTCGATCAGGGGTGTCCCCCTCGCCCAAGCAGGAGCGGACCACCCAGCGTTTGGAGGAGCACTGCAATGCTCAAAAGAAGCAGAAGAAACCAAAACGCCCAGAAGCGCGCTCCAGTTAACTTCTCAACGAGGAGTCGAACCTCGCGGATCAGCCGCCAATCCAGATCGACATTGCTCATTCAGGCTCCGCACACTTCACTTTGTGGTGGTGTATCCTTCCAGGCATATTGACAACTTGAGCAAGTGTGCCGTAGACTCAAGAAGTTGTCAAGGGCTATCTGGGAGCTCGAACGCGAAATCGCTTGTTCTTTGTCCGACGAACAGCGTGGATTGAAACACTTTCTGGTGGGAAATACTTCCGAAGGAAGACGCCCCACGGCCGAAACCCGCGGGGCGCCAACTTATTAATTTATCGCTATTTAGCATCCCTATATAAGCAATTTCCCGGGATCTGCACTGCCCATCCCATCGACAACCAAGCCAACATCGAACCGATAGGCCGTTTCATTCCTGAGTATCCAGATTCCTGGAGTCGTTTCTTCAATATCCCCTGCGCTCAGCAGCGCGCAAAACTCATGTTTGCGCACATTCACCGTATACCGCTGCAACTGGCGCAGCAGGTCGCGATCCAGTTGCTTGGCGCGCAACCGCGCAATCAGCGGACGGCTATCGCGCCGAGCGTCCTCGGGATTTGCGTAGGGAACAATCACCGCGACGTTGCCGTCCTCCTCGATAAGCTGAAACTTCTCCGCCGCGGTCTTGAACTGGATCTTGCCATTCCCTGCATCTTTCGTAAGCAGCTCCTGGATGCCGTTCTTGTCAAGCCCATCTTTCCCAACTTTGCTGTAATACTGCTCGAAATAGCTCTTGAATAGCTCAGGAGTAAGTGGCTTCTCCGGACGCTCATACAGTATCGTCTTGCAGGCATCTTCGCCAAAAAGCAAGAGCCCTTGGGGCGATTGCCTGGGCGGAATAAAGACAAAAACCTGTCCCTTGCCCTCTAGCTTGCCCTCGCGGTTGCAGCGGCCCGCGGCCTGGGCAATCGAGTCCAGCCCCGACAGCGCTCGATAAACCACCGGAAAATCCACATCGACTCCAGCCTCGATCAATTGCGTGCTAACCACCCGGACCGGTTCCGTGGGCAGACTCTTCTTGATCTTCTCGATGACATGGCTGCGGTGCTCGCCGCACATCAGCGCCGAAAGATGGATGGTTCCAGGCGGCATGCGGCGATGCAGTTCCCGGCAATCCGAGCGCGTGTTGACGACAGCCAGCACCGATGCATGCTGCGCCATGCGGCCGGCAATCTCGTCCCAATTGCCACGCGCATTGAGATTCTCCGGCAGCATAACTTCCACGCGCTCCAGTTGGCGATAAAGTGTCTCTGTGCCGAAGACGATTTCCTTAGCTCCATCCAGGCCACGTAGCCAGGTTTTGCCTAAGCTGTCTTTGCGCGACTCCAGAGCCGGTTGTGTTGCGGTGCAAAGCACGAACGTGACACCGTAGTGCTTGATCAGCAGTTGCATTACATCAAGGATGGGTTGTAGGAACCCCGGGGGCAGTAACTGCGCTTCGTCGAGCACGATGACGCTATTCACCAAATTGTGCAGTTTGCGGCAACGGCTGCTGCGGCACGCAAAAAGCGACTCAAAGAGCTGCACGTTGGTGGTAACCACAAGCGGAGCATCCCAGTTCTCCGCGGCCAGACGGCTTTGGGGAGTCTCCTTCTCCGCATCCAGATTGCTGTGATGCTCAAGAACCGCATCCTGGAAGATGCCGCGAAAGACGTCGGCTGTTTGTTCGATGATGCTCGTGTAGGGGATGGCGTAAACGATGCGGCTTTTGCCGTGGATGATTGCGTGATCGAGCGCGAAAGCCAGGCTTGAAAGCGTCTTGCCCCCGCCCGTGGGAACGGTCAAAGTATAGAGCCCCGGCGCATCTGCGGCTTTCGCCCGGCATTGCCGCAACACATCGGCTCGCAGTTGGTTGATTGGCGATGGGCTTGCGCCCTCAAACTTCTGACTCATGGCTTGGTTGAATGGCTCAAGCAGCGCGGCAAGACAAGGATAGCCGCCACGCTGCTGGCTCTTCCCCGCATTCATGAACCCTTCCGTGTCGAGAAAATCCGCATCGGTCAAGCAGGAAAAAAGCATCCGTATCCACAAATGCAGCCCGGCAGCGTCGCCGAATCGGGCTGGCATCAACGGACGGGGCTGCACTTTCAGAAGGCCTTGCGGCGCCGCCTCAATTGCCTGATTGAGCAGACCCTGCTCTTGGCCCTCTCGAAGCCGGTTTTCGAGTGCGCCGTTGGCTGCTCCATCGGATGGGGACCAGTCCGGCAGTCCGGCGTGGTGCCCGGCAATCAAATATGCAAGCGGAAGGCCGCGGTGAGATAGCTCTGCTTTGGCATGGAGGGCGCCGGCGCTGGAGTGATTCACTTTGCCTGGTACGGCATCCACAAGATGAGATTCATAGCCGCTCGCACTGCGAATGTAATGTTGAAAAGACAGACTGAACTTACCCAGATCGTGCCAAAGCCCTGCCACCTCACCCCATTCTTTGGCGCCGAACTCTGCTGACATGTCCGCAGCCAGGCGAGACACCGCTACCAAGTGCTCTTCGAGGCAATGGGTGATGCGCAGATCATCTGGATGGACATGCGCGATTGGCTTAAATGTATGCATTGGACTCGTTCAAATAATACTCCTAGCGGCTCCCGTTGAAAGCAGAGAATCTTATTGATGGTATGGCCCGCCGTATCGTTCTCCTCGATACGATGGGTCAGCACCTTCTGTGCCCAGCTCCGACACAATTATTGATTCGGCAAGAAAATACTTTTAAGCGCATCTACGCCAACAACTGACATAAAAGAGGCTCAACCAGATCCTCTTTCCATCTGGGACCCGCGCTTTTGACTCTTGTTGGGGAATTCCGAACGGAGTATCCCGACATCCCAGGAAACTCGTAGTAAACGTACCATAATCAAGATAGTTACCGTTTATGCAAAAGCCATCGGTGCCGCTCATCCATTCTGTCCACCTCCAGGTTCCAAGAAACGGTCGGGTACTTCTTGTCTTGGTGTGTAGAGGGCGGGTGAGCCGGCACTCGCAGAATCGTTGAAAGCGGCACAATTGGTCATCTCTTTTTCAGATTGCAGTGGGGATCGACGAGCCGAAGTCCAGGAGACCAAGCTGGAGGGCAGCAGTTCCCTAATGAATCCAAGACAGAAATCGATCCGACCGAAGGCGAAAGATGGTGCGTTTTCACTGTGGGGGATTTTGTGGGTATACTCCTTCAAAAAGGTGGGCAATTGTGGGTAGTCCCCACAATGTCGTTGT
>CAZLMY010000140.1:0-14354 GCA_964560845.1 uncultured Occallatibacter sp. | reverse complement strand
CTTGTGGTCGCGTCGACTTGAACGCTGCGGTTCCTGGGTACAGTCATTCTGGAATTGCTATAGTTGGCGAACCGGTCGAAATCCGCGGCCACCCACAGATGAGGTTCAGGCACAATGATTCGCAGGCTTGGCGCCCAACAGGCACATGGTTGCACGAAGTGGCAGAGACTGCTTGATTTGGAGACGCCCGCTCCATTCTTTGCCCGCAGGCTAAGCCCCCTTGCGCTTGCGCTGGCTGCCGCTGTTTCGCTTGCCGGGACGCAGGTGCTGGGCGCCGGCCCGGCTCAACAGCCGATACCGCGAATCGTCCATCAGCACGGCGTGAGCCAGATTGTCGTCGATGGCGAGCCCTTCCTGATCCGGGGAGGCGAACTCGAGAACTCCTCAGCCTCGAGCCTCGATTATCTCGACTCGATTTGGCCAAAAGTGGCCGCCATGCACTTCAATACGGTTCTGGCGCCGGTCTACTGGGAGGCGATTGAGCCGGAGCACGGCAATTTCGACTTCGCAACCGTCGATGGCTTGATCCACGGGGCTCGCAAGCACAACCTCAAACTGGTCTTGCTGTGGTTTGGGACCTGGAAGAACAGCATGTCTTGTTATGTCCCTGCCTGGGTCAAACGAGATCAGGACCGATTTCCCCGCGCGCAACGCGCAGACGGCGCCAGCCTTGAAATCCTCTCGGCGCTGAGCCCGGAGACGCAGGAGGCGGATTCCGCGGCTTTCGTGGCCTTGATGAAGCATTTGAAAGCGATCGATTCGGCTGATCGGACCGTCCTCATGATCCAGGTGGAGAACGAAGTCGGCATGATCCCCGAACCACGGGACCATGGCGCTTTGGCAAACGCCGCTTTCCTGGCACCTGTACCCGCACCGCTGACGGACTATCTCTCAAAAAACCGCGATTCGCTTGCGCCGCAGCTCAAGCAGGCCTGGGAGACCCACGGGTCGAAGGCTGGGGCGAATTGGCCTGACACCTTTGGGACCGGGGCCATGACCGATGAGTTGTTTACCGCCTGGACGGAGGGGCACTTTACCGGGCAAGTTGCCGCCCGGGGAAAAGCAGTTTACCCGCTGCCCATGTTCGTCAACGCGGCCTTGGTGAGGCCGGGGAAACTGCCCGGGCAGTATCCGAGCGGCGGGCCTTTGCCGCATTTGTTCGACATTTGGCGCGCTGCCGCACCTGCCATCGATTTCCTGTCTCCGGACCTCTATTTCCCGAACTTTGTCGAGTGGGCGAAGCAGTATGATCGGCCCGGCAATCCGCTCTTTGTTCCCGAGACCGGCCGGGTCGACGCTGCGGAAATGGCGGCTAACGGCTTTTATGCATATGGTCAACTCGATGCCATGGGATTCTCGGTTTACGCGCCGGAGTTCCTGAAGCCGGAGGAACAACAGGCCTTGGGAGACGCCTACGCGGTCGTCTCCCAACTCACGCCTCTGATTCTTGCCAATCAGGGGACCGGGCGGATGGTGGGCCTTCGGGCGCCATCGCATTTCGACGGAACGGCCGATCTGACCGAGCAGAAGTTCACTTTGGGCGATTACACTTTCAACGTCCGCTTCAAGGAGCCTGCTCCGATATCGGTGGGGGCAAAGGCTGAGACGGAATGGCCCGGAGCCCATGGCGGAGTCATTATCCAACTCTCTGCCGAAGAATTCCTGGTGGCGGGGACCGGGATGAACATTGTGTTTGGAGTGCGGGACGGGGTCAAGTCTATCGCCGGCATCGATTCCATCTGGGAGGGGAAGGTCGTTGACGGGGTGTGGAAGCCCGGCAGGAATCTCAATGGCGACGACGACAATCAAGGAAGGCATTTACAGCTGCCGCCGGGCAAATTCTCTATCCGCCGCGTTCATCTTTACATGTATCGTTAACCTCGCTGTTTCTAGCAGGCGCGCTCGGAGTTTTTGCCGGCATGAAGCGGGTCCCATTTTCAGGGATATTCTCGCCTAATGCGATTTACTGCAGGGCTTGCGGGTTACGCCGCACCCCGGCCAATGCGATAATGGGTCAACTCACTGTTTAGTAGGTGCCATGAACAAAATCGTGATTCCAGAGTCTGCCCGCCGCTGGGACTGCGTGAGCCTGGGCGAAGTCATGTTGCGACTCGATCCCGCCGAAGGCCGCATTCACACCACCCGTCAGTTTCAAGTCTGGGAGGGCGGCGGCGAATACAACGTGGCCCGCGGGCTGCGCCGCTGTTTCGGGTTGAAGGCAGCCATTGCCACGGCATTGGCCGAAAACCCTGTCGGCCGCCTGGTGGAAGACCTCATCTTGCAGGGCGGCGTGGACCCATCGCTGCTGAAATGGGTGCCCTACGACGGCGTCGGCCGCGAAGTCCGCAACGGCCTCAACTTCACCGAGCGTGGATTTGGCGTGCGCGCCGCCGCAGGCTGCTCCGACCGCGGCCAGACTGCCATCAGCCAGGTCAAGCCTGGCGACTTCGATTGGGAATCGATTTTCGGCTCTGCGAACGGCGCGAAGTGGCTTCATACCGGCGGCATTTTCGCTGCGCTCTCCGGCTCGACCGCCGAAGTTGCCGTGGAGGCCATGGACGCCGCACGCCGGCACGGAACCCCCGTCTCCTACGACCTGAACTTCCGCGATTCGCTCTGGAAATCCATCGGCGGGAAGGCGAAAGCCCAGGAAGTGAACCGCGAACTGGTGCGCAAGGTCGACCTACTGCTGGGCAACGAAGAAGACTTCTCCGCCATGCTCGGCGTGCAAATCAAGGGCGTCAGCGAGGACTTTGCCGAGTTGCCCATTGCCGGATACGAAGAGATGCTCCGCGAAGTGGCCGCGCGCTACCCCAACCTGAAACTCATTGCCAGCACCTTGCGCACCGCGCAATCGGCAAGTCGCAATGCCTGGGGCGCGATTGCGCTTTACGAGGACCAGATTGTCCACGTCCCCCAGCGCGAAATTGATATTTTCGACCGCGTCGGCGGCGGTGACAGCTTCGCCTCCGGCCTCATCTATGGATTGCTCGCCGGCAAGCCCATCGACTGGGCCGTTCGCTGTGGCGTTGCCCACGGCGCGTTGGCCATGACCACCCCCGGCGACACCAGTATGGCCTCACTGGCCGAGGTCGAACGTATCATAAAGGGCGGGTCGGCCAGGATCGCCCGTTAGTGTCCTGTCTTAGAAGTTGTTTGAAGGGTTTTGCGCATACAGAAACGCAGATTCTCCGACTCACCACCCCCAAACTGAAAAACGTTTGGGGCCCCGTTCGCTCAGAATGACAGCATCCTCTGTTGCAGGAATATCTGAGACAAGACACTAGAGCCGCATCGCATAGGAGAAGAAATGCCCGAAACCACTGCAGAAACAATCGAGCGCGTTGGCCTGATTCCCGTGCTGCGCGCGCGCAACGCCGTTCAGGCTCATGCCATCGTCAACGCCATGATCGCCGGGGGCGTGACCGTGGTTGAAGTCACCATGACCGTTCCCGGCGCGGTCGATGTGCTGCGCGAGCTCAAGAAAGAATACGGAGCGACGCTTCTGATTGGCTCGGGGACGGTGACCACCGCCGACCAGGCTGCCGCCACCATCGATGCCGGCGCTGAATTCGTGGTCAGCCCCAGCTTCCACCCCGCGGTCATCGAGGCAACCAAGGTCCGGGGAAAGCTCTCCATTCCCGGCGCGCTCACGCCCACCGAGGTCATTACGGCCTGGAATGCCGGTGCGGACTACGTGAAGATCTTTCCCTGCTCGGCCATGGGTGGCGCCAGTTATCTGAAGTCGCTTCTGGCGCCCTTCCCGTTTCTGAAGCTTATCCCCACCGGCGGCGTGACTCTGCAGACGGCCGAGAGCTTTCTTCGCGCCGGCGCGCGCGCCCTGGGCGTTGGAAGCGACCTGGTGAATCTGGCGGCCATCGATGCCGGCTCACCAACCCTGGTCACCGAGGCGGCGCGCGCCTATCTCAAGATCCTGGCCCAGGTACGCGAACTGGCGTCGGCTTAAAGCCCTGACCCGCAGGCGCAACCTTCAGCGCTTTTCTACAATCTCACTCGCCGCCGGATGACCGCGAAAGCTCTCCGGCGGTCCCAGATAGCTGGGCGCAATGCTTCCTTGGCTGACGACAAGCCTTTCAAGCACGATGCCTGGATCGACCATCCGGACCTTCAGCGTATGCGGGCCGGGAGCGTCGATTTTCAGAGCCGTAGAGACGCGCCGCACGCCGTCGCTGACTGCCTTGGACCAGTCGGCGTTGGTGTTCTGTTTCAACGCATCCACCATCTGCGCCGGCTGATCGTCAAAGGACACAGCAAAGCGCAGCCCGCGCCCCGGAACGAAGTTCAGAGTGGGAGCCAGTGTCGCTTCAACGTTGAACGTGCCACTGTCGAAAAGCCACATCCGGTATTCCAGCGTCGGAGCCTGCTGCGCGAGATCGAAGCTGGGCGCGGTCACCGGAAAGACGCTCATGCCCGAAAGCGTTTCGCCGAAGCCGGGAATCACCTCCCAGTTCACGCCGTTTGCGCTGCTCTTCCTGCTAAAGTGCTCAGCCTCGATGGAGACGTAGTGATTGGCCTCGACGAATCCCTCCACCGAATCGCGCTCGGGAGTGGCGGGTTTGAAAGCTTGCACACGAACGCGGACTGCAGGACCACCCCTTTGTTGAAGAACCACTGAGCCGCTCTCAGTTGCATTCGAAACCAGGTTCCAATCCACGGTCACCCAAAGCCGCACGTCCTTGGCGACTGTTCCAGATTCCTGGCTTAGATGAATCCATGGCTGGTCGGCAACGGCTGTGAACTCGAAAGGCACATCGCCGCTGTTGAACAGATCGATGGAATATCGCTGCCGATTGAACACATCGAAGGCGGGCAATTCCATCTTGGCCGCCCAGGTTTCGTTGGTCCCGGCTGAGCCCTCGGGAGCCACTTGCATATGAGCGGAGTGCAAAGGCTGCACCTCGCTCACCGCCGGCATCGCATTGATTCTTGGTTCCTGCCAATAGGTGTAGCCGATGTGGGTTTGGTCCATCATGTGATCCCACTTGCCGTTGAGCAACCCGTGGTTGTACTGGTCGGTCCAGGCGGCGTCGGCGGCAAAGAGGGCGCGCGCAGAAGCCGCGGCATCGTTAGCGCTGGCCCGGCCCTGTTTGGCGTAGAGCCGATTGCGGCCCGCCTCGATGGAAAGTTCGTTCACAATGGCCGAGGCCTTCACCGGGTAGAGCACCAGCTCGAAAAACGCGTCGCGCCGCTCGGGCGGGAGTTGCGCGGAAAGGCGCTCGGCACGCTCTGTCAGGGATTTCCACTCCTGCTCAATCCGTTCGGCTTCGTGGTAAGCCGTGAGGCTGAAAGTGTCCGGCTCCAACTGCTCCGGTTTGCGGCGGCCGTTGTACTTTGTGTAGAGAGACACCAGCTCCGCGGCCTCGGCGGCAAATTGCGGTCCGAATTCTCGCGCGGCCCACGTTTCCGTGAACTTGCGCAGGTCATCCCGTCCCCATTGCTCGGGATGACGCGCATAGGTGAGAAAGAACTCGATGGGAAACTCCATGGGCTTCAGGTCGCCCACATTCACGATCCAGATCCGGTCGGCCCCATAGGCTTTGGCCAGATTCATCTGCTCCCAGACCTTGGGGATCGGCACCGTCAAAAGCCATTTATAGTTGCGCGGATCGCCCACGTAGTCGAAGTGGTAGTAGACGCCGGCGCCGCCCACGCGCTGGCGCTCTTCCGGCGTGGGCAGACGGCGGATATTGCCCCAGTTATCGTCTGACCAGAGCAAGGTAACGTCGTCGGGGACGCGCATGCCCTTCTCGTAGTAACCTTGCACCTCTTTATAAAGTGCCCAAACCTTGGGGTCGGCCTCGAGCGTAGGTGTGCGATGCTTGGCCAGAATCGCGCGCTGGTCGGCCACGATCTTTTCCAGCAGCGCGATGTTTTCGCTTTCCGCCATCGGCTCGTCGCCGTCGCCTCTCATGCCGACGGTAATGGTGCTCTCGTAATTCTTGTTGCGTTCTATCCCGTCTTCCCAGAACTTCCGCAATACTTCGCCGTTCGCGGAGTAGTCCCAAGGTCCGCTCCCGTGGCGTTTCCACTCCTGCTGCGCCCGCAGCATCGGCTCGTGGTGGCTGGTCCCCATCACGATGCCGTATTCGTCGGCCAGCTTCGGATTCAGCGGGTCATCCTCGTTGAAGGCGTTATTCCACATAGCAGGCCAAAGATAATTGGCGCGCAGACGAAGTAGCAACTCAAATACGTGCTCGTAGAACTGGTGATTGAGCCCGCCGAATTTCTCTTTCGCCCAGCCGGTCAATGCCGGCGCCTCGTCGTTCAGAAAGATGCCACGATACTTCACCGCTGGCTCGCCCTCGACCCATCGGCCCGCCTTCACGAACAGAGCCTCGTGGCGTTCGGGCGGAACATCGGCCCACCAATACCAGGGAGAGACGCCGATCTGCTCGCTCAGATCGTAGATGCCGAAGATCGTGCCCCGCTTATCGCTGCCGGCGATCACCAGAGCGCGGGCTACACCCGGCAGCGGATGCTCCACCACTTGCGTCAGCGTGGACTCACACTTGCCCTGCACTTGCGAGACATCGATCTTGTGGGCGCGAATGAGACGGTCGATGAGGCTGCTTTTGCCAATGGTCCCAATCAGAATGGACTCACGGCCGGGGGCCTTGCCGTCCTCGACAAGGGCAGGCCTCACGCCGCTGACCCGCTCTATATCGGCCTGCAAATCGTGAGCTGCACGAATGACTCCTGGGAAGTCGCCGCTGTCGACGACCAGTGTTGCAGCTCTCCCTGCCACAACGAGCCGAAGGTTTCCCGCAGTCGTCTCGGTCTCCACCATCTTCGGTTGACCCAGCGCAAGGGCAGCCCGTGGTGTGAAAAGAGGGAGAGCCAAAATCGACAGGCCTGCCGCTATCCGGACTACATCAATCATCTTTCCCGGAAGGCTGGATTTGTAGCGTGCGGAAGTACTCATTCGGGTGAACTCCCTTTTCGGCAGCCTGAAGTGCCGATGTTGGTCGGGCGCGTCCGGCCAGGGCTAGACCGTTCCCGCTCATTCTATTCACTTTGTTATAGCACCGCCGTAAACATTCGAAAAGCGGCTCACATCCATTTCCTATATTGCTGATCCTCGTTAGCTTGCCATCCATAAGAACTTTCGTTTCACATGCAAACAAAACGCGCAGGGCCGAGTACCCTGACGATTATTCGAATCGCCAGGTGAGTCCGGTCGTGAAACCGATTGGATAACCCGGTGTGCCGTGAACGCGCGCCTCAATCGGTGCGTTGGGAGTTACGCGCGAGTAGAAGAAATTCTGAGTCTCGTAATAATGCTTGTTATTCAGATTGTCGATTGACAGATTCCATTCCAGACCACGAAATAGCTTCTTCGTAGCAGAGAAATCAAGCACGTCCAATCCTGCTGCATGAGTTTCATAGGGATTGGTATAGGGCGCCGCCGCAGACAGAGACGCCGTGTCCGCAGTGTAGTCGGGGTTCACCACCAGGTAACGGCCGATATGGCGATAACGCAAGGAACTGTAAAGTCCACGCCACTCGCTGACTGTCAGGCTGGAGTTAGCCACCGAGTGAGGTGCGCTATCAACATAATCGCGTGGATAAGTCCCGAGATAGAATGCATTCGACACCTGTGTAAGGCCTGCGTTCCAACTCACGTGCTCGACTAATTGCAATGAGGTCTTCGCCTCCCATCCATACGAGCGGCTCGGACCTTGGTATTCCATCGTGCCATTGTCTGGATCGTAAACGTCCTCATGCTGGCGGTCGATCAGGAACACATCCGTGCTGGCCGAGAAGCGCTTCATCTGATGCGACGAGCCGAGCATGTAAAAGTTCGTAGTGGCGATTTTGGGAGCAGTGTGTTCAAGTGCCATGCCGCGCGCATCCTGACTCGTGACTGCACGGCCGAAGTTGAAGTGGAGCGCCAGCGGGAGGCGATTGCTCGGAGTGTATACGATATTCAGTTTGGGCTCGGCTGCATTGGCGTGACTTGTCCCATCATTGGCAGCAACAAGCCGGTCGGTTAAATCGAAACGAAACTCGTCATAGCGCAAACCGAGATCCAGGTGCAGGTGTTTGAAGTCCAAACCCTGCTGGGCATACACCGCCGGATTCGTGATGTGCACATTCGCCTCGGTCCATGGTTTGCCCGGAAACGGCGAGCCTGGAATTGGCAGCACCGGCGCAATGATTTGCCGATCCTTGTCATGAAACAGATCTACATTGATCCAGTTGTCGCCGAGATTTGCCCCGGCCATGAAGAGTGAAGGCCGTCCAAGCCACTTGCCCGCGTGAACATATTGCGCGCTTGCGCCCTCCTGCAGTCGCGAATCGTGCTGCTGAATCCCATCCCCATTGATCGGGTCGCTCAAAAAGAAAGTGAAGTCGCTGAATAAGTCGAAGAGCGAACGAGTAACATAGCCGTCTATACGCAGCGTATCGTTACTGCTCAGATTTTTTTTGTAGTAGATGCCGGCGGTGCCTTTGCGCACCTTGCCGCCGTCGCTAGGGTCCATGTAACCGAATCGGTCGAGGACGCCCGAATAAACCAGGTCCAGCGGAACCTGTCCCGAGGAATTGAAATCGTTACGCCCAGCGTTAACCTTGATGCCCAGCGATTGCGTGTCGCTACTCTTGAAAGTGCAATTGCCAGTAACATTGTCGCGCACATAGTTCAATGGGTTCCTGAATGGGCCGTCGGTGTAAGCATGCTCCCAGGAGAGAAAGCTGTCGGCATTCTTCAAGGGCGGACTGTAAGCCGCAAAGGTGCGATAGCCATGGAACGATCCGCCCTGCGCGCGCAGCGTCCACTCGTTGTCGAGGTGCTCCTTGAGCCGGATGTGAATAATGCCAAGTGCGGAAAAGTCACCGTACTCCGCACTGAAGGGACCATTGATGATGTCCACGTCGTCCACTAACTCGGGACTCAGCGCTTTGAGCCAGCCAAGATAGCCCTGCCCGTGAGCCTGCGTGGCTTGATTCTGCGGAATGTCATCCACCAGAACCTTCAGCCCTCCATTCAATCCGCCGTGATCGAGATTGAATCCGAAGCGACGAAACTCCAGAGATTTTCCCCCGCCCTCATGCTGCCCGGCGTTGATGCCGCTATCCAGGGTCTCGAAAAGTTGGTCATCGCGAAGAAACAGCGTGTTCTTGTAGACCGTGTCGTTGCGGCGGTCTATCGCCGGATCGGCAGAAGTGCCGGTAATCACCAGCGTCTGCCGATCTTTGGGAATCACATAGCGAATCTGAAGCCGTAGCCCCTCGGCCGTTGCGTCGATTGTCAGAAACCGTTGAAGAGTTCCGATGTTCCGGCCTGTCACACTCAATGTGACCGGCTGCATTGGCACGCGCATCGAAAACGCACCCCGCCCATCGGTGGTCACGGTGCGGATTCCCTTCGGCCACTCGGCTGAAACTGTGACACCCACGAGGACCGCCGACCGTTCATCGACAACCACGCCGCTCACTTGTCGCATCGTATCCTGCGGCGAGTTTTCGAAACCAGCCGGCGTCGTCGTATCGGATTTCTGTCCCGCTCCCGTCTCTGCTGGTGCGGGAAGGCTGACGGCCATGGCGGCAAACAGAAATAGTACGAATCGGAATTTCATGCTACTTGGCCCCATGGTTCTTCCCTGGCTTGCGGTCTCTGCGTGCTTCAACGGTTGTGGCTGTGTCCCTGCTCGGACTTCTGCCCATGATGGTGCGGCGTCGCATGTGCAGGCACGGTCATTACCAGGCGCCCATGCTGTACGCCCTTCAATCCAATCAGCCGGTCTGCAAGCTGTGCGACCTTTGCCGATTTGCCGTGGACGATCAGCACTTCAAGGCAGGAGTCGTGGTCAAGGTGTGCGTGGCTGGTTGAGACCACCAATTCATGTTGTGCATGCTGCAACTCGGTCAGTTTCTCGGTGATACCGGAAGCGCGATGGTCGTAGATGAGCGTAATTGTGCCCACGACAGAAGCATCTGGAGTAGCGGTCTGCACGGCCACCAATTGGTCGCGAATCAGATCGCGGAATGCCTCGGAACGGTTCGTATAGCCCCGCTTCTCGATCAGACGATCGAACCTTTTCAAAAGCTCCGAATCCAGCGCGATTCCTATCCTGCTCAGAACGCCCACACGCACTCCCGTCTTGTCCCCGACACTCGATCGCAAATAGCAAGAGTAGCACGATTCCTTGAGTCATGCTACCGCATCTTGAAATGCGATTGCAGCGCGGTCCTCCGCGGCCAGACCTCACCCTGGCATGGTGGAGCCGCTGTCGAGCCGTTTCAACCCTGGAATTGTTTGGGAACATTTGTATCCCACATGGATGGCCGCGCACAATCTAAGCCCCAGGCTCCTGCTCCTTGAAGCGGTAGCCGACATAGGCATCTGTCAACAGATACTGGGGGTTTGCCGGATCGTCTTCAATCTTCTTGCGTAGCTGACGCACAAAGGTTCGAAGGTATTCGAGTTCGTTTCCATATTCCGGACCCCAGACAGACTTCAGCAGACGTGCGTGCGGTATTGGTTCGCCCGGATGCATCATCAGATAGTGAAGCATTTCGAATTCTTTCGGCGTCAGATGGATCGAGTGCCCGTTCTTCATGACCCTGTATTTCACCGGATCCAATTCAAGCCTGCCATGACGAATGGGCGCGTCGCGGTTCGCGTCCTGGGCACTGCGGCGCCGAACCGCCGAGCGCAATCTGGCTGTCAATTCTCGTATTTGAAATGGCTTGGTAATGTAATCGTCGGCTCCAGCATCCAACGCCAACACCTTGTCGTCTTCGCTGCTCATAACCGTGAGCATCAGTATCGGCAAGCGCGCAATGGCGCGCCGAATACTGCGGCAGGTTTCCACGCCTCCCATGCCCGGCATATCGACATCCAACAACACCGCATCGAACCACGACACGCGGACCAGCGACAACGCTTCCTCGCCACGCGCGGCCTCGACAACCGTAAAGCCCATGCCTGTCAAAGTCGCACGCAGTGCTCGCCGTGTTGAACTGTCGTCGTCCACCACAAGAATCGTGCCTTGTCCTGCGTCCAACGGGTCCGTGTTCATTGCTTCCTCCTTGCACCGATTGGAAGAGAAAGAAAGAACGTCGTTCCTTCCCTTTCCCCGCTAATAACCCACACATGTCCATGTTGTGCTTCCGCTGCCTTCTTGGCGACGGAGAGTCCAATGCCTGTACCCGGAACAGAATCTCGCGTACCCGGCGCCCTGTAGAAGCGATCGAACACCCGCTCCCGGTCTTCAATCCGAATTGTCGATCCAATATTGTGAACGGAAATCAACGCCTCCGTATGACTCCTGCGGGCTGCAATGCCGATTGGTGTGTCCGGCGCGGAGTACTTGCGCGCATTGTCGATGTACTGAGCCAGGATCATCGTCAACAGGCCGCGATCGCCATTGAACGTAAGTTCTGGATCGTCCACAGTGACTTCCATCCGCCCGGTTTCCGAAGACAACGAAGAGTCGGCCAGTACTTCTTGAATGAGTTCCTTCGCGTTCACATCGCTCAACTCGAGGCCGACCTCTCTTCCTTCCAACTTTGCAGTCACCAACAAGCGCGTGCAAAGTCTGCTCAAGCGAATTGCTTCGTCGTTGATCAGCGTCACCAACTCAGTCTGCGAATCCGTCAGCCCTCCCAACTCGAGCAACCCGGAACTGGCAGTTTGAACCGCCGTCAGCGGCGTCTTCAATTCATGAGCCAACGCATCCATGACCGCGGCCCGCAACTGCTCGGTCTGCTTCGCCGTCTCGGCCCGATCTTCTTTCTCAAACGACCGGTGGCAGTCGATAGCCATTGCGGCAAGCGCAGCAAGCGCATCCACGACTCGAGGATTCAGCTTTCCGCATACCACCAACGCACCCACTCGCTCGACGCCGAGTCCGGAGCGCAACACCCGCCGCGATAGGTTGGATTGCAAATCGTCCTCTTCCGCGTCGCGCAAGAAGCATTCTTTGGCGAGATTCTCCTCTCCAATCTCCCATTCACCAACTCTGTCCTGTCGTCCCAGGTTCGCATCGAATACTGCAACCGCGCGCAAATCGAAGATTCTTCGAATCAGAGTGGACAATTGCGGCCCGGGAGGCTGATGCAAGTCCAGCAACATGGTGCTGCGGCTCAGTTCGTACAGTTGCTCCATCCCCGCGCGGTGGATGGCCGCCTCTCGCGCAATCCGCATTTCCCGGCCGTGAAATCTGCTGATTGCCAGTGCGGTAACTTCGAATGTTGCGAGCGCGACAAATATGCCTGAACTCTCTACTTGAAAACTGAAGAGCGGAGGCTCAAAGAAATAGTCGAGCAACAACACCGCAAGAATGGAGGTAAGAGACGCCTGCCAGAAACCGAACAAGGACGCGGCAGCCACGACAATCAACAAATAGAGGAGACTGATGGTCAGCAGATTAATCTGGAGCAGGAACCCACCCCATGTAAGCAAGGCAAGAGCCGCACCTGCCACAAGGAACTGGAACAGAGTCCGCAGTCTTCTCGATACTTGCATTCGTTCAACCATGACTGAATCCGCGCACTTCGTTGCTTTTCGTCGAGATACTGTCGTGCGACATGGCTACAGGGTAGGCGGGAAGACGTGAAGACCGCATAAGGAAAACATTTAGGATCTATGAGAACCATGGAGGGAGTGAGCCGGTCTGCTCAACTCCCTTGACAACGCATCCAAGAATCGACCTCTCGTGCGAGCCTGCAAACCCTGACGGGCTAACGGACTTTGGCAAGAATATCCGGAGTCGCTAACTGGCTATACTTCGCCTCAAGCTTTCCGGCCTCAGCCGCCGCGGCCATGTAGTGCTCGTAAAGTCCTCTCGCCGAGTCTGCTGGCCGTGAAGCCTTCGGCTGGATTCCGATCATGTTCTGGCCGCTTCGCTCCCACTCCTGCTTCTCGTCAGCCGCCTTCTGCAAGTAGCATTTCTGGCGTTCGCGATAATAGTCAGCCAGAGATCTATAGTGCTCCGGAGCACGTTCGTCTCGCGACACTTGTTTCAACTGCGAACGACTGTTGTAATCGCTGTTCTCCCCGGAAGAAACAGTTCCCTGAGCGTTTCCAATACCCGGAAGTGCAGCGGAGAGAATCCACGCTGTAAACAGATTGCGATGCATTTTATGAATACCTCCCATGCTCAAGTATTGTGGTAAACGCGTAAGGGAGGCATGAAGAGAACAGCAAGAAGACAATATGCTTTCGGAATAGGCAACTGGACTTGCCTGTCCCACGACAGCACCGCAGAGCGGAGTCATTCCTGGCGCCATCAATAGTAAGTCTCTCGCAATGCGCGCGCGTCCTTGACCTTGGAGAGAAACCTCCCTGCTAACTCCTGGATCCGATCTTCCTGCTGAAAATGCAAGGCCTCTTTCGGTAGCAATTCCGCTCCCAGGCCTATGGCGGTTGCTCCGGCAAGAATGAAGTCGGATGCAGTCAATTGGTTCACGCCGCCCGTAGCGATCAACGGAATCTGCGGCAATGGAACCTTGAGAGCCCGAATGTATTGAAAGCCGCCCACGTGGCTTGTTGGAAAGATCTTTACAAAGTCTGAGCCTGCTTTCCAAGCCGCGATAATCTCGGTTGGCGTCAAGCTTCCAGGCAGTACACAGACATCTACTTTTTTCGCGTACGCCACGACTTCCGGAACAAACCCCGGACTGGTTAGAAACCTTGCGCCGGCGTCGACGCACCGGCGGGCCATCTCGTCGTCCAACACAGTGCCGGCGCCCACGGCCATGGATGGGTACCGGTTAGACAGGTCGTTGATGACAGCCAGGGCGCCGGGCGTAGTCAGCGTAATCTCCGCAATCGGTATTCCCGACGAGTAGAGCGTTTCTGCGGCGAATTTCGCAAGTTCCTGCGTTGTCACACGCACGGAGGGAAGAATCCCGATCTCCTCGATATAGACGCGCACTTCATTTCTCTTCATGATTCTTCCTCTCCGAAGGCCTCTTGATTCCCGTGCAACATCCAGACCCTGTTTGTCGGCAACCCCAACTCATCGGAATTCTTCATGTCCAACCGCAAGATTCATTTGGCCGGCCGCGGTCATATATGATCCGATCAACTGCAGATAGGCAAGCTGCACCACACGGTAGTCGCTTTGTGCATTCAGGAAGTCCATCAGCGATGCACCTCCGTGCTGGTACGCGAACGTAACCGTGTCGCGCACATACACTGACTGATCGAGATACTGCTCCTTGTACGGCTTGATCAAGGCGATATTGCTGCGCACCAATTCGTACGCATTATCAACGTCGCTAAAGACCTGAGCTTTGGCAGCTTCGGCGGCTTGCTGGCTCCTGTCGATGTCGATCAGCGTGCGCTTCTTCTCGCCCTGGTTCTTGTCGAAGATCCGCAACGG
>CAZLMY010000139.1:0-14411 GCA_964560845.1 uncultured Occallatibacter sp. | reverse complement strand
GAACGACTACCAGGACGGCGAAGAGGCGGGCATCAAGTCCGCCACCTTCACCATCACAGGTGAGAACGCCTTTGGCCTGCTGGCCGGCGAAAGCGGCGTGCACCGGCTGGTGCGCATCTCCCCCTTCGACCAGGCCAAGCGGCGGCATACTTCGTTTGCCTCAGTTTATGTCTCGCCTGAAATCGACGACACCATTGAAGTCAATATCCGCGTCGAGGACTTGCGCATCGACACCTACCGCTCCGGCGGCAAGGGCGGCCAGCACGTCAACACCACCGACTCGGCCGTGCGCATGACCCACTTGCCCACCAACATCGTGGTTTGCTGCCAGAACGAGCGCTCCCAGCACAAGAATCGCGAGAAGGCTATGAAGATGCTCCGCTCGCGCATCTACGAGTACGAACTGGAAAAGAAGCGCGCGGTGAGCAAGAAGGTCGAAGATTCGAAGCTTGAAATCAACTTCGGCTCGCAGATCCGGTCTTATGTGCTGCAGCCCTACCGCATCGCCAAGGATCACCGCACCAAGGTGGAAGTGGGCGACGTGGACAAGGTGCTCGACGGCTACCTTGAGCCGTTTTTGCGCGGGTTTCTGCTGGCCAAGCGGCGGGGGACCGCCGTGGCAGCAGATGCCGACGACGATCTGGACGTGTAACCACCGGCGAAATGGCCATACCTTGGCCATTTCGCCTTTACGCCTCCCTCAGCCCGGGCCCATTTGCAGACTAATTCGCGGATTCTGCTACGTTTGATGTAGGGCAAGACTCTGAGTTTTCCGCCCTATGCCGCTCCCGGCCATGTGCAGAAGCAAAAAGGGTACCCCCCCCCTCCCCCTAACCCCCCGGGGGTATACCATCGCTACCTGATTCCCGAACTAGGCTTGAGAAGCCGGGAACAAAACCCTGGAAAACCTGCCAAAGACCAAAAGGCACTCATGACCAACGATCCAGACCTCATCGACGAAATGCTCCGCACCGCCCGCACCATTGCCGTCGTGGGCATGAGCGACAAGACATGGCGCGCCAGCCACAACATCGGCCGCTATCTGGCCGCCAACGGCTACCGCGTTATTCCGGTCAACCCGGCTCTGACAGAGGTGTTGGGGCTCCGCTGCTATCCCGACCTCGACACCGCGCAAGCCGCGATCTTGGCAGAAACCGGGGCCGGGATCGACCTGGTCGACGTCTTCCGCGCTTCGGAATATGTTCCGGCCATTGTCGACGACGTGATTCCCCTCAAGATTCCCTATCTCTGGCTGCAGGACGATGTCGTCCACGACGAAGCCATCGCCCGCGCCCGCGCCGCCGGCATCAAGTGCGTCCAAAACGACTGCATCTTCCGTGAGCACGCCGCGCGCCCGGAATTGCACATCCACCGCTAAAGCTTGAATCGCTGCGACCTTGGTTCGGTAGACTGAGTCCAACGAGCAGGAGACCTCGTTCCCACCTATGCGCCTTTTTCGCTCGATCTTCCTCGTGTCTCTTTCGCTCGTTGCGAGCCTGCCAGTGCTGGCGCAGTCGAATTCGGCCGATGCGCCGCATGTGCATGTGCAGTTGGTGATCGTCGACGATCACCTTTTCCCGGGGACAAGCGACGAGGACCTCGCCGGGCTCTATTTCAAACTTGAACCCGGCTGGCATGTTTATTGGCGAAACGCGGGCGATTCCGGAGAGCCCCCTCACATCCACTGGACCTTGCCAGAAGGGGTTGCCGCCGGCCCGTTGCGGTTCCCAGCCCCGAGGCGTTTACCGCTCGGACCGTTGATGGATTTCGGCTACGAAGGTGAAGTCTATTTCCCAATGAGTCTGAGTATCGCGAAAGGCATCGGGCCCGGACAGGTTACCTTGGGTGCGAAGGTCGACTGGCTCGTTTGTCGCGAAGTTTGTATTCCAGGAAAGGCGGCGTTGGAGGCCAGTCGTCAAATAGCGGCTGACAATGACATCTCTGCGGAAAACGCGGATTATGCGCTATTTCTTCGGCAGACGGAGCTGAACTCATACCCCAAGCCTCTCCCCGCTACCGCCAAAGCGATCTTCCAGGCCACACCAACCGGCTTCCGGCTTGCCGTCGAAACCGGCCAGCGAGAATCGACAGCATCGTTCTTCCCCTCCGACGAAGACATTCTCAGCAACCCGGCGCTGCAGAAGATCACCCCAACCGCCAAGGGTTTCATTCTGGAGCTTAAGAAGGACGCAAACCTCAGCGCCAGTCCAGCCAAATTGAACGGGGTGCTGGAGTTGTCTGGCGGGCGCGCCTATGAAATCGCGGCGCTGCCCGGCACGGTTGCGGCCGAGCCTTCGCTGGCCTGGGCGCAACTGGGCCGCATTACCGGCCTGGCGTTTCTCGGCGGCTTGCTGCTGAACCTCATGCCCTGCGTCTTCCCGGTGCTGTTCCTCAAGGGCCTGTCGCTGGTTCGCTCCGGCCAGGAAGAGCGGCGCACCTTGCGTGCGCACGGATTGGTTTATGCCGCCGGTATTGTCGTCTCCTTCTGGCTGCTGGTCGGGGTGCTGCTGGGGTTGCGCGCGGCCGGCTCCAGCATCGGTTGGGGATTCCAGTTCCAATCCCCCGTCTTCCTGGCGCTGATGGCCGGGTTCCTGTTCTTCCTGGGGCTCTCGCTCGCCGGCCAATTTGAGATCGGCCTCACCCTCACAGGCGCAGGCGGCTCGCTCGCGGCCAAACAGGGTTACACCGGCAGCTTCTTCACCGGCGTACTGGCCGTGGTAGTGGCCACGCCGTGCACCGCGCCCTTCATGGGAGCAGCCATCGGCTACGCGCTTGCCCAATCGCCAGCAGTCACCTTTGCCGTGTTCACGGCTTTGGCGCTGGGGTTGGCCGCCCCTTACGTAGCGCTCACCCTGCAACCGGCCTGGGCGCGCCTGCTGCCCAAACCCGGCGCATGGATGGAAGTGCTGCGGCAGGCCATCGCCGTGCCGATTTTCGCCACCGTGATCTGGCTGGCCTGGGTGCTGGCGCAGGCTTACGGCGCCGGCTTGCTGGCCGCGCTGCTGACCAGCTTTCTGCTGCTGGCCATGGCTGGATGGTTCCTGGGCCGCTGGCCAGGCAAGCGGTGGTCAGCTGCCGCAGGTGCGGCGATTCTCGTGGGGGTGGTGTTGCTGGCGGTGTTTGCTCAGGATCTGGTCGTCGCCGGAGATCCTTCCCGAACGGTCGTGCCGGATGGAAACCGGAGCCTGGATGCCGCTGCGCGCAGTGGATGGGAGCCGTGGTCCGCCGATGCCGTCACTCGCGCCCAGACTGAAGGCCGTCCGGTATTCGTCGACTTTACCGCCGCCTGGTGCCTGAGTTGCCAGGTGAACGAGCGAGTGGCCTTGAGTCAGCCCGAGGTGCAAAAAGCCTTCCAAGGCGCCAACGTCGTGCTGCTGAAGGCCGACTGGACGCGCCACGACGAGGCCATCACCCAGGCCTTGGCGGGGCTGGGCCGCAGTGGAGTGCCTGCCTATGTCCTCTACCATCCGGGTCAGTCCGAGCCGACGCTCCTGCCTGAAGTCCTCACCCCCGGCATCGTCATCGAGGCCCTCGGCAAGCTGCCCAAACCTGAAACGCAGATCGGCAACGCAGCGTCCAATCTCGAGTAAGACCACGAACGTGCACGTTGATCGATTCCCCCTCAGGAGGTTGACTCTCGTGGCGCTCCTTCCCCGTCTCGCTCGATGCGCGGCCGCTGTAGCCGCGCTGCTTTCATCTCTTGCCGCAGCGCAGGCATTGCGCGTCGGCGCACCCGCTCCCGCCTTCACGGCCACCGACTCGCGCGGCCAAACCGAGGCCCTAGCCCAGTATCGCGGTAAATTCGTGGTGCTGGAGTGGCACAACCAGGGCTGCCCGTTCACCCGCAAACACTACATCTCCGGCAACATGCAGGCGCTGCAGAAGCAATGGACCGACAAGGGCGTGGTCTGGTTCACCGTCATCTCTTCGGCTCCCGGGCAGCAAGGCTACGTGACCCCCAGCCAGGAGAATGCCTATCTTGAGCAGATGCACGCCGTGCCCACTGCCGTGCTTATGGACCCTGATGGCACACTGGGCCGCCTCTACAACGCCAAGACCACTCCGCAGATGATCGTCATCGATCCCGCCGGCAACGTGATCTGCGACGGTGCCATCGACGACCGGCCCACCCCCGACCCCGAGGATGTGCGCGGAGCACGCAACTACGTCTCCGACGCTCTCACCGCGGCGATGGCAGGCCGGCCGGTCGCTGCGCCCTTCACCCGCTCCTACGGCTGCTCGATCAAGTATCAGAATTGAAGGAAACGCCGAATTCTATAGAAGGGACGGGAGCCCAGCCCGCCTGTTTCCCGATAACTGACTATTGTTCCCTGTCGCCGGGTGCCCCGGGGCTCGCTTTTGAGCCTGGGGCACCCACAAAGGCCGGCTGATCACTGTCCACTGACCCCTACACGAATGCCGCCTTCGCCGCTTCCTCGATCTCCGCGTCGGTTTTCTTGACAATGGGCTGGCCGATGGACCATTTGTGACCAAAGGGGTCTTTCAACTGCCCGTAACGGTCGCCCCAGAACTGATCGGCCAGGGGCATGACGACTTCTGCGCCCGCCGTCAAGGCTCTTCCCCATACGGCATCGGCGTCTGTCACATGAAGATGAAAGGTCACGGGGCTGCCGCCCAGGGCTTCCGGGGTCTGGCACTTGCCGCCCATGGTCTCGGAGAAGTCGTCGCTCAACATCAGCGTTCCACCGTTGATCTTGAGGCTGGCGTGCATGATCTTGTCGCTATTGGGAGCCTGGTGGCGGGTTTCTTCTTGGGCACCGAAGGCTGCCTTGTAAAAGTCGATGGCCGCGGCCGCGTTGCTGACCGCAATGTGTGGCGTGAGACCGCTCATGATTCTTCCTCCTGGGATGATTGTTTGAGAGAAATGCGCGGAGTTGCATGGGGGATGCGCGCGACCGAAGTCTACCACAGCCGCTTCTTCGAGTAACAGGGGGGAAGTTAAGGATCGGAGAAAACAGATGATGAAAGTCCGCAGCGCTTCACGCAACAATTTGAGCCCAATTTGCGGGAGATCTTGAGATCCCTTTTCGTGGAATCGGGGCGGGCCCGCAAAAGATTGAAGCTCGATTCCAAGGAACTCGGTTGATGGATCAAGAATGGTGCTATCATGATATCGCTTGGAGGGACGCATGGCTCAGCTTGTGGTTCGCAACCTGGAAGAACAACTCAAGGGACGTTTGCAGCGTCGCGCCAAGCTCCACGGACGGAGCATGGAAGAAGAGGTCCGCGAGATTCTGCGCAATGCGCTGCATGAGCGCGAGGAACTGCGCGGCGGCTTGGGCAGCGAGATGGTGGCGCTGTTCAGCGGTAGTGGAGTCTATCTCGACGAGCCAATTGCGGAATTTCGCGACATGCGCATTGACATCCCGGACTTTGAGTCATGATTCTGCTGGACACGAACGTGATCTCGGAGTTCATGGGTCCTGCCCCTGAGCAGCGAGTGGCACACTGGCTGGACCTGCAACCCCGCTCTTCGGTTTGGACAACTTCGATCAATCTATTCGAGATTCGCTCCGGTCTTTTCGCAATGCCAACCAGTAAAAGGCGCACCTTGCTCGAGTTGAAATTCGAGCAACTTATTCAAACAGCACTTCAAGGCAGGGTGCTGCAATTCGATTCCGATTCGGCCATTCGAGCAGCGGAGTTGTGCGCCGATCGCCGCAGGCGGGGCCGACCTGTCGACGTCCGCGACACCATGATTGCCGGCATCGTGCTCGCCTCTCATGCCACTCTCGCTACACGGAACGTGAAGCACTTCGAGGATCTTGCGTCTTCTGTCGTGAATCCGTGGGAGGCGTAAAACCAGAGAACTGGGATCAGGGAACAGGGACCGGAAAAGCCGACTGGTTGATGTTTGAAGTATTCCAGTCCTAAAAGTGGGTCTGGGAGCCGTCGGTTCATTTAGGGGATGGTCAGACTTGGGCACTCTCCTTGCCTTTCATGTTTTTGGGTTGATTGACGATAAGGAGTGGTGGGGCCGTTATCAGCGTCTGAAACAGGCAGGTCATGAATGTTTCCGCGATATCGAATTCGAACGTCTATCAGCTAATTCCTTCGTCGGGTCAGCCCGGTGCTGCCACGGCTGCGCAAGCGAACCCCGCCATCCTGCCTGTCGACGATTTCTACTCGGGGGTTCCGCAGTCGATCTGCTTCGCGATGGGGCTCTATACCACCACCGTGCAGACGGACTGGACGGCGCTCGGAAAGAGCTTGACGTCGGGCGACGCTTCCGCGGCCCAGACGGCACTCGCGAACTATACCCAAAGCCTGGCCGATTCGAACGATTCCATGAGCTCGCTCACCGCGCCGTCGGACCAGTTCAAGGGCTATCTGGCGCAAATCGGCGATGCAATCACTTCGGGTGATCTTTCCACGGCTCAGTCGGTCTACGGAACGGCGCAATGGTGGGCGCCGACCAGCCCGGTGATTGCTGCGGGCGAGGCGGTGGACGCGGCGGCCAACGATGGCGCGAAGACCGCGAACTGGATGCGGGACGAGGTCAACTTTGCCGGCACGCTTTCGCCCGCCACGTCGTACACGCCCCCTGCGGCGACGAGCGGGGCCGGCACAGCGAGCAGCTCCAGCACAGCAAGCGGGTCGGGCACGGCAGGCACATCGGCCGACGACCAGTTCACCTCCGATCTGGCGACGGTGCAGTCGATGGTTCATGAGGAAGATTCGAATCTGGGTAGTTTTCTGCTTCAGCAGGGCTATTCCCAGACCGACGTCAACTCGATTGTCAACGTGCTGGACTACAAAAACATGACTGCGACCTTGGGCACGGTCACCGGCGATATTGCCGATATCACAAAAAATACCGATACCTTTACCGTCAGCAGTTCGATCGGCAACATCAGCACATCCGGCAGCAGCGCCAGCGTTGTGGTCAACTCTTCGAACGAAACCTTTCAAGGGGACAGCAGCATCGGCACGAGTTCGGTCACCGGTGCGCAGGCTCATGGCGGCACATCCTCGACGAGCACGAGTGTCAGCGGAGAGAGTGAGGCGTTCTATTACTCGTTTTCGATTGTCGAGACAAAAAGCGACGGAACGAGCACGCAAGGGAGCGCATCGGGCAGCGCGTATCTCGGTAGTGACTCAACCTCCTCTGTCGCCAGTAGTCTGGCCAGTGTGTCGAAGGCGAAGCAGGAACTGCAGCTCGTGGAGGCGCTTACCCAGGCGGCGAGCGCGCAGACTGCCTCCGATGTCAAGGACATTACATCGAGCCCGATCGTTCCGTTGGTAGAGGGAGCCAATCCAGCGACCTCGCCCTATTACGGCATGATGACGAAGAGCGCCAATGCCAGCATGAGCCAAGTCGAGGGCGTGCTTGCCGACGTGCTGGGCTCTCCCGCGACCTCGGCCTCGGCGACCAGCAGCATGAGCGGCTACGACGGCAAGAACTGTGCCTATTCCAGCGTGAGCGTGCACGCGTAACAGGCTGTAGCGCAGATAACCTCTATTCACAAGACTTTCAATAGGTGTGGCGCACTGTCAGGGGAATATTGTTTCTTGGCGGGGCCAAGGCCTTGGTAGGTTCAGCTCTCGGCGCCTTCCGGGTCGCGGCGCCACTGCCTGAATGCAACCCAGATAACGAATAGACCAAGGAGAAATCCCAGGGCCTCCTGGATAGGTTTGAGGCTTTGTAAAACTCCCTCCTGCTTTCCACCCTCTGCATAGAAGACAGCACTTATGAGTTCCCCTGTATCTCCCTTGTAGCGAACTTTGACCAGTTGACCTGGGCGAAATCTCGTGCTGCTGTCTGTTGCATGAACGTCGATATCGCCACCGGAAGTGGTCTGAATTCGCAGGTACGCGCTGTAGTGCCTACTGCTTGAATTGCGAACCTGTACCGACTCGATAGTTCCTGTGAACTCAAATACGGGTAAGCTCCTGTCGTAGAGGAATATCAACAAAGTCCCTGCGCAGAACCAGAATCCGAACAGGAAGGTCGCAATGAATCGTGATCTTCCTTTGCGCGGTCCGTCGCTTTCGGTCGCCGCGATATAAACACATCGAATTGCAATCAAAAGTGCAATCGCTGTGAATATCTCGAAGGCGGAATGGACCGTTATCGGCACGTCGGAAGTATAGCTTACCGGAGCTTCAGTGCCTCATATGCTTTCCCGCCTTGATGCGGCGGATCTCCTCCATGCGCTGGGCCAATATTTTTTCGCGACCCTCCTGGGTGGGCTTGTAGTAACTGCGCCCGTGCAGGGAATCGGGGAGGCAATCCATGTCGGCCACGCGGCCCTCTTCGTCGTGGGCATAGCGGTAGCCCTTGCCGTAGTCCAGCTCCTTCATCAGGCGGGTGGGCGCGTTGCGCAGGTGCAGCGGGACAGGCTCCTGGCGGGTCTGCTCGATCTCTGCTTGCACGGCGGCGTAGGCGGTATAGACCGAGTTCGACTTGGGGGCCAGGCACAGGTACACCACCGCTTCGGCCAGCGCCAGGTCGCCCTCCGGGGAGCCCAGGAACTCCATCGCCTGCTTGGCGCTCAGGCACAGATTCAGCGCCTCGGGCGCGGCCAGGCCAATGTCTTCCACTGCCATGCGGACCACGCGGCGGGCGAGGTAGAGCGGATCCTCCCCGGCGGCGAACATGCGTGCCAGCCAGTAGAGCGCCGCATCGGCATCGCTGTTGCGCACGCTCTTGTGCAGGGCCGAAATCAGGTTGTAGTGCTCTTCGCCCGACTTGTCGTACATCAACACGCGCTGCTGAACGGCCACTCCGGCGAGTTCCCGGTCGATGTGCCGGGTACCTTCCTGCGCCAATTGCGCGGCTACTTCCAGGGTGTTGTAGGCGTTGCGGCAGTCGCCGCTGGAGTAGCTGGCAATCAGCATCAAGGCATCGTCGTCCGCGGTCATGCCCAGCGCGCCCAGGCCGCGCTCGCTGTCGTCCATGGCCCGTCGGAGCAGGGCAGCGATGCGCTCGTCGCTGAGCGGTTGCAGCACATACACCCGGCAGCGCGACAAGAGCGCGGAGATGATCTCGAACGAGGGGTTCTCGGTTGTGGCCCCGATCAGCCGGATGGTGCCCCGCTCGACGTAGGGCAGAAAGGCATCCTGCTGAGCCTTGTTGAAGCGGTGAATCTCATCCACAAACAGGATGGTGCGCGAATGCATCTCGGCGGCCTGCGCGGCCGAGGCCATGACTTGCTTGATCTCCTTGATGCCGCTCATCACCGCGGAAAACTCGATGAAGGTGGCGCTGGTGGTTTCCGCAATGATTTTGGCCAGGGTGGTCTTGCCCACTCCCGGCGGACCCCACAGGATCATGGAACTGGTGCTGGCGGTGTTGCCGGCGCCCTCACGCTCGATCTGGACGCGCAGCGGCTTGCCGGGGCCGAGCAGGTGCTCTTGTCCGCTGTACTCCTCCAGATTGCGCGGCCTCATGCGCTCGGCCAGGGGCGCGGTACGCAGCGTGCCCTTTGTCCCCTCAACCTCGCCGTCAAACAGGCTCATGCCTGACCGCCCCTGCTTTTCCGAGTGGGTTGCGATGCGATCTTGCTGCGCAGAAACCGTTGCCGCGAGGCTTCGTAAAGCAGCACACTGCTGGCTACGGCGGCGTTCAAACTCTCCACCGGCCCGGGGCAAGGAATCGTGAGCGCTCCGTCGGCATGAACGGCCAACTCGGCGCGCACACCGTTGCCTTCGTTCCCGATCAGCAGGGCCACGGGGCTTGCCAGGTCGGCCATATCGGCCGGCAGCGCGCCCTCGACCGTGGTGGTCCAGATCTTCACGCCCGCCTCGCGCAACTCGTCCAGGCAGGTACGCTCGCTGGCTACCACCACGGGCAGCCGGAAGACGCTTCCCGCCGAGGCGCGCACCGCTTTGGGGTTCCAAGCGTTCACAGTTCCAGGCAGGCAAACCACGCCGTCCGCCCCAAAGGCCTCGGCCGAGCGCAGAATGGTGCCCAGGTTTCCGGGATCTTGCAGCCCGGCCAGCACCACAACCAGCGGCGCCGCATTCCCCGGCCCGCCGGGAACGTGCGAACCCAGAATATGGGCCCAGGTCCAGTCCGGCGGCTCAACCAGGGCGGCCACCGGTTGGGGCGTCTCTGTGGCCAGGGTCGCTTCCAGCAACTCCCGGGGCATCAGCAGAATCTCTATATCTTCGGACAGGTTCATGGGCTCAAGCAGGTGCTCGGTCCCCTGAGCCGCAAACACGCATTCAATGCGCAACTGCGCGCGCAGCGCCTCTTCCAGCAGATTCGGGCCCTCAATTCCGGCCAGGCCCCGGCCCTGCGGTCCCGACTCCCGCCCGGGGTGTGCGAGCGCCCGGCGAAGTTCTTTCAAGCGGGCATTCTGTTTACTTTGTACAATGCGAACAGGCATAAACCGTTTCCCTCGCTGAGGCGATTCTAAGCGGTTTTGATGCACAACGTTGACCCCCGGCTCAAAGCGGGACTTGCACCGCGGCTGGGGCTGTGATAGCTTCCGTCTTTACGGCCTTTCGAATTCGGGAATTGAGGTAGAGCTTCTTGTCCGCGGAGATCTTGCGCGTCCATCCCGATGAACCCCAACCGGACCGGATCGATTACATCGTCTCCTGCCTGCGCAAGGGAGATGTCATCGCCATGCCCACCGACACCTTTTACGGGTTGGCGGTGGACCCCGTCAACCTTCACGCGGTGGAGCAGATCTACAAGCTCAAGAGCCGCCAAAAACACAAACCTCTGTCGCTGCTGATTGCTTCGGTCGCCCAGGCCTACGAACTGGCGCGCGACACCGACCCCATGCTCGACAAGCTGGCGGAGCGTTTCTGGCCCGGACCGCTAACCATCATTGTGCGCGCAGGAACCAAGCTGCCCCTGCGCTCGACGGCCAATACCGGCAACGTGGCGCTGCGCGTGCCGGATGCGGCCATAGCGCGTGCGGTGGTGGAGCGATTCGGCCTGCCTGTCACGGCTACTTCGGCTAATTTGCAAGGTGCTTCGGAATGCACCCACGCTGCTTGTGTCCGCGACCAGATCGGCGACCGCATCCCGCTGATTGTGGATGGCGGCCCCACCGGTCACGCCCAGCCCACCACGATTGTCGATTTGTCGCTTGGGCCGGGCCGCTGGGAAGTGCTGCGCGAGGGCGCGATTCCCACGCACGAGATCGTTATGTGTCTGCAGCGAGGAACGGTCGAGGGATTGAGGGACTGAAAAGCAGGGACTAGGGAGCTAAGGACGAGGGACTTGGAGAGCTGAGGTTAGAAACAAGGGCGCCGTGGGCAGTGAACAGTTCCCTCCGAGGTCAAAGCCCTGCTAGGCAATGAACAATAATCGGCATCGGGTTCCTAGTCCCTTACTTTCTCATTCCAGAGTCCCTGCCTCACCAACGAAAGGTGCACATGATTCGCAAGACCAAGCCGAGACGTCGTCACTGGGGACTCCGTGCGATCGCTTTTATGTTTTTTCTCTCGGTCGTGGCATTTCTGGGTTGGTCCTGTTGGGTCTACGTCCAGATTGAGAACTTTGCCGGCGTCGATCAAGCCGCCCCCTCCGACGCTATCGGCGTGCTGGGAGCCGCGGAGTACGACGGCCGCCCATCCCCGGTTTTCCGAGCCCGCCTGGACCATGCCCGCGACCTCTACAAACGCGGCATTGCCCCGTTGATCATCACCCTGGGCGGCACCGGGGGCGACAAGTTCTCCGAAGGCGCAGTCGGCCGTGAATACCTGATGGCCTTAGGGATTCCCGAGAGCGCCATCATCGCCGAGACCGAGAGCCGCAACACCGAGGAATCGGCCCGGCGCATTGCGGTGATCGCGAGGGCCAACGGCATGCGAAGGCTGGTGGTGGTGAGCGACGGAACACACTTGTTTCGCATTCACGAAATCTGCGCAGCCGAGGGCCTCAATGTCCTCACTTCCCCTCGGACCCGAGTATCTCTCGGCGACAGTTCCCAGGAAACCGAGCGCATCTTGCACGAAATCTTGAGCTATACCGCGTGGCGCCTGCATTTGCACTGAGTCAATTGGTACAAAAGGGCTTTGGAGTTCTCCCAAAATGGATGTCCCCTTTGAATCCTCGACGGCAGCTTTTCGGCGCGAAAAAATCGCATCCCAGAATCTACGCGTCGTCGGGCAAGCTTCCAAGAAGCGCTTACGGAGACAGAGACTGGCTACCAATCGGCTGTGTGCGAATCGGAATCAATTGGAATCTTCAGAATCAAAACTTCCTGCTTCAAACCGATCGTCTGCCACAACTCCTGAGGGGGATTTGTCTGCGTACCACCCCGCAAGCGACGGTGAAAAGCTGTCGAAGGCCGGAACGTAGGGTTTGATATCAAGCAGTGGAGTCAGGTCCAGCATATCCACATCGGCGACGAGCAGTCGATTCTCTTCGATACCGAGAAGACGAACTACAGAGATACCGATGTGATTGGGGCGAACAGGCGAGCGTGTGGCAAAAACACCCCGCGCAGTCGTGTCCATAAAGGGCTGAACCTTCATCTGTACGTCTGAAGCGCGATCGAGAAAATAGATCAACCATATCCGTTCAAACCCAGCCAGATCACGCAATCCGGCGACATACTCCGCGTGCAATTCAACAACTCCCTCGGCGCTTCTTCCGGATACACCTTGAACAGGTGTTCCCGCGGCATGCTTGAAGGGAGTTCGAAGCACGCCAATCGGAGACATTACGATGAGCTTGGCGCTCGAAGAAGCGCCGGACTTGTGCATATTCCCTCGTATCAGTATCATGAGTCGCGTATCAGATACAGACCATTTTCACACGAGGCACGAATGTCATCCGTAGAAGTGCAATCGAATCTCGCTGAATTCAGAGCCAAACGGGCAATTTCTGCGATTGAATTGGCCGCGGAGGCAGGTGTTAGCCGCCAGACAATTCACTCCATCGAATCTGGTCTTTATGTCCCAAATACAGTCGTCAGCCTCAAATTGGCTCGCATTCTAGATACAACCGTCGAGGAACTGTTCCGACTCGAAGCACCTCCCAAGGCACTCGAGGAAACCGCCAATGTGCATATTCTTGGCGGAACTGCCTCATTGCCCAAGGGACAGCCGTTGCGTTTGGCAACTGTCAACCAACACGTGGTTGCTGTAGCGCCCGATCCTGCCAGTTGGGGCCTTCAGCCTACGGATGCTGTCTTTCTTGAGCCCTGCCGCAAGAGCAAAGGCAGTGCCAACGGAAAAGTTCGGCTACTGGGCGATAACTGGAAGAACCCCGGACGTATTCTCCTCGCAGGCTGTGATCCCAGTGCCTCTCTGCTTGCGCATTCGCTTGAGAGGCAGGGCTTTGAACTTGTCGTCGCGTATGAGAATAGTTCGCGTGCGCTTGATTTGCTGCATGAGGGATTAGTTCATGTCGCCGGCACGCATTTGGCAGAGAAAGCAGGCGACAGGGCCGATCTGCTTCCGATCACCAAGATGTTTCCTCGCAGCTCAATCGCAATCCTTTCCTACGCGGTGTGGAAGGAGGGGCTTGTCGTTGCAGAAGGGAATCCAAAAAACATCTTCGGCATTGGAGATCTGGAACGTAAGGACGTGCAGATCACAAATCGAGAGCTCGGCGCAGGCTGCCGCCGATTGCTGGACGATATGCTAAGAGCACATGGAATCGCGAGTTCCAAGGTGAAGGGCTATGACCGCAGCACACTGGGACAACTCCCCGCAGCTCGCCTGGTGCAAAGCGGTGAAGTGGATTGCTGCATTAGCACGCAGGCCTCAGCGCTTACTTTGGGACTGACATTTCTTCCGTTGGCAGATAAACCCTACTTGCTCGTCCTTCGTAGGATGCATCTAACACTGCCCCCGGTCGAGGCCTTGCTTGAAATGCTGGGCCGCTCCGCATTCCGGCGCGAGGTCGAGTCTTGTGTGGGCTACAACATGCGGAGGGCTGGCAACCGAATTATCTGAATGTTTGGTTTTCTACCTTCATTGCAGTTCGTTTCTCGTTCACGACGAGCAGGTCCGCCCCGCGAAAGAACCGCGGGAACAAAAGGGCCTCCTTTTCCAGTCTTTTAAGTGAGGTGTGAAAGGTGATTTTGATCGATAACGACACAAACCGCGGCGACTGGGCACTGACCACGTGACCGAATTTGGGCGAATCGGCGGTATTGTCGTTGACCGTTCGTCTCGAAATCGGCGCTGTGGGCCCGCCATACCTGCCGTTCATCCTCAACAAGTCAACATTGCCATTTCACGCCATGTGCGAGATACTTCTTTAGATTGGTTTTGCGGCGAGATTGATTGTCCATTTTTCTAATCAATGCGCCCGCACCTTAGCGTTGGAAGAAAAATGAGGGGTTCTGGCGTCTCGTCTCTCTGTTAAGATGGGACCAGGATGGATAGTAAGCGCAAGTCGGCCACGTAAGTTACTGATAATAAAGGGCGGGAGTAGTTCAGTGGCAGAACGTCAGCTTCCCAAGCTGAATGTC
>CAZLMY010000138.1:0-14477 GCA_964560845.1 uncultured Occallatibacter sp. | reverse complement strand
TGGACGACCTGGTCCGCGAAGGTGTGGCAAGCTTCAAGCTCTTCATGGCCTATCCCAACGTGCTGATGGTCGATGACGCCACCATCTTCAAGGCGCTTCAACAGACCGCAAAGAACGGCGCGCTCATCTGCATGCATGCGGAGAATGGATCGGTCATCGATGTCATCGTGCAGCAGGCTCTTGCCGAAGGCAAGACCGCGCCCATTTATCACGCGCTGACCCGGCCCACGGCAGCCGAAGCCGAAGCCGTGCACCGCGCCATCGCCATGGCCGAAATTGCCGGGGTGCCGGTCTACATCGTTCATCTCTCCAGCGAGGACGCCCTCAACCAGGTTCGCGAAGCACGCGACCGCGGCCTGCCTGCCTTTGCCGAGACCTGCCCGCAGTATCTGCTGTTATCGCTGGAGGATGTGGAAGGCGCCGGCTGGGAGGGCGCGAAGTACGTCTTCACGCCGCCCCTGCGCCCGCGCCGCAATCAACGCAGTTTGTGGGATGGCCTGCGCAAAGACAGCTTGCAAGTCGTCTCTACGGATCATTGCCCTTTCTGCTTTGAAGATCAGAAAGCCCTCGGCAAGGACGACTTCACCAAGATTCCCAACGGCGGTCCCGGCATCGAGAATCGTCTCCAATTAATCCATCATTACGGCGTGGGTTCAGGCAAGATCGAAATCAACCGTTTTGTCGAACTGGTTTCTACCGCACCGGCGCGCATCTTTGGCATGTATCCCAAGAAAGGCGTTCTGGCCGTAGGCAGCGATGCCGACATCGTTCTATGGGACGCAACCACGCCCCACCTCATCAGCGCCGCAACGCATCACATGCGGGTCGACTACTCCATGTTCGAGGGCTTTCGTGTTCGTGGCAATGCCCGCGACGTTTATTCACGTGGCGAATTGATTGTTTCCAACGGCGAGTTCATCGGCACACCCGGCCGCGGTAACTATCTGCGTCGCGAAGCCCGCGGCGGCGCCTGGAAATAGGGTGGGAGCTTGTAGCGAAAATCCAAGTCTCCGAAAAGCTTCCATCAGGGGCTAAAGCCCGTCCTTCATTTTCAGCGTTTTGCGGCACGACTTAAGTCGTGCCCTGACACACAGGGGACATTAACCACGAACAGAGTGGCAAGAATGGAACCCGGGAAATGAAAATGCTCAAACCATTGGTGTTACAACTGATCCCTGTCCACTGACAACTGCCGTTTCATGAGGAGGCCCATGAGCGCCAACGACCCGACCCTATCGAACCGCGACCTTGCTCCCACGCAGCCTTGGCAGCGCACCTGGAGCACCTATAACTACATCGCCTTGTGGTTCTCCATGTCGATGGAGGTAACCACCTATCAGCTTGCTTCTTCGCTCATCGCCAAGGGCATGGACTGGAAGCAGGCCGTCTTTACCGTGCTTCTGGGCAATCTCATTGTCCTCATCCCCATGCTGCTGAACGCGCACGCCGGAGCCAAGTACGGCATTCCATTTCCGGTCTTCATTCGCGCCCCGTTCGGCATTCGCGGAGCCAACCTGCCCGCCCTGCTGCGCGCCGTGGTGGCCTGCGGATGGTTCGGCATTCAATCCTGGATCGGCGGCACCGCGATCCATGCCATGCTAGCGGTCATGTTGCCCGCCGCAGCCACCAGCGACGCCTCGTTGTGGGCCTGCTTTCTCGGCTTCTGGCTGCTCAACATGATCGTCGTATGGCGCGGCGTCGAATCCATTCGTCGACTCCAGGCTTTCGGTGCGCCCTTCATGTTTGTCATGGCTGCCGCGCTCTTGATCTGGGTTCGCATCAAAGCCGGCAGCTTCGGCTCCATGCTGTCTACTCCCAGCCAGTTCCATACCAACGGCGAGTTTCTTGCCGTCTTCTTCCCTTCCCTCACCGCCATGGTTGGATACTGGGCCACGCTCGCACTCAACATCCCCGACTTCACGCGTTACTCGAAATCGCAAACCGCGCAGGCCTGGGGGCAGGCATTTGGACTGCCCGTGGCCATGACGCTCTATACCTTCGTCGGCATCTCCGTCACATCGGCCTCGGCGGTTCTGTTCGGCAAGCCCATCTGGAATCCCATCGTGCTGATCGGCGCATTTCACCAGCCGGTTGTGGCCTTTGTTGCGCTCATCGCCATCCTCATTGCCACGCTCAACGTGAACATCGGCGCCAATGTCGTTTCGCCCTCGAACGACTTCTCCAACCTCTACCCACGTGTCATCAGTTTCCGTACCGGCGGCCTCATTACCGGCTTCCTGGGCCTTGCCATGTGTCCCTGGAAGCTGCTCGCCACTCCCGACGCCTACATCTTCGGCTGGCTTGTCGGGTACTCCGGCCTGCTTGGCCCCGTCGCCGGCATCATGGTCTCGGATTATTTCCTGTTGCGCAAGACCGAGCTCGACGTCAACTCGCTCTATCACACCGAAGGCGCATATCACTACAGCAAGGGCATCAACCCACGCGCCATCGTGGCCCTGGTTCTGGGCGTAGTGGTCGCACTCATCGGCCTCGTCGTCCAGCCGCTCCACTTCCTTTACGATTACGCCTGGTTTGTCGGCTTTTTCCTGGCTGGAGGTGTCTATATCTTCCTGATGCGGTTTACCACCGCCCCATCCGGCCTGCAGACCGGCCTCGAATCCGCCGCGTCGGAGTAGCCGCAAGCAAGTCCGGCAGCAACCTGCGTCGGTACCGCCATGAAAGCCCCGTGCCCCATCCTAGCGACTTTTTCCTGCCGCAAGGGTGGGAAACCTCGAAGCGCAACCCGCCAAATCCCGATCAATCCAAGGCCCCCAGAGTCTGCGACTACAGACTTGGCTCACTGTTCGAAATCAGGAAGCACGCAACGCGCAAACAGAAATCTGCAAATGTACCAGGATTCGCTCTCTTCATGTGCATATCTCAAGGAACCTCCAGGCACTCGTTTTGGCCGCCATCCTGCCAGCCAGCATCTCTCCAAACTGACCTTCCAAAACCGTGTCAACCCTGACACGGTGTGTGTGCCGTGACACGTTCCGTATCGCCCCAAGACATCATAACTTCTGTGTTTTCAATGACCAATCATTGGAGACCGGCTTGCACTTTGTCAGGGCGTACACGATTTCGAAACAAACTTGGGGGATGCGATGAAGGCTCTGATATTCAGCAAATTGGCAATCTTAGCGGTTACAGCGTTGGTGCTGGCAGTTCAGGTGGTGGCACAAGAGGCGGCGCAGCCAGATCCGACTCAGAAGACCGCGGCAGCCGAGCCGGTCAAGCGGGTCATCGTCGTGAGCCTCGAAGACCGCAAGCTTGCCTTGGTTGAGGACGGCAAGGTCGTCAAGACTTATACAGTGGCCGTCGGCAAGCCTTCAACCCCCAGCCCGGTGGGCACCTTCACCATCGAGCGCCGCGCGACCAACCCCACCTATCACCACAATGGCAAGACCGTCCTGCCTGGCCCCGGCAACCCGGTCGGCACCCGCTGGATGGGCCTCAGCATCCCCGGTTACGGAATCCACGGCACCAATGAGCCCAACTCCATCGGCAAGGCCGCCTCCCATGGCTGCATCCGCATGGCCAAAGCCGATCTGGAAGAGTTCTACCCGCTGGTGGCCGTGGGCGACACCGTCGAACTCGTAGGCGAGCGCAACGACGAAACCGCCCGGCTTTTCGGAATCCCGCAGAGCCCGGCAACCGCCGCAGCCGCCCAACCCGCCGAACTTGCCCTGGTCGAGCCTCCTGCCGCTCTCGCGCCAGCAGGCGATCTGGATGAATCGACCACCCCAACCGACGAGGTTTTCACCCTCATGGCAGCCCGTTAAGGAGACGCACGAGTGATTTTGCTGAACGAATTCTCGGGAGGCCTCGGCGCAGCATTGTTGCCGGTTGTGGCTGGATTGCTGCTTGAAGAACTGACTTTGGGAGGACTGGTCCGGCTATTGATCGCTCCATGGCCGGGAACCAGAAAACATGGAGAGCGCAACCACAAACAGGGAGACGGGAAATGATCGCATTGAAGCTGTTGCTAACGGTTGCGGGAGTCTTATTGCTGGCTACCGCTGTGGCAATTCCACTGGTTGGGCTCTGGCGTCGCCTTTTGATCGCCCGCCAAAAACCTCAAGAAACTGAGTCCACCACTGCAATGGGGAAATCCCCTGGCGCGGCCCGGTGGCCCTGGCATTGGTGGCCTGCTTGCCGTTGCTGGTGGCTACCAGCATTGTCGTGGTGCCCAGCGGCATGGGCGGCGTCCGCATAAGTCAGATTCGTGGCACCTTGCCCGGCACACTCTATCCCGGCGTGCATTTTGTTACCCCGCTGGTTGAGAGTGTTCAGACCTACGACCTGCGCGACCACCTGTTCACGGCAGGCTTGGCGGAAGACAGCGCGAAAGGATTCCAGCGCAACCCTCTGACCGTGCAATCGCGCGAAGGCCTCAATATCGGCCTGGCGGTCACGGTGCGCTATCGGCTCGACGCCGCCAAGCTCGACCGTGTGCAGACCCACCTGGCCGAACCAGTGGACAAAGAACTCGTGCCTCCCGTCGTGGCCAGCGCGTGGCGCGAACTGTCTCCGGGCTACACGGTGACTGAGATCTTCAGCACCAAGCGCGAGGAGGTTCGGACCAAGGCAGCCGACACCATCACCCGCAAGCTGGCCGCCGACGGCATCGTCGTGGAAGAGGTCATGCTCTCCGACATCCAGCTTCCTGCGGAGTACGCCAAGGGCCTGGAAGGCCTTCTGCTCAAGGAGCAGGAGGACGATCAGCTTGGCGTGGTCACCGACATCCAGCAGAAGCAGGTGAAGATTGCCGAATTGCAAGCCGAAGCCGAAGCGGTTCAGAAGGTGAAGGCCGCCGAGGGCGATGCGCAGTCCAAGGTGGTCGAGGCCAAGGGCGAAGCCGATGCCATGCAATACACCTTGCCGCTGAAAGAAAAGCAGATCGAGCAAAGCAAGCTCGAGGCCGAGGCACGCAAGGAAGCCACCATCGAGAACGCCGACGCAGACGCTCAGGCCAAGGTCATTGACAGCAAAGCCGAATTGCAGCGGCGCAATCTGCTTGCCGACGCCGAAGCCAGCCGCGTGCGGGTCATGGCCGATGCCGAGGCCAACCGCATCCGCCTCATGGCCACGGCCAACGCCGAGCGCATGACCAGCGAGGCGGAACTTCTGAACAAGTCACCGCTGCTGATCAACAAGATCGTCGCCGAGCGGCTTTCCGACAAGATTCAAGTGGTAATGGTTCCCTCGGACGGCAAGTTCTTCTTTGCCAACGACGTATTCAAAAGCATGGCCGCCAGCCCGGTAGTGAAGCAGGAGATGGACTCGGAATCGGATCCCGCACCGCGCAGCGGACATTGACCGGACCCCATTCGAAACCGTGAAGATCGAGGCGTTGACTCGAGTCGAAGCTCTGACTCGGGTCAGCGCCTCTTTAGCGGAATCGCGTGGAGGCGAATGCCGCCGAAAAGGCCTCTTGCCACCCCTTGACTCCATCCGCCGGTTCCGGCGAGCCTTTCGGCGGCACCGTGGTTGGAATGGGCAAGGTGGGAACCGGCTGCGGGTCGATCTGAAGATAGTTGGAGTGTTTGAATTTCCAGCCATCGGGAATCTCATAGGGCGCCAGGAAATTGGCCGGCCTCGAACGTGTCGGTCCCTTATGACCGAGAGCCGCACGCCACCACGGATGCCCTTCGGCAATGATGCCGGCCACGAAATTGCCCAGCGGAAACGCCTCCGACAACACCGTATCCTCTTTCGAGGCCAGGATTGAGATAGTACCCACCTTGGCCGCAGCCTGTTTGAACTCCGTCGTCAAGCAGTTGTCGTCGATGGCGGCAGCCATCAACACCATGCGCCGGACGGGCAACTGCATGTGGGCGATGGTGGCCAGCACCACCCGCGCGCCCAGACTGTGAGAGGAAAACGAAACGCTGGCCGCATTGCCGAAATTGGCATCCACAAACCCGGCTATCAGCGTCCCGGCCTCATCGGCAATCTTCGGTTCTTCCGGATAATCGAGCCCGTGGGCCCACACGGAATCGCCGGGCCACAACAGGCCAACAAAGGCCGACCCCTTGGGCAATTGCAGCAAGCTCTCCCAGTTTGACAGGCACGCGATGCCATCCGCGCGAGGCACATTGAAGCCGTGGGTGGCAATCAGGACATGCTGACCGTCGATGGCGGCGGACAGTTTATCGAGATCGAGACTCTGGTAGTCGTCAAGGCTGGTTGCCTGGCAGACCCCAACCGCAGTGGCCAAGCCTCCGCCCACCGCCTGTAGCCGGACATCAAGGAAAGTCGTCATTGACCCTGCTTTTTCACCAACTGCATGGTGTTGACGGCGGTTGCCAGGGCCGTGGAGAGGTCTTTGGCGATGGGCGCCAATGGAGTTGCCAGCAAGCCGACCAGGATCGCCAGAAGCGGGTCTTTCCAATCCCAGAACTGCGAGGTTCCCATCAGAGTCCATCCGCCGAGGACAGCCAGCGCTACCGATGTCAGGGCCGCGAGCGCTCGGGTGCGGTTGCGGTAGACCTGGTCGGAGAGTTGGTAAGCCTCGTCGAGCAGTGCGGTCACGATCAGGTCAAGGCGGGCCAGCGCGTTGGTTTCGGCCTGCGAAAGCGGTGTCCCATTCACCATGCTGGTGGCCACCGTGGTCAAGACGGCTGGATCGACGCTGGTTTTGGCGGCCACTACCGGAGCGCTGCCTGGGCTGAGATGGAGCTTGACCAGGGACTTGGCGATGGCTTTCTGGCTGGCAAGGTCGGTACCGTTGGCCCAGTTGGCTTCAAGGGATTCCAGAATGTTCGCGCGTGGCAATGCGTTCATCGGAGTTCCGGCGGTCGCGCCTTCAGGAGTCAGGTCGAAGACGACGGAACGGATGTGCGCGAACCCGATGCGATTGATGCCTGGGAACGCGGACTTGGCTGCATCCACCAGGCCGAAAGCGGCCGTACCAAGACCACCAATGGCGGTAATCACTTGTTGCAATTGAAGTTCCTGCAAGTTTTGGATCATCGTTCCGGCCTCTGCTTTCTTGTCTTGGTAACTGTACCGAAACAGGACAGAAAGGTAAAGGTTCACCTTCGAGAGCGATTCCAGAATAGGTGTGCCCTATCTTGCATCGTGCAGGGTCGCCGCTCCTTGGGGTCGCGTCGACTTGAACGCTGCGGTTCCTGGGTACAGTCATTCTGGAATCGCTATAGCCCGCGTAGGCAAAAAACCGACGTCGGACGTAAGCCCTTTGTTTGCAATACATTTTATACGCGAGTTTTGCGTAACATGTTTATTTTCTATGGACTACGTCCAAGAGCCGGGAGGGGTGGGGGTTTCAAACTTCTCGGCTGGCGGAAAGAGCATCGTTCTCGGTAAAGAATCCCGAAAAAGATGCTCTTGCCTGGCTGGAATGACGCGGATTCTGCATCCGATTTGGGCAACATGCCAGGCCGCAGCGGAGTTTCTCCTACTGCTTTATTCATTGTGCGCCTAGAGCCAATAATTATGTGCAAACGCTGTGCGGCGGGGCCTTGGGCGATGGCATGAATTTGATCGCAGAGAGAACGGGAGTTTCGCGGTGTCCTTGCGGGACGGTTTGTTTCCGGGCTGCAGCCGCGATAGCCGGCGGAGCCAAACAACGCAAGCAAAAGCGTTCCTGCGAAATAGAGTCGTGGACCGATACAGAGAGGCTTCCGGCAGAGTATTTCCGCAGCCTGTCTAGAGCCGTTCCAGAGGTGGCGCATCCGGGGACCGAGGCGCTGGGGTAGACGATTCTGCACTGAGAGGGGCGGGTTCGCCGCGACCCTCCGGGACGCGGAATCATGGTTTGGGCGGTAACCCAGGGGTGCGCTCCGCTTCCCCTGGGCTATTATCGTGTCTTCCCTACGGGAAGCCGGGTGCGTGGCTTTCAAGGTACCGCAATCGTGGAGCCGCTTTCGAGCCAAGGCTCTCTATCGGCCCGTCAGCCCGGTTGAACAGGCTGGGGAAAAAAGCCTTGCAGGGTCAAAATCCCTTGGAAAACATCGCCCAGGGGCTAAACAGGCCGCGGAAAAAGTGTTGTTCAGGATTCAAAAAGCCAGGCAAGCATCCCTCCGGGGGCTAAAGCCGCACTCATTCTATGGGCCTTATCGACACGACTGAAGTCGTGCCCTGTTACAAGGCCGCGTTTTCCGAGTTTTCCGTAGCATGTGAAGCCCGTGCCTTAATAGAAGCTTGTCTCTTTCCGAAATTCGGAACGAGCGCCGGCGAGGACGCCAGCGTTACAGCCGGCCAGGAGGCCGGCGCTACTTTCTTGGTGGCTGGCGATGCCTTCCTGGTGACTGGCGAGGTTCTCCAGGTTTCGACTATTCAGCCTTCTTGGCCAGGAAGCGCTCCATGAAGCCGGTGTCGAATATGCCCGCACGGAAGTCAGGGTCTTGAAAAATGGCTTGGTGCAGGGCGATGGAGGTCTCGATTCCCTGCACCACAAACTGGCTCAGCGCCCGCTCCATCTTGGCGATCGCCTCGGCCCGGTCGCAGCCGTGAACAATCAGCTTGGCGATCAACGAGTCATAGTAGGGCGGAACGACGCCCTCGGAATACTGCGCGGTATCGACGCGTACACCGTTGCCTCCCGGGACATTGAAGGCGGTGATTTGACCGGCGGACGGCGTGAATTTCTGCGGATGCTCGGCGTTGATGCGGCACTCGATGGAGTGGCCGCGGATCTCGAGCTTGGCCGGCAAAATGTCATCCAGCCGCTCGCCTGAGGCAATGCGCAACTGCGCCTTGACGATATCCACACCCGTGATGGCCTCGGTAATCGGGTGCTCTACCTGGACGCGGGTATTCATCTCAATGAAGTAGAGCTTGCGGTCTTCGTCCATGAGGAACTCGACCGTACCGGCGTTCTGGTAGCCGATATCGGAGAGGCAGCGGGCCACGGTGCGGCCCAGCTCTTCGCGAAGCTCGGGCGTCACCTGCAGCGAGGGAGCCTCTTCAATGAGCTTCTGGTGGCGGCGCTGAATGGAGCACTCGCGCTCAAAGAGCGTCCTTACGTTGCCGTGCTCGTCGGCCAGCACCTGGAACTCGATGTGGCGGGGGTTCTCAATGAATTTTTCCATGTATAACTGGCCGTTGCCGAAGGCGTTGGCCGCCTCGGTATAGGCTGCATGGAACAAATTGGGCAACTCCTCGGCATTGCGCACGATCCTCATGCCGCGCCCGCCGCCGCCGGCCTTGGCCTTGAGAATGACAGGAAAGCCGACTTTTTTGGCCCAAACCTGGGCCTCTTCCGCTGTATCGATAATGCCGTCGGACCCGGGCAGAATGGGCACGCCGGCCGTCTTCATGGCCTGGCGGGCTTTTTCCTTCTCTCCCATCAAACGCGTGACTTCGGGCGGGGGCCCGATGAACTTGATGTTGGAGGCGCGGCAAACTTCGGCAAAATTCGCATTCTCGCTCAGCAATCCGTAGCCCGGATGGATGGCGTCGACATCCGCGATTTCGGCTGCGGAGATGACTGCGGGCACGTTGAGATAGCTGTCGGCCAGGCGCGGCGGGCCGATGCAGATGGCTTCGTCGGCAAACCGGACGTGCAACGAATTGCGGTCCGCTTCACTATAGACAGCAACCGTGCGGATGCCGAGTTCCCGGCAGGCATTGAGAACGCGCAGCGCGATTTCGCCGCGATTGGCAACCAGTACTTTACGAAACATTCAGGACCCTTGCAGAGCGGAAGTAGCGTTTAAGGCGGAGCTAGCTGACCTCGCGGAATGGGCGGAGCAAGCCTTGCCAACTCCGACCATGCCGCTGGTTCGGTTACGAGACCCGGACAGAGAACAGCGGCTGGCCGAACTCAATGGGCTGGCCGTTGGAAACAAAGCACTTGACGATTTCGCCGGCGACGTCCGATTCAATCTCATTCATCAACTTCATGGCTTCAATGATGCAGATCACCTGGCCTTTGGTGACGCGATCGCCGGGAACCACAAAGGGGGACGCGCCGGGCGAAGGGGATCCGTAGTATGTGCCGACGATGGGAGACTTGACCACATGCAGGCCGGCGTTCTGGTCCACTGGCGGTTCTGCTGCCAGGGGCGAGGCCGGTGCGCTCCCCACTCCAGGAGCTGTGGCGCTTCGGGCCGCGGCCATCAAGGCTGCCAGGTCCGGAATCCCGCGCATGGAGCTCTCCGGTTGGGCAAATTTCAGTCTGACCCGCAATTCGCCGCGATCCAATTCGAATTCGGCAACCTGGTTTTCCTTCAAGAATTCGATCAGTTCTTTCAGGTCCTGGATATCTTCTGGATTCAGTGGATTCATTCGTTCCTTAACTCTCACGCACAATGGCGGGGCTGGTGGTTCAAAGTTCGATCAGGGTCTTGGTCGCCGGCGTCAGTACCTGCGCTCCGCTTCGGGTCACTGCCACCATATCCTCGATGCGAATGCCGAACCGACCTGCGAAATAGACTCCAGGCTCTATGGTAACAACCATGCCCGGCTGAAGCCTGACTGTTTGCGCGGCGCCAATGCGCGGGGACTCATGGATCTCCAAACCGACCCCGTGGCCGGTGGAGTGGGAGAACGCTTCCGCGTACCCTGCCTTGCGCAAAACGCCGCGTGCCGCCTCGTCGACGTCCCCGCATGAAACCCCGGCGGCGACGGCGGCCACTGCCGTTTCCTGGGCTTCCAACACAGTGGCGTAGATGTTTCTGTCGTTCTGTTTTGGCCTTCCGAGGTACACGGTGCGCGTCATGTCAGAACAGTAACCCTTGAGAATAATACCGAAGTCGAGGGTCAGAAAGCCTCTGCGCGGCAAAGGGGCTGCGGTCGCTCTTCCATGGGGAAGGGACGAACGGACCCCCGAGGCGACGATGGTTTCAAACGACATGCCTTCCGCACCCAACCGGCGGGCCTTGAACTCGAGTTCGGCAGCCACCTCGAACTCGGCAATGCCGGGCCGAATGACGGTCAGGATGTGGTCGAAGAGCTTGCATCCGAGCAGAGCCGCGTCCTTGATCAGCGAGAGCTCGTCCTCGTCCTTGACCCAGCGCAGGGGTTCGACGAGGGGTGCGGCAAGGGCCGTCAGAAAGCTGCGGCGCAATTTGGCGGGAAGGGCGGCACGCCAGCGGGCCAGATCGGCCACAGTGGTCTTGGTCGGGTCAAAGCCGGCCGCGTCGATCCCAGGCTGAGCCGCCAGCCACTCGACGGCCGCCACAGAAGGGGAACTCGCCACGATCTGCACCTTGGCGTCAGGCACTTCTTGGGCAGCTTGCGCCGCGTAGCGGCCATCGGTAAACAGGCAAACCGCCCGGCGCGTCACTGCCACGACGCCGCTAGATCCTGTAAAACCAACGAGATAGCGAACGTCTGGAAGGTGGGTGACGAGCAACCCAGAGAGCCCGGATTTGGTCAGTCGGCGGCGCAGCTGGCCGATGCGGCGAATGTGGTCCACCGGACAGGTATATCACGTTTGAGCGGATCAGCAAGACAGCGAGTCAGCAGGACAGCGGGTCAGCTAGCCAGTGAGCCAGCAGGATGAGGCGGGACGATTCAAATTCTGCTGGGTGGAATGCTAGCCGCAAATTCGATCGCAGGCTGGCATCTTACATCGCCGGGCGGACCGGCTTCTTCTGTTCGGGATCGATCTCGGTGTCGGCGGCGTGGAGGTCGGATTGGCGATCCATCCACTCGTCGAGGCGGGAGCGCTTGAAGCGCCACCGGTTGCCCAGCTTGAAGGCGGGCACAAAACCCTCCGAGGCGTATTTGTAGAGGGTGTCGGGCGAGATGCCGAGGTAGTCGGAGGCCTGGCGAATATCCATGACCTCGCGCACTTCTGGCACCAGCAAGTTGGAACGGGCCGCTGCGTTGCGCATGATTGCCTCCGGGAACGACGGATGCTCGGGATTCCGGCAAACGTGCCGGTAGTCTTGTATATAGCGCGGAATCGCCCGTCAGTTCAAGAGAATTTCAGGCTTTTAGGGGATGCGCTGGGGATTTTTTGGCGCCCGGCTTGGAACTGAAACAGAGTGAATTGCCTTCCACCGCTGTCTGATGGGTCAGTGGTTTACGAGGGCACAAGCTGTTGGGATGTTGGAGCAGATGGTGCGTTCCGGAAGAAATGCGGGGGATGAGCGGCTACATTGCCTTGCGCCACCACACCGTCTTCTCTTCGGTAAGGAATCTGGTCTTTTCGCCGCGGGACAAGTAGAAGTCGATCACGTCACCCTTCTGGAAGGACGAACAATCAGGCCAGGTGGAGTCCTTTTCAAGATGAGTCGCCTTTTGGTGGTTGTCGACCAAGGTGATCTCGTCGGGTGAGCATTGCACCACCTGCTGGGCCTTGAGCGAAAAGGCCGTCCCCGAGGGCGGGTCTGCCGGGACCTGGTTGGCGATCTTGGTCAACAGCAGGATGAACACAAAAACCGTGGCGACAATAGCTATTTTTTTCATAGGAAAGGCTTCTGCGGAGGCCGACGCCCATGGCAGTTGCCGCCATGTAGGCATGCCGGTGCCGCTTGGATTCGCGCCCGGACTCCAGCCTCTCCGCAATCAATGTATAGTGCCCGGGCCCAGGGCACAAGACCCAAAAGCGGTGGCGACGGGAAGCTGTTCGACGAAAAACGCCGTCCAGAGGACCCACTGTACTTCGCGTCCAGGCGAGAAACGCCCCTCAGCGGGCTTCCAGTTTAGGAAACATGCGGCAAGTTATTTATTTTATTGTGGTTCTATGCGCTAACCGGATGAGCAGTCCCAAGCGGGCGTCATTGTCCCACGCGGAACTGCGCGATGTAATGCAGCAAGCCGAACAGGTTGACGATCCATATCACTACGGCGATCACCACGACTGCGTTCAGGATTCCTTTAATGGTGGACTGCATGGGGATGTAGCGGTTCACCAGCCAAAGCAGGACGCCGACCACGATCAGCGTCAGAACGACATTCACAAGAGGCATTGAACGTTCTCCAAGTGGATTTTTCTCAACCTACGAACGGTTTCGGGCGGGGGGCCTAAAGCCCCGCGCCCGAGTCTTTGTTATTTTTTTGCTGGGGAGTAATTTCGGAATTCGGGTGGATCGGCTCTCCCACCCGAAAGCTGGAAGGACGACTAGCCCTATTGGCCGGCCCTCAGGTGGTGCATGGCCCTGTCATACCCACGCCGGAAGCCGTCCCGATAGTCCTCGCGCATGCTGCGGTCAACATGCGGGTGGCGATAGGTATCGTGGTGCTCCACATCCGATTCCCGATGGTGGTCGAAGTCCTTGCGGGCGGCCTCGATTCCATCGTGAAACCCCTGGCGCTGCGCATCCCGGAACTCCTGGGGCGGCGCATCCCATGGCCCCTGATCCTGCCCGATGGCGAGCACTACGGGGTTCAAGGGCGCGGCTCCCGCCTTGGCTGTGAGTAAACCTGGGGTACCCAGCGAAAGAGCAAGCACTGCAAAAGCAAACCATTTTGTTTTCATCTCAACGAAGTCCTCCGTTCCTCCCGGTGAGATGAGTCGAGTGTGCGGTGCGTTGCCCGCTGTTGGATTGCGATTGTTGCCGCGCGATGGCTGCACACTTCATCAGGGAAGCAATGCGATTCGAGAGGGCGCGCGAGTGTGGCGGCGAAGGCGCACAACATCCAAAAGGGGCGACCTCTGAGGAGAGGCCGCCCCATTGGGAGCATTCGACGAATGGCTGGCTAGTTCTGGTCGTCGCGACGGTGCAGCGTCGGTTTGTCGTCGGAGGTCGATGTTGTGCTATCGCCACTGGTGCTGGAGGGGCTGGTAGGATCGCCGGACCCGGTACTGGCACGGCGCAGCGACGGTTTCTTGCCATCCTTGGAATCAACCAGGCGACGCTTGTTTTCGATGCGCGCGAGGCGGGCCTTGATGTCGTCGAACTCCGAGGTGGTCACGGTGTACTCATCCCGCGGCGGAAGAATGTGGGCGATCTCTTCCTGGGAGTGGAGGATGCGATCGGGGGTCTGCGGGTGGTCGGCAAAAGCCTTCTCAACGGTGCCGGGTTTGCGCTTTTCGAGGGCTTGCACCTTCTCAAAGAAGCTGATGAAGGCCTGGGGATCGTAGCCGGCGCGATACATGTACTGCACGCCCAGGTAGTCGGCCTGCGCCTCGAACTCGCGGGAGAAGTGGAGGAAGGTCAAGGGCACGCCGATGGAAGCGGCCTCGTAGATGCCGTAGCCGGTCCAGCCTCCGATGAAGATCAGGGGAATGGTGCCCAACTGTGCGTAGTTCATGCGAGTCTGCTCGCGCACCGCGTGGTGGGCACAGACATGGGCGGTTTCATGGGCCATGACGCCGGCCAGTTCCGCTTCCTCGTCGGCATTCAGAATCAGGCCGGAGTTGACGTAGAAGAATCCGCCGGGCAATGCCATGGCGTTGATCACGTCGGAATCGATGATCTTGATGGTGAAGGGCACCTTGCAATCGGAGTTCTTCACTATGTTCTGGCCTACGCGGTTCACATATTCAACAATCACCGGATCGGTGATGAACTTGGTGCTCTTCTCGATCTCCGAGGCGTACATCTTGCCCATCTTGA
>CAZLMY010000137.1:4613-14706 GCA_964560845.1 uncultured Occallatibacter sp. | reverse complement strand
CGCGTGGAAGACACCGGCTCGCCGGACACCTTCAAGGTGCTGGGCCGCGGCGAATTGCAGCTTGCCATTTTGATTGAGATGATGCGCCGCGAAGGCTTTGAGCTTTCCGCCGGCCGCCCGGAGATCGTCACCAAGATGGTGGACGGACAGCGCATGGAGCCGGTCGAGCACCTCACCATCGACGTCCCTGAGCAGCACACCGGCGTGGTGATTGAGAAGCTTGGACCGCGCAAGGGCGAGATGACCAAGATGCACAATCACGGCTCAGGCCGCGTGCGCATGGAATTCCGCGTCCCCAGCCGCGGCCTCATCGGCCTGCGCAGCGAAATGCTCACCGAAACGCGCGGAACCATCGTGATGAACGCGCTGTTCGACGGCTACATGCCTTACCAGGGCGATATTCCGCAGCGTCCCACAGGCGCCTTGATCGCCGATCGCCAGGGCGTCACCACCACCTATTCGCTCAACGGATTGCAGGAACGCGGCATTCTGTTTACGGGTGCGGGGGTTGAAGTCTACGAGGGCATGATCGTCGGCGAGCACTCGCGCGACAACGATCTCGACGTGAACGTGGTCCGCGAAAAGAAGATGACCAACATGCGCGCCTCGAGTGCGGATGAGGCCATCCGCCTGGTGCCCGTGAAGGCTCTGAACCTGGAGCAGGCCATCGAGTTCATCGCCGAAGACGAAATGGTCGAAGTCACTCCCAAATCGCTGCGCCTGCGCAAGAAGGTTCTGCAGCAGAACCAGAGACCCAAGCGCTGGCAAAAGGGCGATCAGTAAGCAACAAATAGGCCGGCCATTTGATAAGCTCTTTATCGAATGGCCGGTTTCGTTGTTGATATCTATATCGAGTTTTTCTTCCGGACGATTACAAATCTCATCCGACGAATCGGAGCCGGCAACTGGCCCGTTGTCACGTCGATCATCTCCAAATCGGAACGGCGCGAGAGCGGCATGGGATGTGCCGTCATCGTGATTCACTACAAATATCGCAACGCGGATCTGCGCGGCGAAGGAATACACAAAGAGCCGTTTCTCTTTGATAACTGTGCGGATGCTTACCTGCGCCGCTTTCCCGGCGGGTCCGAGTTTTCCGTGCGCGTAAATCCCAAAAATATCTCTTGTTCCATCCCTGCGGATCGAAAAATCGTTTTCACCCGCGCAGATTAGCACCGTGCGCCTCCAGATCGCCGGGCGCCAACGGGGGTTTCCCAATTCGATTGCAAAGGCCTGCATTCGCCCCGAGCAAACTCAGGGCAATCGCATGAAGCAGTTTTGAAAGGGCACGGCTTTAGCCGTGCCGCAGAGTTGCCAAAAACGCCGGGCTTCAGCCCCTGGGGGAAGGTTCGAGGTCGTCCAAGAGAGTCCCTCAGTGGCTAAAGCCGGAACTTTTGGGACCACGCTTGCGGCACGGCTAAAGCCGTGCCCTTTCAAACCAACCATTTTGTGACCTCAGGATTTTCATGCGATTGCCAAGCGAGCAAGACCCACGAACCAGCGGCAACGCAGCCCCAGCAATTATCCTGAAGAGTGACTACAACGGCGTACATCCCCCTCAAGACCCCGGTTCGGAAGATCTCCTTCAAATCCATTCTTAGATGGTTTGCTATTTCCGTCGTGTGTCTCTGGCTGCTTGCCGCGTTGTTGCTTGTGGCCGCCCGCTGGGTCGACCCGCCGACGACCGCTGTGCACATTCAGCGCCAATTGCAGGCCTGGATTCACCAGGAGCCCTACCAGGAGCACTACAAGTTCATTCCGCTGAGCCAGATCTCGCCCGATTTCCAGCACGCCGTGGTGGCTGCCGAAGACGCGCGCTTCTACCAGCACCATGGCTTCGATTGGCACGCCATCCACCTCGCTGCCGAAGAGGACTTGGAGGGCGGTCGCACCCGCGGTGGCTCCACCATCTCCCAGCAGTTGGTGAAGAACCTGTTCTTCGGCACGGGCCGCTCCTTTATCCGCAAAGGCGTGGAGACGACGCTGGTGCCCGTGGCCGAGTTCGTCCTCGGCAAGCAGCGCATTCTGGAGATCTATCTCAACGTGGTCGAATGGGGCCCCGGAATTTATGGCGCGGACGCCGCGTCTCACTTCTACGACAGAACCTCGGCGCGGAACATGGGCCGGCAACAGTCGGCGCGGCTCGCCGCGATTCTGCCGGCGCCCTTGAAGCGCCATCCCGAGCGCATGAACAACTACAGCGCCGTGATCCTCAAGCGGATGCGCCAAATGGGTTGGTAATCGTGCCGGCATCCCCAGGCAAGAACATAGATCTACCCCTCGTGGAATCAATAGGATAAGGTTCCGAATCGGCCGGCTCTTCATCTTCGCTGCGCATTCTCGTGCAATAATTGGTTCGAAAAATCAAGGGGCATCTTTCCCGCACCCGGCATTGCTGCTGGTCTAGGGGCCTATATTCTGTCGCGTTCATGCAACGGGTAACTCTAAAAGGGCGCGCCAAATCGATAGTCTGATTTCGGAATGGAGCCTCCATGATTTCGCTCCAATGCCCTTGCCGAGAAAGTGGTCTGGCTTATGGATCGCGACGCAATTGGGGAACAGGTCAGCAGAATTCTGCGCAGCCAGTGCTTCGCAGACAAGATCCAGCTCGCAAAGCTGCTAAGACTGCTCTTCGAAAACATGGACTTTCAAGCCGCCCTGAGGCCAAATCGGGTCATTAAGGAACTGTGGCCAGAGGAGGCCAGGACCAAGGGATCCGCCGACGTCGCAACCGAGATGAATCGCCTGCGCAGGGCAGTGGAGCGCTATTACCGGGAGGAAGGACAGGCTGACCCTATCGCAATCAGCTTTCCACGTCGGTCGGCGCCCGGCCAGGATTCCCTCAAAGAGAGACGATGGATCGCCGCCGAGCCGCGCGGCACTCCGGAAATCTCTGCGCCGCTTCCGGCGCCTCCGTTGGCTGCGATTCCATCCGATCCGCCAATTCCGTTCCCCATTCCAGCTCCGCAGCCTACCCCTGTCCCGCGCGTGAAGATCCGCAAGAGGCTATTGATCCTTGCTGCGACGGTGGCCGTCGGTGTCTTGGCCTATATCGGAGCCCGGGTTTTCCCGGTAGACGATCAGCCGCAGGCAGGGCGCATCGACAATTCCGCGCTTGTGATCGTGAATGCAAAGGGAGTGGAACTCTGGCGCAAGAGCTTTCCCGATGGATTGCGGGGCGACTACTACAATCCCGAACAGGCAGCCGAAGAGGCGAATAACGTCCCGGAAGTGCCGGTGAACCGCAACTATCTATGGATCGTGGATCTGGAGGGAAATGGGCACAAGAGCGTTCTGTTTCTCTACCAGCCTGCAACAGATCCGAAGCTGCACTCGACGACGCTGATCTGCTATTCCGACCGCGGAAATGAGAAGTGGCGCTGGAGCCCGGGAAGGAATCTTCCCGAACTCGATAGCGTTCCGGCGATCTACATCACCATGAATATGGAAGTCTTGAAGGCTCCGCCCGGCCAGCCTCGGCGCATCGTTGTGATGAGCCGGCACTTCATGTACTACCCCACCCAGATTGCCATCGTCAGCGCGGCCGGCAAGACGCTTTCCGAATACTGGCATTCCGGACATCTTTGGCAATTGGTTCTGGGCACCCTTGGCGACGACCGGCGTGAGTCGATTTTCGCCTTTGGAATCAGCAATGGATATCGCCAGGCGACCTTGCTCGTGCTTGACCCCGACCAGCTTGGTGGCGCGTCAAGCGAGCCGGCCCGGCCGGATCTTCAAATCCACGGAATGGGCGAGGCGCACGAACGATTTCGCCTTTTGTTTCCTCGCAGCGACCTGAATCAAGCTCTCTACCTCTATAACACCGGTATCGATGTCATCGTGGACGCCAGAAGGGTCCAATTCGGCGTGAAGGAGTGCTGGCTCACAAAGCCCAGGGGCTGCACCATTGTTTACGACTTCGACCAGAACTTCCAATTGCTTTCAGCCAGTGCAGAGGATACATTCCTGGACGCGCATCGAGAATTCTATTCAAAAAGAAAAGATAACCATCCATACAGCGCGCAAGAGGAAGCGCAATTCCAAAAAGTCCGATGCTTGGTTGGCTGCAAGTCGGAGTACGCTCCTGTGCAGATTAACTGATACCGTGCAGGGCACCATCGCGTTTGGAGCTTCGCCGACCCGCGCCAATGCGCTGAAACCTGCCTGCCTCCAAGGGACAATGGCCCCGCAGGCGCTTCAAGAATGCGCATAGCTTTACGAAACGGTGAAAGGCAGGCGACCCCTCCGCTGTTTTCGCCGCAGATAGGTCGGTTTCGCTCTCAACTTCATATGAAATCCGTGTCAACTGGACTGAATTCACTCAAATTCCGCCGAGCAAATGGCAGAATGATCCTTCGCGCAAAGTAGATGCTTGCAAAGCAAGAGAAAGTGTCCTCTCGGCGCGATGAAGAGCCTTCGTGTCTCTCCGCTCTTGTCAAGAGGTGAGGATCATGCTCAAGGACCCGCAAAAGCTTTCTCTTCGGACTGTGCTCGTGGCTGGACCTTTCGTTAACGCGCTGTTCATCGTTGCCTCATTCTCGGCATTGGCGCAAAACAGCCCATCCCCCTTCACCACCATCGATGTGGCAGGTGCGGGTACAGGGCCGCAGCAAGGTACATCCGTCACCGCCATCGACGCGTCGGGAGATGTGGCGGGCGTCTACGTCGATGCGCAGAATGCGATGCATTGCTTTGTACGCCCTGCCGGAGGAGCGATTTCACAATGCGACGTCACAGGCGCGGGATCCGGTTTGGGGCAGGGAACGATTCCCAGCGGCATCAATTCCTCCGGCGTTGTCGTGGGCGCCTACATCGACGCGAACCAGGCATCTCACGGCTTCGTGCGCGCTGCCAATGGCGCGATCGCAACCTTCGACGCTCCGGGCGCAAGCACATCCAAGAACCGCGGAACAACCCCGCTGAGCATCAATGACTCGGGCGTAATCGTCGGTACCTACACGACGGGAAACTACTCAACGACTTCCGTTTACCACGGCTTCATGCGCGCCGCCAATGGAACAATTACCAACATCGATGCCCCGAATGCGGGAACGGGCGAGGGCCCGAATAGCCAGAAACAGGGCACAACCGCTTACGGCGTGAATGCGTCTGGAGAGATTGCCGGATACTATATCGATTCCAATACCGTGCAGCACGGCTTCGTTCGCTCGACAAGCGGCACATTTACTGCGATTGACCCTCCGGGCGTGGGGACCTCCTGTGTGGACCAGCACGGAGGAAACTTCGGCGGCACCTCTGCGTCGAGCATCGACGCGGCGGGCGATGTCGTTGGAACCTACAGGGATACAAGCTGCGCACAGCACGGCTATATCCGCGCCGCCAACGGAACCATAACTCCGTTCGACGCCCCCGGTGCAGATAAAAGTCCATGCTCAGCGTCGGGCTTCGGTAAGAATCTTTGTGGCACATTCTTCGCCGCTTCCGACGCGGCCGGAGACCTCGTGGGAGGCTTCGCGGATGCAAACGGAATCATTCACGGTTTTTTGCGCCCCGCCGCTACAGGAATCTTCACAACCTTCGACGACCCGAATGCGGGCAGCTCAGGCTCGTTACAAGGAACCCTTGGCATTTCGATCAATGCCAATGCCACTGGAATCGACATCGGCGGTGGCTACGGCGACACCAACTCTGTGTTTCACGGCTTTACCTACACGCCGTCGCTCACGACGACAACAACCACGCTCACTCCTGTTCCAACGCCCAATCCTTCCGCTTTCGGAGAGCCTGTCACTTTGACTGCTACGGTCTCTTCCAGCGGCGGCGCGCCTCCGAACGGCGAAAATGTCACCTTCCTGAGCGGCACAACCTCTCTGGGAACGGCGTCCATAACCAGCGGCGTCGCCAGCTTCACCACGACGGCCCTCCCCGTGGGCACAGACCCGATCACCGCGGTCTACGGCGGCGACTCGGACTTCTCCGGCAGCACCTCAACGGCGGTCAACGAGAAGGTGGCCAAAGCCGGTTCCACCACGACCTTGACTTCCTCCACAAATCCCTCGAGCTTCGGTCAATCCGTCACACTCACTTCAATCCTCTCCGGGCAGTTTGGCGGCGTAGTCACGGGTACTGTGACATTCAACAACGGGAGCACGAGTTTGGGGAGTGTTTCCGTGAGCAGCAACTCGGCCAGTTTGACGCTTACGGCGCTACCGCAGGGTTCGGATTCGATCACCGCAGTCTACAGCGGCGACTCGAACTTTACCGGCAGCACGTCGAGCGCGGTGAGCCAGGTTGTGACCGCTTCGACAGGCGCAGACGAATGGACCTGGATGGGCGGAAACAGCACAACAGCCGTTTACGGCACATTGGGGACGCCTGCCACCGGGAGTATCCCCGGAGGGCGTGATTTTGCATCGAGTTGGACCGACAAAAGCGGCAATCTGTGGCTCTTTGGTGGCTTTGGCTACGATGCCAGCGGTGACCTGGAAGCTCTGAACGACCTTTGGGAGTTCAATACCTCTTCGGCCCTATGGGTGTGGATGGGCGGAAGCAAGAAAATCGACCAGGCGGGAGTGTACGGCACAATAGGCGTACCTGCTGCCGCAAACATTCCCGGAAGTCGCTATTACGCTGCCAGGTGGACCGATAGCGGCGGTCGTTTCTGGCTCTTTGGCGGCGCCGGACGCGACGGTAACGGCATCGGCGGAGGACTTAACGACCTATGGGAGTTCAAACCATCCACGGGCCAATGGGTATGGATGGGTGGGAGTAGCACGATTCCAAGCAATGGTGTGCTGCCAGGTGTGTATGGCACGCCGGGAACGCCCGCCGCAGGAAACGCTCCCGGATCCCGCAACAACGCTGCAACCTGGACCGACGCAGGGGGGAATCTCTGGCTCTATGGAGGTCTGGGCTTCGATGCCAACGGCGTCTACGGAGATCTGAACGACCTCTGGGAGTTCCGTCCTTCCTCGAACCAATGGGCATGGATGGGCGGAAGCAGCACAGAGGGCAACCCTGGGGTATATGGGACCCTCACAATACCAGCAGCCGGGAACATTCCGGGCTCCCGCGCGTTCGCCACGACTTGGACCGATGCAGGCGGGAATCTCTGGCTCTTTGGCGGTCAAGGCCAGGACGCCAAAGGTTCGAACGGTTTTCTCAACGACCTGTGGGAGTTCAATCCGTCAACGAATGAATGGACTTGGATGGGCGGAAGTAGCACGATCGGCCCGAACAACGGCCAGGCCGGAGCCTACGGTACGATGGGGGTCCCGGCATCGGGAAATACCCCAGGTTCACGTCTGGGCGCGACGGGCTGGCTAGATGGCAGTGGCAATCTTTGGCTCTTTGGAGGCGAAGGACTGGACGTCTACGGGACCTGTTGCTTCCTGAACGACCTTTGGGAGTTCAATCCTTCCATAAACCAATGGGCGTGGATGGACGGAAGCAAGGTACAAGGTCAGTTGTCTGTTTACGGCTCGCAGAACATGCCCGCTGCTGGAAACATTCCTGGAGGTCGATATGGCGCAAATGGCTGGGTCGCAGGGAACGGCAACCTCTGGCTCTTTGGGGGCTTGGAATTGCAAGCAAATAACTTTGTATACGGCTTCAACGACCTGTGGATGTTCCAGCTACCTTCAAACTCCTCATCGGTGACTGCTACTCCGGCGTTCTCGCCCGGGACGGGGACATACACCTCGATGCAAACAGTTACCATCTCCGATACAACGGCAGGCGCAACGATCTATTACACCACCAACGGGACCGCGCCAACGACAAACTCCACCGTCTATAGCGGCCCAATCACCGTCCCGTCGACCGAAACGCTTGAGGCCATCGCAACGGCCAGTGGCTACTCCACCAGCGCCGTAGCCACCGCAGCCTACACCATTAATCTGCCGCCCGCCGCCACGCCGACTTTCAGCGTGGCGCCCGGAACCTACACCTCAGCGCAGACAGTCTCCATCTCCGATACCACACCTGCGGCAGTCATCTACTACACCACCAACGGAACCACGCCGACCACAAGCTCGACCGTATATAGCGGCTCAATTACCGTTTCGTCGACCGAAACGCTTGAGGCCATCGCAACGGCCAGCGGCTACTCCACCAGCGCTGTGGCCACCGCCGCCTACACCATCGCGACAGCAGCGCCGACGTTGCAATCCATTGCGATTTCTCCCGCAAACTCAACCATCCAGGTTGGACAGACCCAGCAATACGCGGCCACAGGCACGTACAGCGACAACAGCACACAAAACCTGACGGCCTCGGCCGCCTGGGCGTCGTCGAATTTGTCGGCTGTGACCATCGGCAATTCCGGCCTGGCCTCCGCCATTGGTGCTGGCGCCGCAACCATCACTGCAAGCCTCAGTGGCGTCACCAGCAACTCGGCAACGCTTACCGTGACGCAGGCATCCTCCACGGGCACCACCGAGCCTGTCGGGACGACAAGCCCCACGCAGACTGCGACCATCCATCTTCCCAATAGCTTTACTCTTGGCTCCATCGCTGTGGTGACGCAGGGGGCGGCCAGTCTCGACTTCAACTTTGTATCCGGCGGAACCTGCACGGTTGGTTCCGCTTACTCGGCTGGTCTCAACTGCTCGGTCAACTATACCTTTAAGCCTGTTGCGCCGGGATTGCGAATGGGGGCAATCAACCTCTATGACAACACATCCCCAACCCCTGTGTTGGAAGCGACATTCGCGCTCAGCGGCACTGGCGTCGGACCGCTCATAACCTTTGGCCCCGGAGTACAAACCCAGGTGACCAGTGCACTCAACGGTCCATATGGCGTCGCAGTCGATGGCAATGGGAACATCTATGTTGCAGACACAAACAACAGCCGAGTGGTTTTGGAGACGCCGTCTCAAGGCGGTTATTCCCAGACGGTGCTGTTTTCCAGCGGTCTCAAGACGCCGAGAGGTGTCGCCCTGGACGGATCGGGGAACGTCTATATCGCGGATTGGGACAACAACACCGTTTTCAAAGAAACACTGTCCTCGGGAAGCTACACCCAGAGCACAGTCAGAAGCGGGCTGAACAACCCGTGGGCCGTGGCTGTGGATGCAGGCGGAAATGTCTACATTGCGGATTCATTTGCTTCCGCCGTGTTGCAGGAGACACCTTCTGCCGGCGGGTATAGCGAGACAGTGATCCGGCCAAGCGGTATCGGTCTCATTTCTGGAATTGCCGTCGATGCAAACGGCAATATCTTCGTTTCCGATTGGTCGAACGGTCGAGTCTTGGAGGAGAGCCCTTCGGCCAGTGGATACGTGCAGAGCACAGTCGTGACCGGATTGTCGTATCCCGTGGGGCTTGCCGTGGATGGCCGCGGCGATCTTTACATCGCCAGCTCCCTTCAGAATGGGATTGTGGAAGAAACGCCGTCGAACAGCGGCTACGGTCAAACCACCGTACCTGTGAATCTGAATTTCATTGAGGCCGTGGCCGTCGACGCTAGCGGAAATGTTTATCTGGCCAGTTACGGAAACAGTCTCCTCGTCAAAGAAGACTTCGCCGATGCACCGTCGCTGAGTTTCGCTACGACACAAGTCGGCTCTACGAGCAGCGACAGTCCGCAGACAGTGATCGTGCAGAACAGCGGCAATGCGGCACTTACATTCCCGATCCCAGCCAGTGGCAGCGACCCAAGCGTGACAGGCAACTTCTCGTTGAATAGCGCCGTGGCGGGGGCTTGTCCGCTTGTGACCTCATCTTCCTCGGTCGCTGGAACTCTGGCGGCGGGTGCAAGCTGCCTTCTGCCGATCGGCTTTGAGCCACTGTCGTCGAAAGCTCTCACCGGATCGCTTGTGCTGACAGACAATAACTTGAATGCGGCGGGTGCGACCCAGACAATTGCGCTGAGCGGCACAGGCATAGGCCCGGCGCCAACGCCAACCTTCAGCGAGCCGGCAGGGACCTACACTTCGACGCAGACTGTGACGATAAGCGATGCGGCAGCCGGCGCAACCATCTACTACACCATCAACGGAACCACGCCAACCACGAGCTCGACCGTCTACAGCGGCCCAATCACCGTCTCCTCAACAGAAACGCTTGAGGCGATTGCGACCGCCAGCGGCTACTCCACCAGTGCCGTCGCAACCGCCGCTTACACCATCAC
>CAZLMY010000137.1:0-4513 GCA_964560845.1 uncultured Occallatibacter sp. | reverse complement strand
TCTACAGCGGCCCAATCACCGTCTCCTCAACAGAAACGCTTGAGGCGATTGCGACAGCCAGCGGCTACTCCACCAGTGCCGTCGCAACCGCGGCCTACACAATTAGCGCTCCAACCAACCCTGTGCCGGTCCTGGGCGGCCTGTCACCTGCGTTCACCGGCGCCGGCGGTGCGGCCTTCACATTGACGGTAACCGGAACCGGATTCACAACCGGCTCAACCGTGTATTGGGGCACCGTCGCCCTCGCCACAACCTACACAAGCGCTACCCAACTCACCGCACAAGTTCCGGCAGCCGATATAGTCACGGGAGGAATTGCTGTCTCGATCACAGTGGTAACTCCGGCGCCAGGCGGAGGAACCTCCAACGCGCTCCAGTTTGAGGTGGATTCGTCGTCTGGAACGACAAGCGGGCCGACCTTCACCTCAACCACAGCGACTGTGACAGCCGGAGCCACGGCCACTTATCCTGTAACCCTTCAATCCAATGTGTCGAGCGTTTCTGTAACATGCCTGAATCTCCCCGCGGGAGCAAGCTGCAGCTATTCCTCCACAGCCGGAACGGTCACCATCGCAACGTCTTCGACGACTCCGAAAGGAACCTATCAGATCACGGTGGTCTTTGCTGAAACCGTCCCCGCTGCGGCCACGGCCGGCATTCTGCTGCCCATTCTTCTCCTCCCACTTGTTTATGTCAGGAGAAGGATGTTCTCGCGGGGCAGTTGGCCGCTCGTTTGTCTGGGGCTGATCTTGGTCTCGGCAACAGCTCTCTGCATCGGCTGCGGAGGGTCTAGCTCATCCTCCGGTACGTCGTCCAATCAGACCCAGCAAGTCACGAGCTCGGGCGCAGTCAGTCTCACCGTCCAGTAATTAAAAATCAAATCGATGTTGCGAACCGCCCCGGAGGGGGCAAACTGAGTGGCGCGAAACGCCGCCACTCAGTTTGCCATACGCGAACGATCCGCGCTCTGTTCGAGATTCGCGGAAGGACCGTGTGACTCACCCACACGCCATAGCAGCCGCGCACCGCATATCGCCAAAATGCCGAAATCGTCAATACCGGAAACGACTCGCGGGTTGACGAAGATAACCGGGTCCTCTCGTTCCTGGAGTCGGCGTTTGCTCCGCGGATCTGCCTGATCGAGTGGGTCCGAAGGTGGCAGACGAATCGGCAAATGCAACCCAGCTGCAACCAGACGCAGGGGCGCCTCAGGATGCCATGACCCAAGTTGTGGATTGTATTGGTGGCGGGAGACGGGATCGAACCGTCGACCTACGGGTTATGAATCCGTCGCTCTAACCATCTGAGCTACCCCGCCAGGAGGAAGCAGATCGAGAAGATCTGCCGAGGATGGGAGGGCACCGGTCAATGATCGTCAAAGGTCGAGGCACAAACCCGCGCGCGCATCCCAGACTTGATGATACGGGTGGCTGGAAGGAAGGTCAATCCCGCATGGCCTCTCGTCCGGCGGAGGGCCCGGAATGGGAGCAAAGCCGGCCTGCGCTTTACACTCGAGTGCATGAGTACGTTGCGGATTGCCGGCGTGATTCCGGCGCGATTGAGTTCGACGCGGCTGAGCCGCAAGGTGTTGCGCCCCATTGCCGGCCGGCCCATGGTGGAGTGGGTGTGGCGCGCCGCAATGGCCGGCGGCCTCATGAATCCAGTGCTTGTGGCTACCGACTCCGACGAAGTTGCGACGGTGTGCCGGGAGCGCGGGATTCCCGTCGCCATGACCTCGCCGCAATGCCCCAGCGGAAGCGACCGGGTGCGGGAAGTGGCGCGAGTTCTGGACGCCGACATCTATGTCAACATCCAGGGCGACGAGCCGACGCTGACAGCGGAGTTTTTTCCGCCGCTCTTGAAGCTCTTTGATCGTCCCGAAGTCGAAGTGGCCACCCTCGCGGTGCCTTGCCCGCCCGACGAGATCGCCGACCCCAATGCCGTGAAGGTGGTGACCGCACTGGACGGGCGGGCGCTCTATTTTTCGAGGGCTACGATCCCCTTTGATCGGGATCGAGCGGGCTTCGCCGGATACCGCAAGCACCTGGGCATCTACGCCTACCGAAAAGCGGCCTTGGAGCGGTTTGCGGCGCTGCAACCCTCGCCGTTGGAGCGCATCGAGCGGCTGGAGCAGTTGCGGCTATTGGAAAACGGAATTGCGCTCTATGTGGCCGAGGCTCCGGGAGACACGATCGGCGTCGATACGGAGGCGGATCTGGCGCGGGCTGAAGCGGTCTTGGCGCGAAGTCTGTAGCTGAAAACTGGCGCGCCGAAGCCCCGGCGGGACCGCTTCAATTCAAGATATGCACCTCCGAACCAAAGCGGCGATAGTGCTCAAACGTCACATCGTTCAGAAAGGTCTTCAAGGAGCCCCCAGGGCTCACCTGGCCGGCTGAACGTGTTCGGCGGTTTTGAAGGATGGAGACGCTCTTCAAAGGGCAGATGTAGCTCTTTTCGCCGATCTCTACGGGCCCGTATTCCACCAGCATGGCCGATTTGGTGACCATCTCGCCCGGCTCCATGTCCGCCTCGATGGTGATGCGGAGAATGGCGCCAGTGGCCGGGTTGAAGACAATTTGCCCATGATAAGCGGCATGCACATGGAACATTTGCCATTCCGGGGGTTCCCCGGCACTTGAGTTCGCATTCATGTCGGAGGAAAACTGCACGCTATAGTGGGACTTTTCCTTGGGGACCACGTAATGGAAGACTGCCTCGGTCTGGCTTGCTCCCTGTTCCCAGTGAGCCCAGGTAATCGTGCCATGGATGGCGTCGGCCACCACCGTGCTGAGGAACGGCCCAAACTCTCCGGCGGTCACCAGACCGCGCATGGGAGCCTCCTGCGTGACGGCCTTCCAACCGCCCTCGTTCACCACCTCGTGGTGGTCGCGGTACGTGACCTGCACATTGCCCTTGCCCACGTAGTGCAAGGGCTGGTAGAAGACGGTGGTGATGCCGGTGGGGCTCAGCACATCTTCTTGCGGCCGGTCTTCGAACCGCGTGGTCTCGCGCACCGCCATCAGATTGGGCAACTGCCGGACGGTGGTGTTCACGTAGCTCACGAGGAGCGTCATCATTTTTCGCAGCGCGGCAGCGTCGGGCACGGGGTCGGTCGGAACCTCGGCATCGGGAAGATCGAGGAAGGCCGCCGAGTCCGCCAGCAGCATGAGCGCCTGGTGGGATTTGTCGCCGGGCAAGGCGGCGTTGAGGCGTGCCAGGCGAGGCGCGCTCAGCCGTTCGCTGAGTTCCAGCCCGGAGAGCAACTGCGACAGTTCGGCATCGGGTTTGGCCTGGGCCGCAGTCAGCCGCTGCTCCAACTGTGTCGCGGTGATTTGTTCGGTGGGCTTCCCTGGGGCGGGGTCGTAGGCGGCGCCGGCCGGCAGCGCCGATCCTGCGAGCAACAACAAAACAGTCAGCTTGAACCTCATGGCGAATCCTCTTTGGTGACGGCCGGACCTCGGTCGGTTCTCGGGTACCTGTATACCATGGACGGGCAGTAGCGGAGTCGGTTTGGGCAATCGCGCCAATCGCAAGTCCGGAGACCGGCAAAGACAAAATCCCGGAATTGCGCGCAAGAATCGGATAGCGTGCGGTGCGGCGAATGGGCGAGGATGGTCTCCATGAGAAGCGCAATGGAAATCGACGAAGCCAGCGCGGTTGCAATGAAGCCGGGCGCAACCCTCGATGCCGAAGTTGCCTGGCAGCAGGTGATTAGCCGGGAACCGGCAGCAAAGTTCTTCTATGCCGTTGCGACCACCGGGGTGTTTTGCCGGCCGAACTGCAAGAGCCGGAGGCCGCTGCGCGAGAATGTCCGCTTCTTTGCCACGGCGGAAGAGGCGCAGGCAGCCGGGTTTCGTGCCTGCAAGCGGTGCAAGCCGACCAGCACTGCACCACGCGGCGTTCCGGCCACGGAGGTAAGCGGGCCGCTGGAGCGGATTCGCCGGTATATCGAGGCGCATCGGGACCGCGCGGTTCCGCTCGCGGAACTGGGCCGCATGGCAGGGTTGAGCCCATTTACCGTGCAGCGGTTATTCAAAAAGGATATGGGCGTGAGCCCTCTGCAATACCAGAGAGCGCTGCGGGCAGGGTCGCTGCGCAGCAGTTTGCGGCAAGGAGGCAGTGTGACGGAGGCAATTTACGAAGCGGGCTTCGGTTCGTCGAGCCGGGCCTACGAGGGTGCGCAGTTGGGCATGACGCCGGGCCGGTTTGCAAAGGGCGGACAAGGCGAACAGATCGGCTGGTGCGCGGCCCAGTCGCCGTTTGGTTGGATGGTGGTGGGCGCCACCCAGCGCGGCCTTTGCTGGCTGGCGCTGGCCGACACGGCGGAAGAGGCGGAAGCCAGCCTGAGGGCGGAGTTTCCGCTGGCCTCGCTCAAGCCGGATGCCGGCCTCAAATCAATGGTGGATGCGGCGGTGGAATATGTTGGGGGTGCCAAGAATCCATCGGAAAAGTTGGCCGCACCGCAGGTGGAGTTGGCCCCACCGCAGGTGGAGTTGGCCCCACCGCAGGTGGA
>CAZLMY010000136.1:0-14724 GCA_964560845.1 uncultured Occallatibacter sp. | reverse complement strand
GCCTGCAAAAAAAATAGGCCATTCTCTCAAGACAACTGCCAACAAGCTCAGTTCAGGTTTGCCGGCAAGAGCGTATCGTTGCCCGTTCGTGCGCATTCTTCCAGCATCTTTTGAACGTCTTCGGTCGTATAGGTGGCTTCGATCTGCCGGTCGTTGCCGCCGTACTCGTTGTCTTTCCAAAGACCGATTACCTGGGACCCAGGGACTGACAGGAAGCGGAGCGCCTTCGGCCGGATTTGACGGACTCTATATCCCGCCCTGAGTTCCTGGATATGGAGCCAGAAGTCATCCGCGGTGGGACAGTAGTCCTTGAACGAAGTCCCCAACTTCTTGAGAATAGTAAGAAACGCAGGGGGATAGATGATCCCGGAGTACCCGATCGCACAATTGCGAAAATCCGGTTCCGTGGACTCAGAAATCTTCCATTCCGAGTTTTTTGCGATGCCGTGTTCGCTCAATCGAAATACGCTCGCACAAAAACAATTCACGATATCCGGACGCTCGATATAGGCCTTCATCAAATCCTGCAGCCAGAAGTCGGGATAGAAAACGTCGTCGTCGGCAGTCACAAGTGGCGTGTCAAAGGTATTCTGCGACTGCAGATAGGGGTAGTACTTCTTGTGCGCACCGTAATTCTCGCAAAACGTCACTTCCAAGCCACGCTGCTTGAGCCGGCGGATCGGCGCAGGCAGGTTGTCGAAGAAATCCTTGTCGTCTATCCAGAGAATTATTCTGGAGGGAAGCAGGCGGCCCCTGGCGATGGACTCAATCACAAGATAGACTGTCCGCAGTCGATATCCATAAGTGGTCAAGGAGACGACGGGACCGTCAGGCTGCGTGATTGGTGCGTGCCCGTAACGGTTAATCCACCACAGCGGAAGAACGGACAGAATCCACACGCGGAACTCCCAATAAATCCGATGAGGGATTCTGGGGATACGTTGAAGCAAGCTGGTAGGGCGCCTCATATTCTCTCCATAAAGAAACGTGACGATGTAGCCCGTCTTGTTGATTGAAAGCATTCGAGCCGGCGCATCGCCCGAATCGAAAAGGAAAGATGCGCAATCGCTAACGGAGCCGAGCCAAACCGGACGAGATTAGTTTTGCACTGCGCGCGTCGCATTGGGCGTATCTCCTGGATTTCGAAAAAAGCCATCTACGAAGCCACGGAACGCGGCGCGCCATTTGTTCCATGGATTGACCTCGCCAGCGATCTTTACGACGTCCTTCAAATTCCACCAATTCATTGTCAGGCAGAGGCGAAGATTCGTCTTCCAATATTTCCGGAGCATCCACAGGACATTCCGAGTCCTGTAATAGCGGCGAGCTGCGCTGTAATTTGTAGTCCCGAAAAGCCGAACGCCAAAAACCCGATAATCTCCTGGATCGCCGGGCTTGTGCAAGAGCACGGCATCGGTGCATTTCTCAATGATCCATCCGTGGATTCTGACCATCAGACAATAATCGTAGTCCACATAATCGACAAAGAATTTCTCGTCAAACCAACCCTCTTTCTGGAACACTGAAGTCGGCATAAGACTGCCCGAGGTCTGGGCAACCAGCAGTTCGCCATCAGGCGTATAGAAAACGGCTGGAGGCTTCGAAACCAGATTTGAACGCGCATCAACCGAGGATGACACCATGATTGCGATCCTCTGCGTCTGCGGATGATTCAGCAACGAAGACAGCAGGGTCTCGACAAATCCTCCTGATGGCTTGCTATCCTGGTCGAAAAGGACTACCCATTTGCAGCCTTGTGAGATAGCCCATTGGATTCCTGTATTAAGCGCCGCGGCGATACCCAGATTTGCACCGTTCTCGATGAGATGGATGTTGGGTGCCTGGCATGCCAAGCGGATATTTGTTAGCTGATTTTCATCGGAGCCGTTGTCTACAACAACTAAATGTTGAACTTGTTCGCGAATAAAGGCTAGGTTATCAATATCTACCTGAGACGGGTGATACGTCACAACGACGGCGCAGACACCATCATTCATTGCAGGACCCTCCTGATTTTATCTCTTCTGTAAACCGCCATGAAGATGGTCCAGTTGCAGACAGCCAGCATCCCGTCCGTGGCCAAGCTGGACCACGCTGCGCCGTGCCACCCGTAGCGCGGAATCAGGAAAAGGTTGATTCCAAAGTTAAACAGAGCCGCAGCCCCCTGCGAGCCGAGTCGGAATCTCTGATGTCCTGCTCCGGTCAAGGCGTCGCCCGCGCTTAAATGAAAGCTGCGGAATAAAGGCAGCAGACAAAGCCAGCGTAAAGCGGAGACGCTCTCGTTGAAGCTACTTCCCACCAGACGAGGGATGACCGGCGCGATAAGAAACAAAGCCGCTGCCAGCACCAGCCCCATAGGCATGGTCCTTTTCAGAATTTTCCACGCATATGCGCCTGTGCTCCCGACGCCATCCTGGCCCTTGCGAAAGAAACGGGGAAAGGCGGCCGCATGAATTGACAGGACGGGCATGGTGGCGACGTCGACCGTCCGGTAGGCCATGGAATAGATGCCGTTGGCAGTGTTCATTCCATAGTGGCCCAGCATGGCCTTATCGATGTCGTTGTAGACCGAACCGGTGGTGCCGGAAACTGCAAAGACAAACCCTTCTCCGATGCGGCGGCGAAGGAGGCTCAAGGAAAAGGCGGTCTTTCCGTGCTCGCGGCTAACCAAGATCAGGGCAATGACGGTGGCGATGGAAGAGGCGCTCAACGCAGCCACAGCCCATTGCCCGGCAGTGGCGTGGTGCATACGCCACAGCATGGTCCAGGCCAGCAGTGAACGCAAGCAATTGACCAGCAGATTGAGAGCAGCCGTCACACGCATCTTCTCAAAAGTCTGAAAGACAAGGCCGGCCGCATACGTAAGCTGGAGACAGAAACACTCGCCGATGGCCACACAGAGCACGAGCGTCCATGAGTAGGAATGCGCCAGGAGCGGGACCCCCCAGGTGAGAAGCCCGACCAAGAGAGTGCCAAGAACGGCTGTGGTAACCAGAACATTGCCCCAATACAGCGCGAAGTTCTGAGGGTCGCGGCTGACATAGCGCAGGAAGACAGGCGCCGATCCGAATGTGCTGTACGGGCTCAGCGTCGAAACCATAGCTACCGTACCGACGAAGATGCCATATTGCTGGGCACCGAGCAGTCGCGCCAGGAGGACGAAGTACACTCCCTGGAACACGATGGAAAGTCCCTTCCCGAGAAACGCCCACCCGGCATTGCGAGCCAGCGAACTGGAACCTATTCGTCTGAATTCCTGGGCGATCCTCTTCAAAAGCAACTTCTCCCCTATCTTCCAGTGCCCGCCTAAAGAATGAGAGATGGCGGCACTTCATCTCGTGCCGGTTACGGTCACAAGTTCGGCCTATTTATTCAATAGCTCACTGGCCCGTTAAGGCCAAACACGACTGCCAGGACTCAATCAAAAACGAAGACGCCCTCTGGAACAGCCGCTGCTGCTGGCATTTTGGAATCCCGATTTCGAAGTTCCGAGTGACGCGGCTAAAGTGGAAATCTGAAGGTAGTTCAGCGACGAAATCCTCAATACTTATCAATACGCCATTTGCGGCTCTGCCTCCTGGGGCAGCAATGCATATCTCCCGACCCCAGCCTCGATGGACTGCCAGATGGCTTTGTCTTTGAATCATTCCCTAGCGCTCGTACTCTCGACGTCAAGCTGGTGGAGTGGTTTCTAGCTCATAATACGATCTGGTCCTGCGTAGGACGATTCAATTTGATGGAAGAATTCACTGAATACGGGATACAAATTGTAATCCCCTTGATACAAGGCGATTTAGATGTCCAAGACCCAGCAACAGCCACTTCCGTGTGACGGTTCCAGATCGTCTTCTCAACTCTTCCCTCTAACGTACCATTACCCCCCCGGCGCGCGCAAATTATACGCCCTTCCTATACGGGCTGGACTTGCCCCGGTTGTTGGGCGTTGATGCAGGAGCGGGGTCGAAATCAGCTCGTCCGAAGCGGAAAACCCAAAGACCGCCCGTTGCAAGGCCGACCATGTACCTCGCCCGGCGCGCCGCCTGGACACGAACATGAAGTTTCGGATAAATCCTGACGGGTCCTCCACGCTAGAAGTAGCGCGCGACTGGCACCCGGCGCACAGCGGAGCCGTGTCCCTGCGGCCCCTCGGCTCCGAACCAGTTGCAGAGCCGAGGGGACCATGCAGCGCCTGCCTTTTCATATGGCATCTCTGGGGAGATGGCGACGGAAGGCCACGAGCCTGGTGACGGCGAAGGGAAACAGGCTCCAACGATCCCTTCGCAATTGGCATCCGTACTCGGTATCGTAGCCGGGTGCAACGGACCGCAGTACACCGCGTTCAAGCTCCCCGAACGTACAACTTCAGGAGGGGCGGGGCGGCGGAAATAAACCAACTGTCACCACCGCACACCTGTGGAGGCCGCGATGAGTTGCATACGCCGAAACCGATACTGCGACGCTCTTCAGCCGCCCTTAAGCGGGTTCCGCCGGGCGTTTGTCCTGAAGCGGCCGTCTTGACTTTCGACTCCCGAGCAGATATAAAAATTCAAGCACTACTCTGGAAGCTACAAGCCAACTACAACAATGGTACAACTTTATAGAACGGCGAGGTCTTTGATTTGGAGTCCGCCCTAGAAAAAGAACTGACTCTGCGTGATTTGCTAACAGTTTACCGCAGGCGGCGCAGTGTAATATTCGGTACCTTTATCGCGATAGTCGTATTGGGTGCGCTGTATTGCGTGATTTGCACGCGGCGCTACGAAGCGATGGGCTCGGTGCAGGTGCAAAAGGAGAGCGCCGATGCGATGGGCCTGAGCAGCCTGATGAGCAGTGCGGCGGACTCGACTTCCGATGCTCTGGGCGCCAACATCAATCTCCAAACGCAAGCCAACATTCTTCAGTCCGGCACTCTGGCTTTACGTACGATTGAGGACCTTCATCTAGAGGGCACTCAGGATTTCAAGCCCCGCTGGAACCCGATCGGCGCGGTGCTGGGCATGGTTTCGCCTTCCGGCATAGCCGACCCGCCAAGCGCCAAGCTAGAAAACGCTCCCCAGCGCGAGCGGGCGGCTCTGCAGGTCTTTTCAAAGAACCTGAAAGTCAAGCCCGTCGGCGGAACGCGCGTCATCGAGATCAGCTACTCGAATCCCGATCCGAAGGTGGCTGCGGCCGTTGTCAACAACCTGATGCAGTCGCTCCAGGACTACAACTTTCAGACGCGATACAACGCGACCAATCAAGCTTCCATTTGGCTCAGCAGCCAGTTGAGCGAACTGCGACAGGAGAGCGAGAATCTCCAGGCGCAGGTTGTTAATCTACAAAAGGAGTCTGGAGTGTTCAGCCTGGGTACCACGGACTCCCAGGGACGCGAGCAAGCGTACTCCGGAGTTCTCGATCGGTTCCAGGAGACTACCGCGGCGTTGACCCAGGCCGAGCAGAATCGCATCCTCAAAGGGGCGATTTCGCAAGCAGCCGACAGCGGCGATGCCGAAATGCTCTCTGGCCTGGCCGGCAACACAAGCATCAACTCTCAGGGAGCGAACAATTCCCTGATGGTGATCCAGAACCTGCGCCAGCAAGAGGCGACCCAGCAGGCTGCTCTCCAGGAGGCTGAGGCCAAGTACGGTCCTTCCTATCCAAAACTGGATGAGATGCGTGCCAGCATCGCGAGTCTGGAACATGCTATTGCGCGAGAGGCCGTACGCCTGAGGGACCGCGCCAAGAGCGACTATGCCATCGCCGCCCAGGCGGAAGTCGGCACACGCCGCCAATACGAAAAGCTCAAGGACGATGCAGGCAAGCTGAACGACAAGGCCATCTCGTATGCCATCTTGCGCCAGGAAGCGGAAGAGAGCCGGGGGCTTTACGAGGATCTGTTGAAGCGCCTCAAGGAAGCGGGCGTGCTCGAGGGGTTGAGGTCTTCGAACATCACCGTTATCGATCCCGGCCGCGTCCCGGCTAAGCCGAAGACTCCGAACGTGCCGCTTTACATGGCTGTCAGCTTCGGCGTGGGACTTTTTATCGGCAATCTCGCCGCGCTGGTGGTCGACACTCTCGACAACAAGATCAACAGCATCGCCGAAGTTGAGGAAATTGTCGGGCAAAGGATCTTGGGCGCCACGCCGTTCTCCGATCTGGCCCCCCGTTCCTCGACCTTGCATTCCCCGATCAGTCTGCAGTCGCCGCAGTCCACCTACACAGAATCTGTCCGCGCAGTCCGCACCGCACTGTTGCTCACCAGTGGCGCATCGGAGCACGGAGGCTCTGTTGTTCTGGTCACCAGCGCGATTCCCGGTGAGGGAAAGACGCTCTTTTCCGCCAATCTGGCCGTGGTGCTCGCACAGTCCAATCGCAAGGTTCTGCTGGTTGATATCGATCTTAGGCGCGGAACCCTCCGGCGCAGCCTTGGGTTGCCCGCCAGGCCTGGCCTCAGTGAGATGTTGGCCAACCAGGACCCGCAATCTCCCATCGTGAGCCTCTTTCCCGAACTTCCCCAGCTTCACGTTCTGCTGGCGGGAGGCACACCGCCCAATCCATCCGATCTGATCGAGGCTGGCATCCGGGCGCGGATCGCGCAGTGGCGCAAGGAATACGAGTTTATCGTCCTTGACTCCCCGCCGGTTCTCCCCATCACCGATGCTGTTCAGCTCAACCCGCTGGCCGACATTACGGTCCTGGTATGTCGAGTCCGGTTCACCGAGCGGATGCAACTTCGGCGGGCTCACCGTATCCTTACTGCGGACAGCAAGCACTATCTGGGAGTCGTGCTCAACGGACTCCGTCCCCACGACGAAAGCTACTATGGCTACTATGGCTACCGTAAGTACGGTTACAGCTATGGGGAGGACAACGATGCGCAAGACAGTTAAGTTGCTCTGCTTCTTGCTTCTTCCGGCAATTGGGTTACTCGCTCAGGCGCCGGAGAGCCTCCTGATCGGGCCCGGAGACATGCTGCACGTGCAAGTCTTCGATACCCCCGAATTGGAGCAACATGCGCGCGTCACCGATGCGGGCGAGATTACTCTGCTCCTGGGAGGGAACGTCAAGGTTGCCGCTTTGGCGCCACCCGAGGCCGCCCATGCCATTGAGCAGCGGTTGCTGGAAGGGCACTTTCTTCTCCGGCCCCGCGTGACGGTTACGGTGGAGGAATTCACCACACAAAAAGTCTCTGTACTGGGTGAGGTCAAATCGCCTGGTGCCTATGCGATCAATACGCCGCGTTCTGTGCTCGAGGTGCTGGCGCTGGCCGGCGGTCTGACAGAACTGGCCGACCGCAAGATTATGATTGAGCGGCGGGTGACCGGCGAAAAGGTTCCTTACTATGTCTCGAACAAACCAGGGTTGGCGATGGAGACCGCGGTGCAGATCAGGCCAGGCGACACAGTGTTGGTCCCCAAGGCTGGCATTGTGTACATGCTGGGAGATGTCCGGGTCCCCGGCGCCTACGTCATGGGCGATAACGAATCGCAGATAACTGCCCTGCACCTGTTGGCGCGGTCGGGCGGCACCAACAATACAGCCGTGCCCTCCCATGCCAGGCTGATTCGGAAGTCGGGCAACGGGTATATTGAAATCCCCGTGGCTCTAAGCGCCATGCAAAAGGGCAATCAAGCCGATATGCTCCTGCAGCCGGACGACATCGTCTATGTGCCATTCAGCTATTTGAGAAATGCAGCCGTGAATATCAGCGGCATTGCCTCCTCGGTGGGTTCGGCGGCAGTCTACCGGTTTTGAGAGATACAGACTCTCTCCATCTGAAGCCTGGCGCTTATGCAGTGGTTGCCGCGTGGGTTCGCGGGCATGCGGCCTTCTGCTGCGAGCCGCTTGGGCCGGTTCTCCGGTAAGTCCCGGCGCCTCGAACCGTATCTGGTCGGCAATAGCTACAGCTACTTCTTTTGATGGTGCTCTCTCCCTCTAGCGCGGACTCTTCGCGGCAAGGGGAGAGAGGGAGAGTTGAGGAGACGCAGTGATCTATCATCTTCTGGCCGAGGGAGAAGTATTCTCCGCATATCGTGGCGGCGCAATTGCTAGAAATATAGCGAACATGATGCGCTTTGACGTTTCCAGGGTGGTCGTCTGCAGGGTCGCCGACGACACGTGGGGATATCCGCCGGAACGGATTGTAATTCTTCCGAAATTGGTGCCATACAGCAAAATTAAAGGCAGGGGGCATTTTCCTGCCTGGGCCACTTCGTGGTTTTTTCGCATCGCGTTCGTGCCGCTTTTGTCCAGACTGAAGGCGGGCGACATCGTCTGGTGCCACAATCAGCCGGCCTATTGTGCTGCGCTGGAGTCTCTGATCCGCAAGAAGGGCGTAAAACTTGTATTCCACGCCCATAACTCGATTACTCCTTACTACCAGCGCTACAAGTATCGGCTGTTCTGCGCCGATGCCATGATTTTTGTGAGTGAAGCTTTGCGGCAGGAGTCGTTGCGATCGATGCCGTGGCTAAAAAACACACATACCATTCACAACGGAGCGGACGAGGCACTCTTCTATCCGTTGCCTTCGGGCAAGATTCAGCATCGCGATGTTCCTTGCATTCTCTTCGTCGGCCGGTTGCACCCCACCAAGGGCGTCGACGTGTTGATGGAGGCTATGAGGATTCTGCAAGCGCGAAAGGTCGATGCTATCTGCAGAATTGTCGGTTCTTCTTTGGCTGGCGGCAGCAAGCCAACTTCCTACACCAGGTCCTTAGTCAAGCATGCTCCATCCAACGTCCAGTTTGCGCCATATCGCCCCGGTACCGAGATCGGACAGGAGTACCAGAACGCAGATATCTTTTGTTGCCCCTCCACTTGGCAGGAGCCGTTCGGGAATATCGTAATCGAGGCAATGGCGTGCGGGATCCCCGTGGTTGCGTCGCGCGTGGGTGGAATCCCTGAGATTGCAGCCGAAGGCGGAGTCCTCCTCGTAGAGCCCGGGGCGGCGATCGAGCTTGCCGATGCATTCCAGAAGCTCATCGCGGACAAAGAGCTTCGTGGCAAGGTCGCCGAGGAGGGGTTGAGCTCGTTCACGCGGCGGTTCCGGTGGTCTGTCATTTGCAAGCAGTATGCGGAGATCGTTAGCGGCCTATGAAACTGCGAGACACAACCGGCCTTCTCGATGCGCCCGCTCCGCTCTCAGAGGAGAGGCAAGAACTTGGTCGAAGTGTCTGCGCCGTTGTTGTAACTTTTCATCCCCCTCAAGTGGACATTGACAATCTAGCTTTCATCAGCGGACAGGCTCGGCACGTGGTGGTGGTGGACAACGGGTCGGATGATATCGAACTTGCCAATCTCCGCGAGACATGCCGGCTGCTGAACTTTCATCTCATTGAGAATGGCGCCAATCTGGGCATCGCCGCCGCTCTCAATACGGGGATTCGGTGGGCCCTGTCGCAGGGCTGCGGGTGGGTAGTTCTCTTCGACCAGGACAGCAGGCCATCGGCCGGGTTCGTCGAAAAGCTCTTGTCGGCGGTCCTCGGTTCTCCACAGGCCCAGCAGGTCGCAATTATGGTTCCATCCTATTTGGATGCTCGTTCCAATGCTCGAGTCAGGGGGGCCGTGCGTTCAGTGACAGGTGAATTGCTGGCTGCTCAAACCTCCGGAAGCCTTCTGCCTGCGGCAGTGTTTGAGAAAGAGGGCCTATTCGATGAGAGCTTCTTTATTGATTGGGTGGACTTTGATTTCTGCCTGAGGGTCAAAAGCCACGGGTGGGTGATCGAGGAATCAACCAGCGCCGTCCTGCTGCACAAAGTAGCCTATCCAAAAGCCTATAATATCTTCGGTGTCAAAGTCTTCGATACCACAAACTATAGCCCGGTTCGCCGTTACTATCGGACACGAAATGTTCTTTGGATGTTCCGAAGGCACAGAAAGAGATATTTTGTGTTCTGCGCCAAAATGGTTGGGGCGGCCTTGAAAGATATTCTCAAGATCGCCGCAGAAGAGAACCGATGGAATAAACTCAGGTCCGCGTTTCGAGGCTGCATGGATGGTGTTTGCAGAAGCATGAATACGGCCGTGATTCAAAGCGAAAGGACTTGAGACTGTATGCAGAGCAGCGCCGTTTCATCAGATAGGTTTGTAATGCATCTGGTTGTCAGTTGGGTCCTGATGCTTCCATTGTTTTATTACGCGTCGGTGGGCGAATTCTGGTTTCAATACGTTAGATCCAATGGCTACCTGTCGATGATGTATGGCTCCCTCCAGGCTTCGGATTCGTCGGGGGAATTCATCGCGATCATAACTGGTGTAGCTCTCATCGTGCTTGCGGTGGTTGCATCCCGAATACGCTTGCTTGTCGACGCTTGCTTGAAAAACAGGGTGTTTGCCGCGCTGACCGTGTTGGCGATGGCCTCGGTTGTCTGGTCACAACTCCCCGCCAAGTCTTTGAAGTGGTCGCTATTCTCGGCGATCGGAGTGTTACTTGCCTATTATATCTACCAGCGTTTCAGCCCCGGGCAACAGTTGAGCCTGTTCATGATGCTGGGGTGGATTTGCCTCCTTTTCAGCATCGTCTTGTCGTTGTTTTTTCCATTCTACGGCAGAGATAGCACGGAATTTCTAGGCGCCTGGCATGGAATGTATGGCAATAAGAACACTTGTTCAATGATGACGCTATTCTTGCTGCCTGCTGCGTTCTACGCTTCAGTGTCCGGTTTATATGGCAGGCTATTCCGCGCCGCTTACATCGGCTTATCGATACTCTTGGTAATTATGAGCCAAAGCGCCACTGGCGATGTCCTTCTCAGCGTATTGTTGCTTTACCCTCTCGGCATTAAAGTTGTCGGATATCTCAGGTGGAAAGATAAAGTACTTGTCATGGTAGCGTTGAGTGTTATTGCACTCCTGGTCTTTGCCGCGGGCTTTTCGAGTCTTGCCTCAATCACCTATTTTCTAGGCAAAGATCCAACGCTCTCCAACCGCACGGAAATATGGGCCGCGGCGATGGTTTCGGTCATGAAGCGTCCAATATTCGGGTACGGCTATGTTGCATTTTGGACTGGATACGAGGGTGAAGCAGCGAATGTATCCCTCGCCAACGGTTGGTCCTCAGTTTACGCTCATAGCGGTTATGTAAATATCTTGACGACTCTTGGTGTCGCGGGCTTAGGGTTGTTTCTTTGGTCCCTAGCCCGAGCCCTGCGGGACGCGATGCTGTGCTTCCGTGGCGCGGATTCGCCTTATGTTCGGTGGTCTTTCTGTATTATCCTGTTGACCATCATCCTGAACGTAGATGAGGTAACCATTATGGTGCCGAGCCATCTTTTGTGGTTACTCTATATGATTGCCTGTATAGGTTTGTCTGACAAGGCAAGAGGTATCCGGTTGGCGCTACCGCAAGTGGAAGGTTGAAAAAGGCCGCCACCGGACTGAGTGAACCCGCAATCGCCAAGCTGGGTGGGGTCGGCGGCCGGATAGAGAAAAGCGACGTTTGCGCTCCGCGAGACCACTTGCGGGTACTCGCAAGTCAATTCGAGTGACCCTGCGCGCTCAAGGAGTGGTTGATTGCTCACCAGCAACAGATCGAAGTCTTTTACTTGCCCAGCTACTCGCCGGAGCTGAATCTCGATGAACGTCTCAACGGCGACCTGAAGCAAGCCATCGAAACGCATGTGCCATGCCGAAGCAAAGACAAACTGCGTCAGGCGGCAACCGATCACATGGCTGCCATGGAGAAGAATCCAGGAAGAGTCAAATCGTTCTTCGGGGACCCACTCATTGCATATGCCGCTTAGCAGTTTCTTCTTGCCGAATCGTTAGTGAATTGGCACGGCGAAGCGGCGGCCAACTACGCCATCCCCCACGGTTAGCTTCGGAACCCGAGCCTTGCTCTATTTGCTATGCAGGCCAGTCGTTTTGATACACTGCGAGCCCGGAGGCACCTGCCCGTGGCAATTCAGCCGAATTTTCCACTCCCCTTAACGCAACTATCTGAAGAAGAGAGCTTGTTCTATGCCAGCGTCAGGCAATTCGCGCAGGACGTGATCGCACCCCAGGTCCGCACCATGGACGAGAAACAGCAGCTTGGCGAGGGGCTGGTAGCCGGCATCTTCGACCTGGGCCTGATGGGAATCGAAATCCCGCAAACCATGGGCGGCGCCGGAGGCAGTTTCTTTGACGCGGTTCTGGCTATTGAGGCGATCTCCACGGTCGATCCCGCTGTCGCCGTCCTGGTTGACGTACACAACACCCTGGTGATCAACGCGCTGCGTCGCTGGGCTGCGGAAGACCAGTTGCGCTTCTGGCTACCCCGGCTGGCTTCAGGTACCGTCGGCGCCTATGCCCTGACCGAGCCGAACGCCGGTTCCGATGCATTCGCCTTGCAGACCCGCGCCGAGCCCATCCCGGGAGGCTTCCGATTGAGCGGCCGAAAGCTGTGGATCTCCAACGCCCGCGAGGCCGGCCTTTTTATCGTCTTCGCTACACTCAACCCGGCAGCCGGCTACCGCGGCATCACCGCCTTCCTGGTCGAGAAGGGCATTGCTGGTTTCACCGTAGGCCGCAAGGAAGACAAACTCGGCATCCGCGCCAGCAGCACCTGCGAGCTGATCTTTGACGGCTGCGAATTGCCAGAGGCGAGCCTGCTCGGCGAGCCGGGCAAGGGCTACAAAATCGCCATCGAGACCCTGAACGAAGGCCGCATCGGCATTGGCGCGCAGATGCTGGGCCTGGCCGAGGGCGCCTGGGGACACGCCGCCCGCTATGCCAAGCAACGCCGCCAGTTCGGCAAGCCCATCGCCGAATTTCAGGCCGTGCAGTTTGCGCTGGCCGGGATGGCAACGGAGATTGAAGCGGCCAAGCTCATGGTCTACAACGCGGCGAGGCTCAAGGACGCTGGGCAGGCATTTGTGCGCGAGGCCGCCATGTGCAAGTACTTCGCGTCGCAGGTGGCCGAGAGCGTGGCAAGCCAATGTGTCGAAGTCTTCGGCGGCAACGGTTTTGTCCACGATTACCCGGCCGAGAAATACTACCGCGACGCCAAGATCGGCAAGATCTACGAAGGCACGTCGAATATGCAACTGATGACGATTGCCAAGCATGTGCTTTAAAGGCAGGGATCAGGGATCAGGGATCAGTGGCCGGAGGGGGGGTGAGTTCCGTGGCTTGCCTCACCTTTTAGCTGGCTGAATCCTTTTGTCGTGTGGCCTTGACGGCCGACAGAATGCCGAACCCGATCATGACGATGACGCCCACGCCAATCCACTGCGGTGGCACGCGTACCAGGTGCGCGGCGTAGGCCAAACCGCCGATGAGAATGGCAAAACCCGCTGCATAAAGTCCAAATGACATGAGATCTCCTTGGCAATTCGTTCGTCGGAATTGGCGACGATTTCGCCGCGCGCCGAACGATTTGCGCGCTCAGTCAGCGTCGCATTGCAGCGGGCGCCAGTCTGTGCGGTTTAGACCGATCGGGATAATCGGGCTGACCATTGGTTGCTCTTCAAGAGTCACTCGTAGTACTTGCCCCGGTAGAGGAACCTGGCGAATTGCTTCCATAAATTAACGGGCGCTGTTTCGCCATGTTCACCAAAACCAATGGCCTCCGCGCAAGCAACCGCCGCATCTAGATAGCTTTCAATAGTTTCGTTCTCCCACCCAGTGGATCCGGGAGCATACGGTGGTCAGGGGCGGATCTTCTCTTTCCCAACTTCGTCCTCCCGATCTGCGATGAGTGCGCGAACAAATGCGAGAAACGTCTCCGAATCGGTAACAGCGTCCAGCGCGTTCCTCAAGGCGTCGGTCTTTGACACGAAATCCCCTAGTCAGGCTCATCGGAATGCGCGGATAAAACAGCTAGCAGCTAAAAGCTAACAGCTAGCAGCCGTCCTCACAGCTTTTGCGTCCTCTGCACGGCGCGGACGCCGGCGACGCGGCGGATACCGAGAACCATCTTGTTGAGATGGCGGACGTCTTCTGCCTCGACCACAAACTCCACCACGGCTTCTCCATCCACGCCTTCGCGAGCTTCCACGCCGCGAATGTTGGTGTTGTCGTCGGAGATGACGGCAGTCAGTTCCTTCAACATGCCAGTGCGATCGTCGCAGAAAACCGTGATCTTGACCGGGTAGCGCTGGGGGCGGTTGGAGGACTGGTCGCCCACCCGGGACCACTCCACCGCGATGCGGCGGTCGCTCTCGTAGAGCAGGTTCTGCACGTTGGGACAACTGCGGGCATGCACCGCGACACCCTTGCCCCGGGTCACGTAGCCGGTAATCTCTTCGCCGCGGATGGGGTTGCAACAGCGAGCCCGGTACACGAGCAGATCGTTCTGGCCTTCGACCTGGAGCGAATCCGAGCCGGTCAGATGCAGCTTCCGCACCGCATCGGACATGGCCGATTCCAGGGTGGCTGGCTTGGGCTCGGGCGCCGCTTCGGCATCCGCCTGGGCGCTGTAACCGGGGGCCAGTTTGTTCAGCACGTTGTGCGCGGAGTGCTTGCCCTGGCCCAGGGTAGCCAACAGGTCGGCGGCCGTGGCCACGCCATACTCGTTGGCAATGCGGCTCAGATCCTGGTCGTCGATCTGGCTCATGGGGACTTTGTATTTGCGCGCTTCACGCTCCAGCAGCTTGCGGCCGATCTCCACCGCGCGGCGGCGCTGATCTTCGTTGAGCCAGTGCTTGATCTTGTTGCGGGCGCGTGGACTCTTAACGAACGTCAGCCAGTCCCGGCTGGGTCTGTGCTCCTTCTGGGTGACGATTTCGACGATGTCGCCGGTCCGCAGCTTGGTGCGCAGGG
>CAZLMY010000135.1:0-14812 GCA_964560845.1 uncultured Occallatibacter sp. | reverse complement strand
AGCCAATAAAATCAACAACTTAGAGCAGTAGAAAGCAGCAGAAAGACACGAAATTAGGCCGATTGTAGTCAATTTTGTCGTCATTCGCTTTCGAAACCGGTGTTAGCCCATAGCAACCGAGCTCAGTTTGGCCTTCCCTGATAATCTCCCACAAAAGGCCCTCAAGCTTCGAACTGTCAAGCCAGTGGCTCTCCATAGGGGACCGATTCGCCGTGAACTGAACTTTGCCCTTCTCGCCGAATCGCCTCGAAGAGAACCCGTCAGTCGATTGGTGCAGATGCTTCGAGAGTTGCGGACCACAAGGCGGAATTCGGTAGGTGAACAACCGCCCAACAGGTCCCGGGGGCTGATTGCGATGAAGAATCCGCAAGCAAACTGACACCGCCCCGTGGCCTCATGAATCGGTCCCAACCCTGAAGTAATCAGAGACATAGCTACGTCTTTCAGCGCTTGTCCAGGTACAGAACGGCGCGAATCTGCGGGGGTGGGACACAACCTGGCGACCTGTTTTGGTTCATCTTTTCGATCCTTCTCATGCCGGCGGCCAGGCACATTGTGCGATCGCTCTGCATGGCGTTGGCGGTCATGGCGACGATTGGGATGTCGCGATTCAGAACCTGCGATCGGGCATCGCGGATCTGCGCCGTGGCCTCGATGCCACCCATCACCGGCATGCATACATCCATGAGTACCAGGTGGTAAGGAGTGGAGCGGAGGCGATCGAGGACTTGGGCGCCGTTGGCCTCAATCTGTCTCGCCAAGAGGATCAGTGTCCGCCGGATTGAAGGTCCACCTTGCCGCGGAACCTGCCGTACACAAGCACGTTGTATGCGATGGCAAGCGCCATGCCGAATGCCCACCAAACCAGCCCAATCACGAGAGTGTGGTGGCCACTGATGGCGCGCAGAAGAGTGATATCCCTGTCGGCGCCGGTGGTGGCCGGCAGAAGCGTCGGATAGAGTCCCCAGCAAGCGCCTGCCAGCATGAAGAACAGGTAGAGGCAGGATGAGAGGAATGCCTTCACCGGTTGGGCGCCGCGATTGAGAAACCAGATGGCGGCCAGGGATGCTACGACACCGACGGGAACAATGAAGGTGACTGGGTAATGGAAGTAGTTGTCGAGGCTCGCTGGGCGGACGGCGATGGTGGCCGCGAGGCTGGCGAGCGTGAGCGCAACGAGCACCGTCCACAGCGGCGTGACGATGCGGCGGGCCCGGTTGGCGAGATCGCCGGAGGTCTTGATGGTGAGCCAGAGAGCGCCGTGAAGGGTGAGCGCAACCAGAGCCACCAGTCCGCCGATGACGGTGTACCAGTCGAGAATGCCGGGATGCGGCCCCGGCTGCCAATTGGTCCAGAGAGGCAAGAAGAAGTAGCCGTCGGCCTGCAGGGGCACGCCGCGCAACACGTTGGCCAGAGCTGCACCGAAGAATATGGTGAGCAGGGCGCTGGAGATGCCGAACAGGCCGTCAAGCAGGGCGCGCCATACGCCGACTTCGATATGGTTGCGTAACTCAAGACTTATGCCGCGCAAGATAAGCAGCCATAGCACGATCATGAGGGGAAGATAGAAGCCGCTGAAGGCCGAGGCGTAAAGAAGCGGAAAGGCGAAGTACAGTGTGCCCCCGCCAGCCAGGAGCCAGACCTCGTTGCCGTCCCACACCGGCCCGATGCTGGCAAGAGTGGCCCGGCGCTGCAATTCGGTTTGCGGCAGGAACAGATGCAACACACCGATACCAAGATCGAAACCGTCGAGCACCACGTAGCCGACGATCATGACAGCAACCAACCAGAACCAGATGAATCCCAACATGACCAAACTCCTACAGTGAACAGTGGACAGTGAACAGCGCCTCGGCGCGCTGCGTCGTCTCCCAGGTTTCAGAGCCGGGCCTGGCCACGCAAGATCATTCGAGGCGCTTCAGGTGTGCAAGGAGTCTCAAGGCGGAGGCCTTTTCTTCCTTCCTGAGATCGAAGAACCAACGTAGATTCGCCACGAGCGGGGTCGGACCATCAAACTGAAACGTTTTGGCTGATCGGCCAGCTTCGATACGAACTCCGAATGTGACCGGCTCGAAGCCAATTCTCTTTCTGCCAAAACTTCCTTGAAAGAAATATCGATATGGAACGCCCGGCATTTCGGCCAACGGACGACATTGAAAAACCCTTGAGAGCGCTTTGAATGCCGTTGGCTCGACGCTGCATTCAAACGTGGCAGGCTCTCCAGAGATCTCGATGCGGATTGCTGCGAAATAATTCCCTTCGCGCTCATAGGCCATGACTAACTCCGGCATTCCACGACTGTTATCTCTCATTTCCCGATGCCTCATTGAAGCCGTCCACAGTTCCTCATTCCTCCCGAGCGTGCGCCGATCTGCGTCAGTCGGCGTGAACCGCTTGCGCTTCGATCGTCTTGGGCTCAGGACCGTTGCTGATCTCCCGGTAGATGAGCACAGTGAACAAGACACCCAGCAGCAGATAAAGGCCCATGAATCCGAGCAACGTAAAGAGCCCGTTGCTGGCTGAGACCGTGCTTGAAAAGCCTTCGCTGGTGCGCATCAGGCCGTAGATGAGCCAGGGTTGGCGGCCGAGTTCGGCGGTCATCCATCCGGCGGTGTTGGCGATGTAGGGGAGCGGAAAGCTGAGCAGCAAGGCCCACAATGCCCATCGCGCGGTGTAAAGCCGTTTGCGCCACAGAAGCAGTGCGGAACCGATCATGAGCAGCACGAACCAGGTTCCGAGCCCGGCCATGATGTGGTAGGCGTAGTAGAGCAAGGGCAGGGCAGTGGGCCACTGGTCGTGCGGGATTTGATCCAATCCCTTGACCTCGGCTTTCGTGGTTCCGTAGATGAGAAAGCTGAGCAGATCGTTGACCACGATCGGGTTGTCGATCTGCCCGGTTTCCTCGTTTGGCTGACCTACCAGCACCACGCCGGCGCCTGCCTCGGTCTTGAATAGACCTTCCATGCCTGCCATGGCCGCGGGCTGGTTGCGCGCAACGTATTTGCCATGCAGGTCGCCGGTGGGGAAAATGATGAGGATCGAGCTGACGACGCCGGCAATGACGCCCACCTTCAGAAAGATTCGACCGTAGTTATCCATGCGGCCTTCGAGCAGATAGAAAGCTCCGGTGGCGGCCATCACGAAGGAACCGGTGACGACGGCGCCGGTCATGTTGTGCGCGTACTGCAGCAGTCCCCAGGGATTGAGGAGCAGTTGCCAGAAGCTGAGCACTTCGAACTGCCCGTTGGGCAGGCGATCGAAAGCCACGGGATGCTGCATCCAGGCGTCGGTGACGATGATGAAGAAGCCCGAGATCCACGAACCTACGAAGACCATCACGGCAGAGAACCAATGCATCGTTTTGGAGAGCCTCTTTTCGCCGTAAAGGAACAGGCCCAGAAACGCCGACTCCAGAAAGAAGCTGAAGACGCCTTCCATGGCCAGCGGCTGACCGATAACCCCTCCGGACACTTGCGAAAACCGAGCCCAGTTGGTGCCGAACTCGAACTCCATGGGGATGCCGGTAACCACGCCAAAGACAAAGTTGATGCCGAAGATCCGCCCCCAAAAGCGCGCTGCCTTGTCCCACTGTTCGCTGCCGGTCTTGAGCGCCACCGACTTGAGCACCACAATGAGCAGGCCGAGGCCCATGGTGAGTTGGGGGAACAGATAGTGGAAGGTGATGGTGAAGGCAAAGTGCAGGCGATGGATCAACTCAGCAGTCATTTGGAACTCCTGGAACGGCCCGGCTCGCCGAAGCGGGGAAGGCCCTATTCATCTTACGTCGCCGAAAAGCCGTGACATGGGATAGCGTGGGCAGGAAATGACAACCGAGATCCTTCCCAGCTCCTGTCTCGATAGGAAGGGAGTTTTCCCGGCATTTCCATCATGGCACGCACAAATCCATTTCCAGAGCGCAGCCTGAGAGCCGCTCGGTCAGGCCACGACGGTCGACAGGAGAAATAATTCGACGCATCTTGTAGCGGATTGCCTCTTTCGTGGCTTTCTTCCTATGAAGGAACCACCAAAGGACATCCAGCACAATGCGTTCGCACCCTTATCGATTTCTAGTCATTATCCTCCGCTCTCGATGGGGAGACTGGTCGCCGGTGCGCAGGAACCACTGACGCTGCGGCAGGCTATCGACGCAGCTCTAGGACAAAGCCCCGCTGCGGCAATGGCGCGCGCCAGCACTCTGGACGCGAAACTGGCGGCGAGCTTGGCTCGCACCCAACTCCTGCCGCAACTTGGTTTTACTGAAGACATTTCGCGCGGCAACGATCCGGTGTACGCGTTTGGGACACGGCTGCGGCAGAGGCTATTCACGCAGGCTGATTTTGCTTTGAACGCACTGAACTTTCCGCAGCCGATCGGGAATTTCTCGACGCGCTTCTCGGGGCAGTGGGTGGCCTTCGATTCGTTCAAGACACAGAAGCAGATTCATCGCGCCGATCTCTACAAGCAGAGCGCCGACTTCTCTGCAGAAGCGGTGGACCAGCAGATTGTGTTCCGTGTTGTCGGTGCCTACCAGCAAGCGCTGTATGCGCAGCGGGAAATCGCCGTGGCCCAGCATGAGCAGGAGACGGCCGCTGCGCTGCTGAATTCTGTCGAGGACCACGTGAAGGCGGGGCTAGCTGTTGAATCTGACCGCATGTCTCCCCTGGTGGATGCGGCCGGGCCAAAGAGGAGTTGTTTGCGGCGCAGGGAGACCTTGAGTTGGCGTGGGCGCAGTTGCGCGAAGCCACGGGCAACCCGGATCTGAAGGTGCAAGAGCTTAATCCGATCGTGTCGTTGCGCGAGTTGGTTGTCGTCGAACACAAGGCCATCGAGCGGAGTATTTATCACAAGAATCTGCACCGCATGGTTTACGTCACAGGAGACGTCGCCGGAGCCGTGGAAAGCCCTGGCTACGCGATCTGGAAGATGAACAAGGACCTCGATCGCCTTACGCTTCCGGCCGGGTACACGTTGACCCGCTATAACGCCGCGATGCCCGAGTCAACAGACCACTACTCGATGAAGCGGGATGGCGAGTGGCACATCACCATCGAGGTGTTCCGGGACATGGGCAAGGCCTTTGCCGCTGTGCTGGTACTCATCTATATACATGCTGTGGGCTGGTTTCGCTCCTTCATCGTGCCGCTTATTATCATGGCGCCCATTCCGCTCACGCTCGTAGGCATCATGCCGGCACAAGCCATGATGGGAGCGTTCTTCACGGCGACTTCGATGATCGGCTTCATTGCCGGCGCGGGCATCATCGTGCGCAACTCGATTTTCCTCGTCGACTTCATCGAACTGCGTATCCGGCAGGGAATGCCGCTGGCCGAAGCGGTCATCGACGCCGGCGCAACGCGCTTTCGTCCCATGCTTCTCACAGCGGCAGCGGTTGTGGTCGGCGCAAGCGTGATCCTCACCGACCCCATCTTTCAAGGGCTTGCCCTCTCGCTGGTCGCGGGAGCAGTGGCGTCCACGTTCCTTTCGTGGCCAACCATTCTCGTGCTCTATTACATGGTTCACTCCGGCCGCAAGACTGGACAGGGAACCGGACCCAAAACGGAAACCGTACAAGGAGATTCTCGATGACAGTCGAACGCGGTGTGCGCCTCATGGAAGGCGGCTTCGTGACAAAGCTGCGCGCGGAGGCAGGGTCGTCGTCCAGTGAGATACCAACAATCTGGAGGCCATGCGAGCCGTATTGACTCTGCCATGCGGCGAAGCGCGGCATCTCACGCTGGCATGGCGCGCACCAGGTCGCCCAGAAGTTCAGTAGCACAACCTTGCCACGGAAGGCGCCAGGCAGGCCTCACGAAAATACATATCGCGCAGTCCAAATGACATGCGCCTGCCTGGAAGTTCGATGCTCGTGTTCTTGTACTTTCCGATGTTCTTTCTGCTGCCTGGCCAGTTGGCGGCACAGAGTTTGCAGCATCGTCCACGGGACAAGCCCGCGGATCCATCTCCAGGCGCGGTGCCGGCAAATTCCCAGCCAGCGCCGCCTCTCCAGAAGCCTGTGCTTGCCATCGGAACCAATTTTCAGGTGCAGATTTCACATCCTTATCCGATGAAGGCGGGCGAAAGCGTCGAAGGCAGAATCGTGTACCCCATTTTCTATGACGGAGAGATGGTGATCCCCCAGAATACGCTGGTGCGCGGTACTGTTGTCGGCTTGATTCCGGACAAGAAAGAACGGTGGCATGGAAGGCTCCGGGCTGATTTCACACCGTTCCACACCGCCCAGGTGCAATTCACTCAACTTATGTTGCCCGGCGGCGCAATCGCTGTTTCTACCAGTGCTGCAATAACGGGTACTCCCGCACTCCACTTGGCCGCTGCGAGCGCAACCCCTTCGAAAGCCATTTTCGCCCGCTACTGGAGCCAGGCAAAGAGTAATCTACACGACCGTTTGGCCGTCTTTACTTCTCCAGGGCTCGGCGACCGCGCCTTGCAGATGCTCTACAATCAGCTGCCCTATCATCCCGAACGAATCCAGGCAGGCACACTTTGGTCCTTTGAGGTCTCCGTTCCGCTGACACTACCGGAAACTCTCCCCACTCCGCCGGTTTTCGCCCCGCCCGCACCGGTACAAGCTGGAAAACCCGATGTGTGGATCGTCAACGCGCTGCTTACCTGCGACTTGAGTTCTCAGACGGCAAAGGCAGGAGATCCGGTCCGGGCGCTTGTGATTGAACCTGTCTATGACAAGGGCCACCAACTGGTGGTGGCGCAGGACTCTATCCTGATTGGCAAGGTCACCGCAGCCAAGCCAGCCCGTGCTCTGGGACGCAACGGCAAGCTGCGATTCACCTTTCAGGAAGTGCGTTTCCCCAAGGCGGAAGGCGTGTCGACGCCCGATCGGTCTGTCGAAGGGGCCCTGGCTGGGGCGACTGCCGAATCCGCACAAGGGCTTTCTCTGGACGCTGAAGGAACCATTACACCGCGCAACAAGGCCAGCGCCGTGGTGCCGCTGCTGCTAACCATGCTGGCAGGCCGAGCCCTCGACGATGACGGAAACATCACAGCTCAGACAGGCGTCGCATCCAACGGTTTCGGGCTGATCGGCAGGGTTGTTGGGCTAGCTGCAGGCAGCCGCAGTCTGGCTGCCGGCATCGGTTTCTACGCCGCAGGGCTCTCCTTTTACGAGAATTTTCTACACAAAGGAACCGATGTGGCGTTTCCCAAAGATACCCGCATCGAGATTGAAACCAGTCCGGTAAGGGCACCCGTGCTCACTCCAGAAAGACCTTGAGGATGACTACCCGTCTACATATGTCCATTTTGGAGCGATGGGACGCACGGTTGTCAGCGGCCTCTTGCGAACTGTCCCTACAGCTTGGCAAGCCTCAAATTAATGGGGTTCCATCAGGTCCACGGATATTCTTATGAAAGATTAGAACAATTGAGCAACCCCGGAGAGGGAATGTGGTATCAAAGAAGAGGTACGGGTATTCTTGTCTGCAGTTGGTTGGGGGCAGATGTCGTCGCAAAAGGGCCCGTTTTGGAATCTTAATTGAGTGAGAGTTGACAGTGAAAGGTTCCGCCAAAAGCCGGCTAAACAGGTTTCTTTGGACCCAGGCGTTCCTGGGACTGGCCATTTCTGTATTTGCCTGGGGATTCCAATACAAATTATCTCTTTACGATACGCACAAAGACCCATCCCATCAGGTGCCGAAGGCGAAACTCCTATCAAGAGATCAGCGGCCTAGCACAAACGAAAGCCCATTGATCATTCGGGCGAAGGCGCACACCAGGGTCGTTTACACAGTTCAAGCGTTGGGTTTCCTGGTTCTTCTGCTTGCGCTCACGACGTTGGATGCGCCTGCATCGGGCGAAAGAGAACACTCCGCAGAACGGTCGTGGCAAATACGCCGCGCCCTCTTGAGAACTTGCTTCGTCCGTCCCCCTCCTATCCTCTCTTAGTGCTTCTCCCCATTCAACTCTAAATTCGTTCGCCTACTTGTAGGTCGAATGCTGCTGGTCGCCTACTCAGTATGAGAACGTGCGCCTCGTGTCATCGCTTCAGCAAACACAAATCGAAATAGAGGTGCATACACAATATGCGCAAGCGGACCTCGTTGATACTCGCAGCGGGAATAACGTTTCCCGTTCTTGCCGGCATCGCAGCGTGCGATTTCAAGAACCAACATACGCCCGTGCGTGGCGCAGAGATGCCATCGGCAAAGGTGGCCACAGCAGCTAGGGGAAACCTAGCCCACACGCTGAGCCTGGCGGGTCAGTTTCAGCCGTACCAGGTGGTGGATGTCCACCCGAAGGTGACCGGTTTCATGGCGAAGATTAACGTGGATATAGGTGACCGGGTACGTAAAGGTCAATCTCTAGCGGTGCTTGAAGTGCCGGAACTGAATGCGCAGTTGAAGGGCACCGTATTCGAGATTGAGCGTGCCAAAGACGAATTGCTTCGGGCGCAGCACGAGGTCAAGCGGGCCCAGGCCGTTCACTCGGCGCTTCACTCCGATTATGAGAGACTGCTTGAGGCATCGAAGGCGCAGCCAGGACTTATCGCGCAGCAAGAACTAGACGATGCTCAAAGCAAGGATCTCTCTGCGGAGTCGCAGGTGGATGCCGCCAAAGCCTCTGCGGCTGGAGCGGAACAGCATGCCGATGTGGCGCACACGGACAATGACCGCGTGCAGGCACTCAAGAACTACACCAATGTGACTGCGCCGCTGGACGGAGTGATTGTCTGGCGCTATGCCGACACGGGCGCTCTGATCCAAAGCGGAACCAATTCGAACGAACAGGACATACCGATCGTGAGGCTTGCGCAAAGTGGCTTGATGCGCCTTCGCATGCCAATTCCAGAGAATGATGTGCGGTATGTGCACATCGGTGATGAGATGCAGGTAAGGGTCGATGCAATTGGACGCTCTTTCACTGGCAAGATCGTACGATTCACACGCGACGTGAACTTCGAGACTCGCACGATGGAGACAGAGATCGACGTAGAGAACCAGGACCTTTCGATTTCGGCAGGCATGTACGCCAATACGCAAATGCATTTGGCCCATGTGGAAAACGTAACGACCATACCGATTGAGGCGCTGGTTCTGAAGGGAAATCAAGAGACTGTTTATTCGTTGGATTCTGGAAATCGCATTCACCTTCGCAATGTGGAAGTTGGCCTTCAGGGTTCAAAACTGGCCGAGATAAAGAGCGGCATTCAACCGGGGGACCGCGTCATTGTTGGCGGACAGGAGAATTACACGGAAGGCGAGCCGGTCGCTCCTATTCTCGTGCAGGAACCAGCGTCGGAAGTCGTGCGCGAGTCTGGTGGAGTAATCGATATGAAGGCGGAAGAGAACAGCGGAGGTGGAAAGTAATGCCAAAGTTCGCTCTCAAATATCCATTCTTCATCATCATGCTTTGCTTGATGGTGTCTCTGGTAGGTGTGGTCGACATTGTGCGCATGCCGGTCGATCTCTTTCCGAGAATCGATATGCCGGTGGTGGTGGTTGCGACGTTTTACAACGGCATGCCGCCACAACAAATTGAAGCCGATATCACAAATACCTTCGAGCGCTTCTTCACGCTGGGGGCGAACATTGATCACAGCGAGTCACGCTCGCTGACAGGCGTGAGCCTGATCAAGATCTATTTCAAACCGGGCACCGATCCTAATGCGGCATTGAGTAACATCGCCAACCTTGCCATGGCCGACTTGCGACGATTGCCACCGGGAACGCTGCCTCCGGTCGTTCTGGGCATGGATGCCTCAACGCAGCCTGTCTGCCTGGTGACCCTGAAGGGGCAGGGCTTGAACGAGACGAACCTGAAGGACGTGGCTCAGTTTCAGGTGCGCAACCAGATCTCGAACGTGCAGGGCGCATCGGTTCCGCAACCCTATGGCGGAACCTATAGGCAAATTCAGGTATATGTTGACCCGCAGAAGATGGAGGCGCGCAACCTCAGTCTGAACGACGTAGTGCAGTCGGTAAACAGTTCCAACCTGATTCTGCCCGCGGGCGACGTGCGCATCGGCTCGAAGGACTTCAATATATACGCGAACAGCCAGTTTCCGGATGCCAACTCGATGAACGAGATGCCACTCAAGTCGGTGGGGAATGCATCGGTTCTGGTGGCTGACATCGGCAAGGCAGAAGACGCAGGTGCCTTGCAGTACAACATTGTGCGCATTGACGGACAGCGCTCGGTCTATGTGCCTGTGTTCAAGCAGGGTGGCGATAGCAACACCATCACTATCGTGGACGGCATGAAGGCAGCCATCAGGCACCTGGTCGATGTTCCCGCATCGCTCAAGACGGATGTGGTGTTCGACCAATCCGTTTTTGTAAAGCTGGCAATCAGCAACGTTACCAGGGAGGCAACGATCGGCCTAGTCCTGGCAGGAATGATGATTCTCATCTTCCTGGGCAGTCCGCGCGCAACCGTTGCGGTGCTGCTGGCTGTACCTCTTTCGATGGTGTTCTGCTTGTTAGTCACAAATTTCATGGGCGGTTCCATCAACACCATGATTCTTGGCGGACTCGCGCTGGTATTCTCCCGGCTCATCGACAACGGCGTCATCGTGCTCGAGAACATCTTCAGGCACATGGAAATGGGTGAGACGCCGGCCGTTGCTGCCGAGAAGGGGGGCACGGAGGTTTCAATGGCGGTACTCGCCGCCACCTTCACCACGGCTATTGTCTTCTTCCCGGTGACGTTTTTCAGCGGCGTCAGCAAGTACATCTTCACGCCGCTTGCAATGGGAGTGGTTCTGTCGATCTTTGCATCGTACTTCTTTGCGATGACCGTGGTGCCCCTCTATTGCGCACGCTTCATCCGAGTGAAAGACGACGGCGAACATACTGAGAATGCGGCGATGGGCATTTTTGCCCGGTTCGACAGGAAATTCAATGCAGAGTATCAGCGTTTGCTGGACTGGTATGAAGGCCTTGCCAAGCGCGCCATGCAACGGCCAGGCCTGACCGCCGCAGTGATTTGCGGTGGGGTGGTGCTCGTTCTCGCGATTACGACTCCGTTTCTGGGCCGTGCCTACTTTCCCCGGACTGACCCTGGTCAGTTCATTATCGACGTACGCATGCCCAGCGGCACCCGACTAGAGGTAAGCAACCAATCCATCGCAAAAGTTGAGGACATCATTCGCAGTGTTGTCCCTGCGAATGAACTCGACATGATTGTTTCCAACATCGGTGTCTATCCCGATCTATCGGCGATCTACACAACGAATGCTTCGATGGACACAGCGTTTGTGCAGGTCAGTCTGAAGCAGGAACACAAGACGGGGAGTTACGACTACATGCGCCGTGTCCAGAGCAAACTGTCGCGTGAGATGCCTGAACTCTCCACTTACTTCCAGGCCGGCGGCCTGGTGGATGGAGTGATCAATCAAGGTTTGCCGGCTCCAATCGATATCCAGGTGAGTTCGATGAATATGGCCGGATCGTATGAATTGGCAAAGACTCTTGCGGAGAAGATCAAGACAATGCCGGATGTGAGCGGGGTCTACATCCCGCAAGACTTGAACTACCCGGGAATTGCGCTAAATATCGACCGCGAGAAAGCCAGCTTGATCGGGCTTTCGGCAAAGGACATTGTCCAGAACGTGATCACGGCCATGACCTCCGATGGGATGGTGGCACCCAGTTACTGGATTGATCCGAAGAGCGGCAACAACTACATGGTCACGGTGCAGTACGCGAACAAATTCATTGACAACATGTCGATGGAGGATTTCGAGAACATTCCGCTGCGAGGAATCCGACCGGCCGGCTACAGTCCGATGCAGCAAGCGCACGAGAACTCAGCCGAGATGCGCAAACTCTTTACGGGCGATCACACTTCAGGGTATACACCGCTCGGATCGGTGGCCGATATCAAACTGATCAACACCCCGACCGAGGTAGATCACTACCAGATTCGGCGAGTGATCGACATTTATGTATCCACAAAGAAGGAGGCGTTACAAGGGGTAGGAGGAAGGATTCAGAAACTCCTCGCGGACACGAAGACCGACAAGAATACGGTGCTGAACCTGCGCGGGGCTGTTGTGAGCATGAACAGGTCATTCCTGGAGTTTGGGATCGGCCTCATCATCGCGGTGTTGATGGTCTATCTGATCCTGATGACACAATTCACATCGTTCATCGATCCATTCATCATCTTGATGGCGGTGCCACCCGGATTGGCAGGAGTTGTCTTGATCCTCCTCCTTACTGGAAGCACATTGAACATCATGTCGCTGATGGGCGTGATCATGATGACAGGAATCGTGGTTTCAAACAGCATTCTGATTGTTGAATTCGCGGGGACCTTGCATCGCGAAGGGTTGTCGCTGCTGGAGTCGGTCGTGCAGTCCTGCAAGATTCGTCTGCGTCCGATTTTGATGACCTCGCTGGCGACGCTGCTGGGCATGATTCCAATGGCGCTCGGTACCGAAGCAGGCAGCGAGCAGTACGCACCGTTGGCGCGCGCTGTGATCGGTGGGTTGGCAGTCTCCGTTGTCGTAACGGTGTTTCTCGTTCCGGCGGTTTACTTGATTATCCACGGCAGCCAAGAGAAGAACTCGGAACTCGTAGGGGAGGCATAAGAACAATGACAATGTTGAGGGCTTTAAGGCCATGCATCCCTATGATTCTGCTGGTTTCAATCGCCACTGGAGGGCCTATGTCTGGTCAAACGGCAAATGGCAATGTCCAACTGCCGGATGCGCCACAAGTTGCGCTTGCTGCTCTTGCGCAGCAGGCCGCACTGCCCGGCCCACCGGCAATGGGGCAGTCCTCCTCAACACTGCAACAAGCCGCCGCACCCGATGAGCGCCCGCGATTGACGCTAGCAGATGCCGAGAAGGTGGCTATCAAGAACAATCCGCGAGTCAGCGTCGCCAGGCTTCTGGCGCTGGCGCAGCATCAAGTTGTGCGCGAAACCAGGTCGGCTGAGTTTCCGACTGCAAGTGGGGCCATCACCGCGGTACATGCGGAGGATGGCTCGCGTATCTCTGCGGGGTCGTTGACCGCGTCTCGATTGTTTGAGCACGCAGGCGCTGGCGGCGGGTTCACCCAATTGCTCACGGACTTTGGCAGAACAGGCAATTTGGTAGCTTCTTCGAAGTTGCAAGAAAAAGCGCAGAACGCGAACACGCTTGCTACGACCGAGGATATTGTCCTGGCCGCCGATCAGGCATTCTTCAATGCGCTTCAGGCTCAGGCGCTTCTCAAAGTTGCCCAACAGAACGTGGACACCCGCCAGACTACGGAAACGCAGGTTGGCGCGATGACCAAGAACAAGCTCAAATCGACCCTCGACTTGAGCTTCGCAGACGTCAATCTGTCGCAGGGAAAATTATTGCTTCTCGATGCGCAAAACAACCTCGACTCGACAATGGCCGTATTGGACGCAGTGCTGGGGCTCGACCAGCTAGTAACCTATAACCTTGTTGACGACAACCCGACGTTCCAAGCGCCTCCGCCAGATCCCGGACAACTCGTGCAACTCGCGCTTCAACAGCGGCCGGATTTGCAGGCGCTGCATTACAGCCAACAAGCTGCGGTGAAATTCAGCCATGCCGAACGCGATCAGATGCTGCCAACAATCAGTGCCGCGGGCACCGCAGGAAGCGTGCCCATTCGCCCCGCGGCTTACTACCTTACGAATTGGTGGGGCGGCATCGGCGTCAATATGGAAATTCCCATCTTCAATGGTTTCCTCTACTCCGCGCAGACAAAGGAGGCCGCCATTCGCGCTCAGGCGGCGGCGGAGCAGAGCAGAGATCTGCGCGACCGGATTGTCCGCGATGTTCGCACCGCATGGCTGGGGGCCAACACGGCCTATCAGCGTGTTGCTGTGACTGGGGAACTGTTGAAACAGGCGAGCCTGGCCCTTTCGCTGGCACAGACACGATACCAGCTTGGCATCAGCTCCATTGTCGAGTTGAGCCAGGCGCAGTTCCAGCAGACGGATGCGGCCGTTGGCAATGCCGACGCGCAATTCCAGTACCGTCTTGCGCTCGCAACATTGAACTATCAGATTGGAGCGACTCCATGATCGAGAATTTCAAGTTGAAAGTATTTCGTGTGGTCGCAGATCTGCTGAATTATCGCCGTGCTGCGGAAGAACTTCATTTGACCCAGCCGGCAGTGACGGCACAAATTCGTTCTCTGGAGGAAAGCCTCGGTATTGCGCTCTTTGATCGCATTGGACGAGAGACCAGGCTCACACCTGCAGGAGCAACGCTCTTGCAATACGTGCGCAAGATCGAAGCGATTGCGAATGACGCGGTCGCGGCTCTGGTTCCATTCGGCGCACAGGAATCCTCCGAGCTGAGTATTGGAGCTTCCCACACAGTAGCCGTTTACCTTCTGCCAAGGGTCCTCACGCACCTGTTGCGGGATTGGCCTAAACTCCGAATCCATGTAATCGGGGGAAGCACAAATGCTGTGCTGCAGGCCCTGACGGCTCACGAGATTGGAATCGCGCTCATTGAAGCCCCTGCGCATCGTCCGGATTTGAAAGTGGAATCGTTTGGAGACGATGAACTTGCATTGATCGTAAGGCCTGATCATCGCTGGGCACAGAAGGCCTCGGTGAGTGCGGCGGAATTGGTCAAGGAGCCCATTCTTCTTCGCGAGGAGGGTTCGGGCATGCGCCAGGTTGTTGAAGAATACCTGGAACGAAATGGCGTTTTGCGCCAACAACTCCGCACCTCTGTCGATATCAATTCAACCGAGGGAATCCTCTCGGCAGTTGAGGCCGGATTGGGTATAGGGTTTGTACCCCGCATGGCGATCGAAAAGGCAGTGGCGTTAGGAAGTGTGAAGGTCATACGCGTTGACAA
>CAZLMY010000134.1:0-14993 GCA_964560845.1 uncultured Occallatibacter sp. | reverse complement strand
AGCCTATAAACCACACACTGCGCCTCGTCAACCGTGTGCTTCGCCTTACGCATACATTGGATCGGCTCCGGCCCGATTGGATGCAGCCCGTTTCTGCGTCTGTTCTGAAATGCCGAAACGCATTATGCTCAGAAGCATGTGCGGCCGATTTGCCCGTCGATCCACGCAGCAGGTTCTGGCCGACTGGTTCGGCGTGGAACTGGAAGACATGCCCTGGTTCGCGCCCAGCTACAACGTGGCCCCCCAGAGCACCCAGCCGGTCGTGCGCCTCAACCGCGATTCCGGCCGGCGGGAATTTGCCCTCCTGCGCTGGGGCCTGGTGCCTTTCTGGGCCAAGGACGCGAAACCCGCCTATACCACCATCAACGCCCGCGCCGAGGAAGCCGCCACCAAACCCGCCTATCGCGAAGCCCTGAAGCGCCGCCGCTGCCTGGTGCCGGCCGATGCCTTCTACGAGTGGCAGCGGCTCGATGCCAAGACCAAGCACCCCTTCGCCATTGCCCTCAAGAGCGGCGAGCCGTATGCCTTGGCAGGACTCTGGGAACGCTGGCAGCCTAAAGCGGGCGAGGCGCTGGAGACCTTCACCGTCCTCACCACCGATCCCAATGAGATCATGGAGCCCATCCACAACCGCATGCCCGTGATTCTGGAGCCGCAGGACTACAACCGCTGGCTCGATTGCGAAGACCCGGCCCGGCCGCCCCTGGATCTGATGCGGCCGTTTCCCGCCGAGAAGATGATCTCGTGGCCGGTGAGCGACCGCGTGGGCAACGTGCGCAACAACGAGCCCGCATTACTTGAGCAATCGGGCTCTGACTGATCCAACGGACAACGGCACAATTTGAGTGCGTGCAATCGAGGCGTGGCCAACCCGCCGTGCGGAAACCCCGTCTCAACGCTCAAGGAGCCTCTATGTCGATCATGACCCGACAAGCAATCTCGGATAACGCCGCCGGCGGACTCGCCTATTTGACCATCATCCCGGCAATCGTCCTGCTGGTGGTTGAACCCTACAGACGCATCTCTTTTGTGCGCTTCCATGCCTGGCAGTCGATCTTCTTCTTCGTTTCCTGGGCGGTGGTTCACATGGTGATCGGGGTGATTCAGAACCTTGCCCCGCCGCTCCTGTTCCTGACCTTGACCTTGTGGCAGTTGGTCGATCTGGCCTTCTTCGTGGTTCTGCTGGTGGTGGCCATCAACGCCGTCAACGGAAGGCGCATCCACTTGCCCTTGATTGGCTCGCTCGCCGAGCAGCAGGCCAACCGCTGGTCGAATCCGCTGTAGAGATGCTGGAGGCGGCACTATGCCCAACCGTTAGCAACCAAAGTGGTGTTAAGCTCGGCTTCCAGGGCCTGAAAAGCAGGTAGGGTGAGTAGAAGCTCCTGGTTCATGAGTTCTGCCACCCTATGTCGACGCTCATCGACGCGCAGGTCGCGGAGTCGTCTCCCGGTTTGTTCGGACGCGTCCCTGAGAGCTTGGAAGAGCGCCCCTTTGGGATCGGCGATGCGTTCAATTGAAGCTCGCGGCGGCAGATTCAGAGGTCGTCTGCCATACGGATTTCCCGAAGCTATCCGGATTGCCCTCTCGTCGAGGAGTAGCCAAGCTTCTGTCATTCTGACAGGGATGACGCAAACCGCAGGGGGATTACCCCCAAAATGCCGCATCGCATTTTGGATTTCGACTCTCCGATGGTCCGGAATTCGATCTTCAGCGTCCCGATGAACAAACAACAATTCGCACGGATAATCCTGCACGGCCAAGCGTGCGCGCTCTTCAAGATTCAGGGGTTGCCGTCGTCGATATCGCAAATCCGCCCACTGGGTACCCGAAAGTGCACGAACCAAAACCATGCGCTGAAGCAACCAGTCCAAAATCGGTATAAGTGTTCGATCTGAACTGCCGTCACTCAAAAGGGTCGTTCTTAGAGCAGTCATGCCGATACATCACCAAACAGAGATTCCTGTATTTCCGGTCTGTCAATGACTCGACCAACGAAGTGCCCCTCCGTCTGAATGCTATCCGGGGCATGGGCCTCTGTTGGAAGTCTAAGCAGCCGGTGTTGCTCATGCGGATTTAGGTAGGACAAGACATTACCTATTGCTACCGGTACTGCTCCGGGGAGTTCAGCCCGCCATGTCTTCGCTAGGCACCGAAACGCAAGACCTTTGAAACGGATCCCGTTACTGTCCACCTGTGATACGGACTCTGCCATGAGTACACTCTCATCCTGAGCCTCAGCGACGACGGCGGGTGAATGCGTATTGATGATGACTTGCCTCAATGGGTTTCCCGCCGAAACTGGCTCACTTGTATCGGTGGCTATATCGTAGAGCAACTTCATCATTGCCGGAATTCGAGCAGGGTGGATTCCATTCTCTGGTTCTTCAAGGCAAAGTACGCCTTGTACCCGTGGGTCCATTTGAAGTACACCAAGAGCGAGAAACCGCAGAGTCCCGTCCGACAATGATCGCGCTGTGTGCTTGGTATGGTCTCGTCCGGCAACCAGGAGCGTGTACAGCTCTCGCTTTTCGTCCTTGTCAACGCTCACTTCGTCAACATCTTCAATCAGGTTTGATAGACGATTTGCAATCTCTGTGTAAATCTTCTCGGCATGGCCGTCCTCCTCCCAGCCCGGGAAGAGGTGGGGTGACCGTGCCAATTCGAATAAGTTGGCAGCCAGATGAGACCCATCGGTGGAGATTCTCGTGGAGGCACTGAACGCGTCGGGCATTCTGAGACATGACGGCTCAAGTTGGAGCCTGCGCCAGGACTGCATCTCTCGCTTCGCAAGCAACGCAGTGGGACTTTCTGCAGCATTCGCCGCAGATACCGCTGTTCGCGGTAGGTTTTTAGCCAAGAGTCCGTTGGGCCGGCCTGTGCTCCCTCCGTCCTGATGGATTTTGACTATTCGCTGATCCTTGTCTATCTGGGTGGAAATGAAGCTCCCCCCGGCCCGCCTTCCAAGAATGGCGGAAGTCCTCCATGATTTGGAATGCCGAAAGGGAAGGTTTCTTTTCGCATCGCCCAGAGTTATGTGAGTGAGCTCTTCATGGAGTATCTCTATGCCGCCAGCGTAGGGTTTTTCGTCTTGTCGGTAACCGAGTATGAGCTTGTATCGGAGAAACGTAATCGCCGCTTTAGCTACTTGACCAAGGTCGTCTTCGCCTTTAGGAGGAACGATCATCTCTGCTTCCAATGAGATTTCGGATGCGTAGCTATCCCCAACCCGATGAAAGATACTGCGCAGATCCCCTGTATGGCTTCCATCGTCGCGTACGCTTAATGCCGCATCGAGCAAGGGCTTTTCAGCAAGGCTGCTCAAGAAAGCGATGGCATCGAAGAGATTCGATTTCCCGACTCCATTGGCCCCGGCGATACAGGTAAATGCTCCAAAACGAACATCGACGTCCACCAAATTCTTAAATCCGTTTACTTTAAGCCTTGTAAGCATACGCAACCTCAGAGTTCGTTGATTTCGGTCGACTTCGGCGGATTTCGCTAATTTTACACCGTGCGGCAGCCTACCGCCGCTTGCCCTTCCTGGCCATGTGCTTCTTCTTTTTTGCAGGCTTTGCCGCAACGTCGCGGCGCTTGTTCTTCTTGGCTTTGGTCGGGGGCCTCGGGCCCTTCTTGCCGGTGAGCGGAATGCCTTCTTCCACCACGGAGAACTGCAGGCGGCGCTCAGCCACCAGGATGCGGTCAAGAATCACCTGCACCCGGTCGCCCGCGCGATAACGCTGGCCGGTGCGTTCGCCGATCACCTCGTGGGTATTCTCGCGCCAGGTGAAACGGTCGTTGCGCAGCGAGTCGATGGGCACCAACCCCTCCACAAACAGGTCAGTCAGCTCCACAAACAGGCCGAACTTGGCCGGATTGAGCACCAGCGCGGGGAACTCCTCGCCCACGCGGTCCTGCATGAAGCGCACCTTCTTCCACTCCACCAGCTCGCGTTCGGCTTCGGCGGCGCGGCGCTCGGTAATGCTGGTTTCCTCGGCAATCTGAGCCAGCTCGGCCTCGGGAATGGGGGCCTCGCCCTGAAAGGCCAGCGGTGAATTGGGCACTCTGCCGCGATGAATCACCATGCCGCCAAGCCCCTCGTTCGGATGCGTCCAGGGTGAGCTGTGGCGGCCTTCGGCGATGGCGCCCTCGCCCTTCACACCCTGCCGCAGCAGGGCCTTGGCGATGCGGTGAACGATCAGGTCGGGATAGCGGCGGATGGGCGAAGTGAAGTGCGTGTAGCTGGGCGCGGCCAGCGCAAAGTGCCCCTCGTTGATTTCGGAGTAGCGCGCCTGGCGCAGCGAACGCAGCATGAGGTAGCTCAAGATGCGCTCCTCCGGCTTGCCTTCGATCTTGGCCGCCAGCCGCTGGTACATGCGCGGCGTCACAGGGATGTCTTCCGGCACCTCGTGCATGCGGGGGTTGCGGCCCTGGCCGTGGGAGTCGCGGCGCTCGCCCCGGGTCTGGATGCGCTTCACCGGCAAGGTGCCCAGGCCCAGCGTGTAGCCGAAGGCCGCTGCCAGTTCCTCGAATTGGACGACGCGACGGGCTTCGGGCTTCTCGTGGATGCGGTAAAGCGATGGCACGCCCAGGTCTTCAATCCAGGTGGCCACGCACTCGTTGGCCGCCAGCATGAACTCCTCGATCAAGCGATTGGCCCAGGTGCGTTCGGACTTGGTGACGCCGCGCATCTGGCCCTGGTCGTCGAACTCGATGACGGGCTCGGGCAGGTCGAAGTCGATGCTGCCGCGTTCGCTGCGCCGCTGATTCATGAGGCCGGCAAGCAGGCGCATGCGCTCGACATCCGGCACCAGCGAGGCATAGCGGGTGCGCACCTCTTCGTCACCTTCAAGGATGGCGTGGACCGCGGTGTAGGTCATGCGGGCCGCCGAACAGATGACGCCCTCGACAATCTCGTAGCTCTCGATGCGGCCTTCGGCGTCAAGCTGCATAAGGCAGCTCAGCACCAGGCGGTCCTGACCGGGGCGCAAGCTGCAGATGTCGGTCGAAAGCTCCTGGGGCAGCATGGGAATGGCGCGATCGGGGAAGTAGACGCTGGTGCCGCGCAGACGCGCCTCCAGGTCAAGATCGGTTGCCGCGCGTACATATTCGCTCACGTCGGCGATGTGCACCTGCAATTCGTACCCGGCGCCGTTGGGGCGCTCGGTCACCAGCACGGCATCGTCGAAGTCGCGCGCCGTTTCGCCGTCGATGGTCACGATGGGGAGGTTGCGGAAGTCCCGTCTGCGGGCTACTTCGGCCAGGTCAAGATGCGCCACGCTGCGCGCCTCGGCCAGCACGTTTTCCGGGAAGACCCGCGGCAACTGGTGCTTGCGGATCATGATCTCCACATCCACGCCGAACTCGTCCGGGTCGCCCAGCACCTCGATCACGCGACCCACGGGATTGCGGGTCGGCGTGGGCCAGTGGGTGATCTCCACATCGACTACCAGGCCTTCGAGATCGTCGTGTGCCTGGGTAGCCAAGGCCTCGTCGCCCAGCACGCGATGCGGCGTGACGGATTCGCCTTCCGCAATCACTTCCTGCCCGTCGGGGATGAGGATGTGCTGGGTCATGCGCTCGTCAAACGGGACCACAATGTTTCCCTGCTGGCGATCGGAGCGCGCGTAGTGAAAAACGCCCACAACGGTGGGGTTGCGCCGCTCAAGAATGCGCACGATGCGGCCCAGGCGGCGGCCGTCGGCTTTGGGCGGGTCCACTTCCACCAGCACCTGGTCGCCCTGCATGGCGCCGTTGATCTCGCCCGGCGGGATGAAGATATCTTCCTGGCCCGAGGCCTGGCGCGCGTTGGGCCGGACAAAGCCGTAGCCGTCGCGGTGCAGGTCGAGCCGCCCGGCCGAGAGGTTCTCGCGCGTGCCCACCGGCCGGGGAATGCTCCAGTGTTCACGGTCGAGCTTGGTGAGCGCACCTCGGACGGTCATGCGGGCCAACTGCTCCAGCAGCAGGCGGCGTTCGCGGCCTCCGCCGAGGCTGAGTTCGCGCACCAGTTGCTTGTATCCTGCTTTTCCGCCGGGGGAGCGGGCAATGCGCGCTATCAATTCACGATCGGTCATAGGTCAAGAGTAGGGTATTGGCAGCCCCGCGCGCAGCAATTTCTCCCGGCTGCGCCGAGAGGGGGCGCGGGTTTCGTTCGTTGCGGGCAAAATCTGCGCTGATGGCCGGACTGCCTACTTGGCCGACGGGGCTTTCATGCGTGCCTTCACCTTCGGCTTCGGGCCATAGACCGAGAGGGCGAACTGGGCATTCACTTCCGAGGCGGCCTTCATGGCCTTTTGCGAAAAGGCGAACTGATAGCGATGGCCGGCCTCCGGCGCTTCGATGCCGATGTCGAAGATGCGGGTTTTGGCCGCGTCCCAGATTGCCCGTTCCGCGGGCTTCAAGGCCCGAATCAGTTTGCAGAATCCCAGAATCACCGTCTCCGGATCTCCCGGGCGGCCGGCGGCGGTGACATGCGCGCCGGCGAGTTCAAGATGCGCCACGTAGATCCGCTTGTTGCGCCCAACGTGAAGAACTTCCACCTTGGCGCCCATCGCGGCGATCAACGGTTGCAGATCCCCGCTGGAAAACAGATCGAGGTCGACATTGAGGAACGGAGTTGCGTCCTGAGAACTTTCGGTCATGGGTATCTGGGCCTGCGCACACTTTATCATTTTCAGCCGGAGTTGCCTGTGCGCCGGATCGTTTGAGAGGCCAGCTCGCGGGCGCTGCGGCTGTTGTCATTGTTGGCTACATGCGGACTGCGTGCTGGGTTGCTCTCGCTTATGTGGCGGGCAGGGTCTTAGAATAGCGGCAGTGACATTTTGGGCTGGCCGCCAGGGGATAAGATCCTAGTTGTGGCCGCAGGTGGGGTTTCCGCAGGCATGTAGCCCCCAGCCCGCACATTCCGATATTGGGCCCAAGGCAGTGGCCCGTGCCTTGGCAGCCTCGTCCCAGCAGGACAGAAAAGGAACACCTTGAGCGCTATGTGGAAACCCAGCCAACCAGGATCGATTGCACCTCCACCCACTCCCGAGCCTTCACGCCCCACGCCGGCGCCCCCGGCCTTTGAGCCGGCAGGCCGCGCCCCCGCTGCGACAGGCGGCGACCAGGCCACCATCGGCAAGGGCCTATTTATCAAGGGAGAAATCACCGGATCGGAATCGCTGTTTGTCGACGGCAAGGTCGAAGGCAGCATCAACCTGCCCGGCAACCGCGTCACCGTAGGCCGCAACGGCCAGGTGGCGGCCAGCATCTCCGCCCGCGAAATTGTAGTTCTGGGCAAGGTGCGCGGCAACGTGTCGGCCACCGACCGCGTGGACATCCGCGCCGAAGGCGCTTTGACCGGCGATGTAGCCGCGGCCCGCATCAGCATTGAAGATGGCGCCTTCTTCAAGGGCGGCATCGACATTCGCAAGCCGGAAGGCAAGGGCGGCGCAGCAGGCGGCCCGGCCGTAGCCGAGGCGATCAAGACAACCCAGTCGTAACGCCATTTTTCATCGGGCTGAACGATACTGTTGACCAAAAGAAGGGCAGCCATGCGATCGATTGCGCGTGGCTGCCCTTCTTTTGCTTTTTGCGCGACTCAAACAGCGCCCGGATGGGTGGAAACCGCAAAAATCGATTTGGCGCAGGCTCGTTACCGCGCGGCTGCCGGCGCCAATCCAAGGCGCTTCATCATCACCCTTGGCAGCGCCGATCCGGCACGCTCCAGAACGGATTTGGCGAGGACTGCCCAAACCATTGCGCCCACAGCCAACAGCAGAATATCTGTCAGGCGGGTTTGGCCCGGGGTGAGGGTGTGCCACAGCCGGTGGAGCAGGCTGCCCAGCCCCCAAGCCACCAGCCACGCCGCCGAGCCGCCGACCACCGCCGCCAGCAGGCAGCGGCCGATCTCGGCGTAGTCCAGGCTGGCCAGCGAGACCATGTGGCGCTGGTGAAGCATGACGGCCAGGACCAGGGTCTGCATGGCGATGCCGACGTCGGAGGCGATGGCCAACCCCATGGCGCCTTGCCAGTGGTAAAGTGCGCCGTAGATCGGCCACGAGAGCAAGGTGACGGCGGTGGCGGCGGCCATGGGAAGGATGGTGTTTCCCGCCGCATAAAAGGCCCGGGCATAGATGGCCTGGGCCGACCACAAGAACAGCGACACCGCAAAGACTGAAAAGAAGACCGCGCTTTGGCGGGCATCGGTTGCGGAGAAGTGCCCCATGTGGAACAGCACGTCCACCAGCGGCACGGCCAGCGCCGCCATGATGGAAGCAGCCAGCATGCCCAGCGCGGTGACCCGGGAAACGGAGTCGGCCACGCCGACGGCGAATTCGTAACGCCGCTCTTTGGCCCACAGGCTGGCGAAAAACGGCATGGAGGCCGCGCCCGCAGCCTGCGCCAGGATGGCCGTGGGCGCAGCGAAGAGCTGTTTGGCCACGTTCATCAGCGAGATTGCGCCGTCGGTGGCCGATGCGAAGTAGCCGATGATCCAGGGATCGGCCGAGACCAGCGACACTCCGGCCATGAGCGGAAGCGACAGGCGCACCCATTCGCGCAGACCCGGGTCATGCCAGTCGAGGATGGGGCGAAGACGCAGACCGGAACGGTGCGCAAAATAGGCGTTCAGCAGGAAGTTGCCGAAGAACGCGCCGGCCACCGTGCCCACGGCCAGAGACGAGATGCCCATGCGCTTGACCAGCAGGATGCCGCCCACGATGGTTCCGGCGTTGTAGATGAGCGGGGCAATGGCCTGCGCGCTGAACTGCTTGCGCACAAACAGCACCGCTCCAAAGACTCCGCTGGCAAAGAAGCAGAGTTGCGCGGGCAGCAGCAGGCGGGTGAGGTGGACGCAGAGCGCGGCCTTGGCGGGGTCGAAATGCTTGAACATGATGCGCACATAGAACGGCGCCAGCAGTTCGGCCAATACGATGGCGCTGCCCAGAACCAGGCCCATGGTGGTGAGAATCACCGAGAGAGAGCGTTCTCCCTCGGCCTCTCGGCCCGTGTCGCGATAACGCGTGAGCACCGTGACCAGCCCGGCGGAGAGCGCGCCGCCCACCAGGAAGTAGGAGATCATGTCCGGCAGATAGAACGCGGCCCAGAAAGCGTCCGCCTCGGCCCCGCGGCCGAACAGTGCGGCAATATATTGCGTGCGCACCAACCCCATGATGCGCGAGAGGAATCCGAAGCCCATCATGAGGATGGTGGCGGAGAAGGCGGTATGGGTGTGGGAGGGTCGCAGCGCACGCAATCCGCGCGCCCAGCGGGACCGCGGATGCGGTGAAGGTTGAGTTGGAGGCAATCCAGCCACTGGAGTTGATTCTACCGGGGTTGCGGGGCGGAGATGTGCCGGTTGGAGCAGTTGCCTTGCAAATGGCGGCAATGCGGGGCTCGGGCTTTCAGAGGGGATGTGGTGCTAAACTCGTGCCGAATCTCCGTTATTAAAGCAGTTGAGCTTATCAAGCGACGGATTCGAGGTAATGAAGCGGCCCTTTTCCTTGGTCTTATTTTTGGAGATCTTCGCTTGGCCTGGGTGCTGGCAAGGAGGAGCTCAGTCATCGCACCTATTCTTAATTGACCAGCCAAACATTATTGCCTTTTTCCCAATCACGCAGGCTGACGTTGACAGCAGCGAGGATGCGGGCGAAGCGCCAAGCGATTTTGACTACCACGTTTCCATGGCAGAAAAACGCCTGCGCCGCGCAGGAATCGCGATTCGCGTAGTCAATGCGCGCTCCTTTCAGATTAGGACAGGAAAGAAGACAGTGACCTTTCAACCGAAAAAGAGCGAGATTGGCTGCTGATCCGATGATACTGAAGAGCTTTTACGATCTCGACACCGGTTGGCGCCCTTCAAAACAAGCGGCTTACGGTCTTCAACCGGATAAATGGACCCAAACTGGACCTGCGCGGAGTGGCTTTTGGCATACCAAACTGAATGTCTGAGGTTGGCAAAGGAGTGCAGCCATAATGGAACGGCCAGGCATGGCAGACGCCCTTCGGGCGGCGGTTTTCCCAACGCAACTGAGGCTACCGCTCAACTTCCCGTCGTGCCGAGCTAACCGAGAAAGAAATGGCGCGATACCCGATGGCCACCGGCAAGTGAGTCTTCCCCCGGCCGGTCGAGTCCGTCCCATAGTGCACACATTCCTTCGGACGTGGAAGTTCGATATGGATGGCATCCGCAATTCGGGCAGCGGCTACGGGTTGTGAAGCGTGCCATGTGGCCGTGTGGTCCATGTCTGCACTGCGAACTCGCAGATGGAACCGTCGCGGCCATTCCTGCATGGACGATGGATCTGGCCGTCTGCGCGGAGCTTTCGACGGGGATTCCGTCAGACAAATGTTGCGGCGCTTGGCCGGAGAGCTTGGGGCACTTCTGGACAAGGGATTCTTTGCCCAAGATTTGCCCAAGTTCTCTCCAAACGCAGAACTGGCCTCCGGTAGACTCACGGAAGCCGTTTTAGAATCATAGTTTCCTTGGTTGCGGGGGCTGGATTTGAACCAGCGACCTTTGGGTTATGAGGAGACCAAGATCACGCTAAATCAACAACTTAAAGAAATCATCCGCAACGCTAAACCACAGTAAACGACATACCGCTACACCCTACTTGTCCCTGATCTGTCCTTGGCTCTGTCCCTGTTATCGCACCCTTGCTAACCGGGAAGACAAGAGGACAAAGCAGCCCCCCCTCCCCCCTGACAACCGCAATGCAAGTCTACCAGCCTGGCATCCGCAATCGGATGCTGGGCTGCCACACTCGATTCCGCCCTGGAATGCCGCGATGGCTCCAGAAGGCTCTTCGAGTGAAATCCGAATACCCCGAGAACGGCCAGGTAGCTCATAGCTGTCTTGGATCGTTCTCTACCCTACGTGTACAAGGACAACATGAACAATCTTGTAAGCAAGGCACCTGGACGGCTGGTTGGTTACAATGCCGGCGCCCAACATTATGGTGAATGGCTGCGTGGCTACGACTGGCAAATCTATGGGTGCGGCACCTACAGTACCCCGGTCAATGAACGGCAGGCACATGCGTTCCTCAAGCGCTTCTTCGAGCGCCTGAGAAAGCGGATTCGGGCCTCCGTCGGTTTTTATGCGGCCCTGGAGCAGCGCTACTCGGGCTGCGGCATGTCTCCGATCCCGCTTCACTGGCACTTCCTGGCGGCCAGCACGCACGAAAACGCCGCCCTTGTCGCGGAGGCCGCCCAAGACCTCTGGAGCGGCAAGTTCGGCAACTCCAAGATCGACGAGTACGACGCGACCGGGAACGCCTCATTTTATGTAGCCAAGTGCGCGATGCTGCCTCATTGCTCGTCCGAGGTTAGCTTCCCGCCTTTTCTGGCCTACCATGGGCCCGCCGATCTGCTTCAGGCGGCAGCAGAGAGCCCTTTCGTCCCCGAACACCTGAAGAACCGCGCGCCCGGTACCTATTTGCGTTACGAGAGCTTCCCGGCAGACAAACTGGGCGAGCCCGCTCTTTCCATCTAAGCCAGCCCGGTGGCCGTGGGCAGGATGGATCTGTAACTGGCGTCCAGGGCGGGACCGAGGAGCAAGATGGCAGAGATGCGGCGCACCACTTGGGCAAACCACTGCGCCTCCTCCGGGCGCAGCGGCCGTTCCAGGAGTGCGTACTCGCGGTAGCTGAGCCACTTCTTCAAAACCTGGTGGCCGCCCAGGGTGTAGTTCCATACTTTCAACGGAACAGCGGCCCACTGCGCATTCCCGTTGATGCAAACATCCACGCAGGAAGCGCCCATCAGGGTAAGAACTTCTTCCTGGTTGAGCGAACGGGCGGCGGCAAGGTGAGTGAGTTTCTCGCGCTCCGCCGCGGTCCACTCGCGCTCTGGAGCCAAGCCGCGGCCGGGCATCACAGTGCTACCCTGCCCGCGATGCCCCCACCCGGCAGTGACCCTGAGCGCTTCGTCGAGATTGGGATTCAGAGGGAGACGCATAGCTGCAAGGAACGACCACTCGGCGGAGAGGGTCAGTGCGGACTCCGCGTCTAGTAGTTTGCCGAGATCACGGCCAAGGGAAGCGGATTGAGCCAACAGTTCAACGTTGGCGGGGAGAGGTATCCGGGGCCAGTCGCCCAGCAAGGCACCACAGTTCTCGGTGCGGTAACTGGGGGTGTGCATCGTGGCCAAGGCGTGAAAGAAGAGATTCAGCTCAGGCGCGGGCAACGAGGAATTCCATCGTTCCGCCGCCTCACTGAGGTTCGCTCTGATGCCCATGGCAGAATGAAGCGTAGCGGATTCGATGACAATAGCTGGAAAGAAACTTGATAAACCGTTTCCGAAGTTGTCTGCCAACCCGTTGACAACTGTGCCACGAACAAACGTATCACCGGATTCGCGCTGTCGGGCTTCCAACAGTATCGTGCTACCTATAAGCTGCCCAACGAAATCCTCTCTCTTTCGGTCAATCAGGTTTGTTTCAGGCTCCCAATAGATCCACCTCAGGTCGAAAGGGCGATACGCGTATTTAAGAACTTGCCACGCGCGGAATCCCCTCTGTTGGAGAACGCGACGAGTGGCAATTGCATTGAAGCTGTTGCTGTTCTTCATCGCGTCAGGCGTTGTGTCGGCGATTTCCGCGTCCGAGGAGATTGTTCCAAGATACTGCTGCATTCGAGCCTCAAGGCGGCCTCGGTCAACATCAATGACTAAGGCGTCTCGGCTTGTCTTGAGTCCAGAAAAGGATGTGGGAAACAGCTCAGGCAGGCGCGGCCAGGAAGTATAGTCGGCTGAATATGTCCGATTGGCGAACGGGTTGCCGAGAGCTGGTGCTGGTGTGAGCGGGTCGTATGCGGGTTCAACTTCGTGACGGCTCTCGGAGCCGAGTTGGGCAAGTTTCCCAGTGCCCCAGAGGTCGCGTAGATGGATTTCGGCCTCGGCTTGATGCGAGGAAGAACGGACCAAGGTGGCGATGGCCGTGCCTACCTGGATGCCTTCTCGATTCTGTGGAGTGGAAAAGGCGCTCGGGTCCGGTTCGCCTTCGGGCGTAGTCTTTCCCGTGCGGTATGCATCTCCATTGAGATTGTCGATATAGATGGACTGGAACGTCTGGAGGTAGCGGCCGCGCATGGAGACGTGGGAGAGGCCGTCGAGCCATGCGTTATTGGAGATGAAGCTGACGATGCCGCAGCCGTCGCTGTTGCCATGGACAGTGGCGTCGCCCATGATGCGGCGCTCGGCGATGCGGAAGAACCGGACGTAGAGGTCGTTGAGGCCCTGTCCCTGGGGAGCAGCCAGTCCGGGGAGTGGTTCACGGTAGGCGGTGGTGAGGTCGCGCTCTTCGTCGATGGAGGCGATGCCGGCATAGCCGTTATACGGCGGATTGCCGAGAATCACGAGAATTGTGTCCTGCTGCTTGATGTGCTCGGAGTCTTCGCGCTCGCGGCGGAACTCCTCGAAGATGACCGATTGAGGATGGCGCTCGGGCACCCAGCCAGTAAGGGCATTGGTGAGGAAGACGCCGGCACGGTCGTTGCCGGAGAGCGGGGCGCCGGCATACTCCAGCAGGGAGGCAAGCTGGAGGTGGGCGATGACGAACGGCGCGGGCATGATCTCGAAGCCGAATACGCGGGTCAGGGCGGCCGTGCGCAGATTGCTGGGAACCAGGGCCGTGTCGTCCCCGGCCTGTTCGATCAGTGTCCGGTGAATCCGGTTCAGGACCGCGGTGAGATAGGCTCCCGTGCCGCAGCAAGGATCGAGGATGCGCACGGCAGGGCTGGCCAAGCCCAGTGGCTGATGGAGCTGTGTGCGCAGGAGCTGGTCAATGCGCTCGACCATGTATTGCACGATTTCCCTGGGCGTGTACCAGACGCCCAGGTCCCTGCGCAGTACGGGATCGAATGCCTCAAGGAACGGCTCGTAGAAATAGCCCACTGCGTCATCTTCGCGGAAGGTATCAAAGAAGGCTGGCTGGACACGATTGAGAGCGTCACCGGCGAGTTCGAGAACTTCCTGCAACTGAATGGAGTCCAGAGCACCAGGTTCGGAGACCTCGCCGAACAGCTTGCGCAGCACCGGGACGCGTAGATAGTGGGCGGCAACGCGCCAGTCGAAACGGGCGCCGGGAACGCGGCCTTCGCGAGAACGCCGCCAAAGAACCCATGCGGAGAAGATTCCGTAGAAGAGGGTCTGGACGAGGGTGGAACGGAAGAAATGCTCGCCCTTCTCGCCCTCGAAGCGCATTCCAAGGGACTCTTGGAGAGCCCGCTTGACGGCCTCGAAGCTTCTCAGCGGGTGGTCTTCCACGCGAGCGCGGGCTTCGCGGGCGTAGGAAGCGAGAAGCCAGGCGACATCCTTTGGCTGTGAAAGCGGGGCCTTGTAGAGAATAACGCGTGCCAGGAAGTCGGGCAGCAGTTCTTTGTGCCGGTCAAAGGTGGAGAGGTGAGCACTCCAGAGTTCTGCGGGAGTCCGAGCCAGGGTGTAGCGTTCAAGCGTTTGGACAGTTCCGGAGGGATCGAGCCGAAGCAGGCGGAACTCGCCGTAGTTGGTGATGAGGACCAGCCCGTACTTGGCCAGATAGCCTCGGATCTGCTCACTGGCAGCCAAGGTGTCGAGATTGTAACCGACCGGCTTGATCTCTACGACACCGCGCTCGGGGTTGGTGAGTGGCTGTGGCTCCGCATTCCGGCGCTGTCGAGCAGGCTGCGGGAAGAAGCCGCCATCGGGCATGCCAGCGCCGCTGTTGCGGAGCTGCGTAGAAAACAGAACTGGTGGTTTGAGCGCCTGACCAACAGCATTCAAGAACTGAGTCAATGGCGGATAGTACGTGGTCTCAGCCATGGCCGAACCGGTGGAGTGCAATGCGCGGAGATCGGCGATATAGGCGATTACAGGAGAGGTGGGCACGTTACGTCCATGATTGCACAGTAGATCGGGCAAGGTCTGGTTCAAGCAGAAGCCTAATGAAATCCCCGCGAGAACGTCCACCAATATCCGCACAACACTGTTGTCCGGCTACAAGTCGAACAGATTCAATTGGTTGCAGATATCGC